>JAWLFM010000009.1:0-36695 GCA_041685565.1 Thioalkalivibrio sp.
GAACCGGTGGACCAGCCTGGAGATGCCATGATGAGGCAGGAGCCGGAGCAGTTGCGCGAGAAGGATGTCGACGAGGGTCATATGGGTGGGATCCGTGAACGAGGCTGGTCAGGCGAAGTACCCCGGGGGGCCGGAGGTCTCTTCGGATAGCGCGGCGTTGCGTTGGGCAAGTTTGAAATAGGTCCATTATTCCTGCACTTGCCCGCCTTGCTCCGGCGCTTCTGGCGATGCTCCATAGTCACCGAATTTCCCGCATGGCCCACTAGAGTCCGCTGGCGAAGTCGAAATCCAGTTGTTCGCTGGGGGGCTGCACGAAGTAGCCCTGCACCAGGTTGACCTCCATGCTGAACAGGATCGCCAGCGTGTCAGCGTCCTCGACCATCGGGACGATGACCTGTCCACCGGATTCATGGATCTTCTGGGTGAGTTCCTTGACGGATTCCTGGGCGGCATCATCCTGCGCCAGTCGACTCACGTAGGCGCCGTCAAGCTTGATCACGCCCGCCTCCACCTGTTCCAGGAGTTTGAACGGGTCCAGGCCATTGCCGAAGTCCCCGATGCAAAGCCCAACCCCCATGTCCCTCAGACCCCGGGCGGTTGCGATCGATCCATCCAGTTGGGTCAGCAATGTGGCCTCCTTGAACTCGACGACCACATTCTCCGGCGGCACCTTGGAGTTCTCGAGGAACTTCTGCAACCAGCCGACCACCTGCTCCCCTTCGAGCGAGCCCTGACTCAGTCTGACAAAGAATGTCGTCCGGGGATTGCGTTCCAGTTCCTTGGACAACGCGCCAACGGCATGTTGAATGATCCAGCGATCAAGGGGTGCTGCAACGCCGCTGCGCTCCGCTGCCGGCAGAAAATCGGTGGGTTCGTAGGTTTCACCGCCGTCCGACTCGAGCCGGACGAAGACATCATATCGTGGTGTGTCCTCCCCCTGGAGACTGACGATGGGCTGGTAGAGGAGCTTCAACCCATTCTGCCGCACCGCGTCCTCGATGCGTGTCTTCCAGATCATGTCACCCTCGGGATCGCCCTGCTGTATGCCCGGCGGTCCGCGGAAACGGAAACAGGCCCCGCCACTGGCGCGGGCCTCGGCAAAGGCCTGTTGGCACCGCTCGAGGAGTTCCGGGGCGGACGACTCGGTATCGTCCGCGAGCACCACGCCGCAGGAGAGGGAGGTGGTCACGATGACTTCGTCGCCGAGAGGGATGGTCTGCCCCTGGACCTGCTGCATCAGGGTCTCGAGCAGGGTTTCGATCTCCGTGCGCCTGGCATCGGACAGTACGACGCCGCAGTGGCTCTTCTCCAGGCGGGCGATGGTTGCCGACTTCGGAAGGCCCTGCTTCAGCATTTCCTGAAGGGCGTCTCCAAGCATCTCGAGCGCCGTGTCAGGTTGCCGCTCCCCGGTGTCCAGGGCGCATACCAGCAGGCCGAGAGGCCGCTCCGAACGCGAGGTGTCGGCGAGCATTCTCTCGACCGTTTGCAGGAAGTCCTTCTGTCGGCGGACGCCGTCCATGGGCTGTGCCGCCGGCGGTGGGTTCGGCGGGGGCGCAGTCTCCGTCCGTGCGGTTTCACGGGGCCGGGGAGGCGGCTCCGGTGACGTTTCGGATCGCTTGCCGGTAGCGGGTGGAGCCTCCCGGCCCGGCTCGGAGAAGTGCCCGAGACCGCGTGGGTTGCCGAGCGGCGCGGTCGAGGGGCCGCTCAGTTCCTGCAGCCCGGAATCCCCCCCGGAAAAGGACAGGTGGACGACCGTGCAGGGCTCTCCCCCGATCACCGCTCCGGTCAGGAGGAGATCGGCATCGAAGGTCTGTCCGCGCCGGGTGCGCAGTGTCAGCGTCTCGCAGGTCTCCACGTTTTCGGGCTGGTTCTGGCGAACACGGAGGATGTGGCTCAGATCGTCATGTTGGTCGGGTACCACCAGGTCCTGCAGGGTCAGCCGGTCCAGACTCTCGCTGAGGTCCATCTCGAAGCAGTCGCGCCAGGTATCGTTGGCATAGGTGGCCACCCCTTCGTGAAAGCAGGCGATGGGATAACGCGAACTGTCCAGCATCAGCAGATAGCGCCGGTCCGCTTCCTGGAGCAGTGTGCGCAGATGGTTGATCTCACGGCCCTTGTTCAGGTATTCGACCGCCTTCAGCGTCATGGCCGCCGCGACTTCGTGATTCTGCGTATCCACGACGGCGAAGGCGCCGCTCTCCACCGCGCTCAGACGCAGTTCCTGGGCATGGTCGGTGAGCATCACGATGGGGGTCTGGCGGCCGGCGCGGTGCAGTGACTCGGTGAGTTCCTCCAGGCCAATATCCATGTCGGTGTCAATCAGGACGACGGCATCGAACCGGTGGCTCTGAAGCAGGCGATCCAGATCCCTGGTGTTGCCGGCCTGTTTCGGACGCACCGCGTGACCGCGGTAACGGATACGGCCGATGACCTGCCCGGCGGGTTCCGGATCACGGGTCACGAACAGAACACTAATGGAGTTGATCATCAATACCCTCTTGCGGCCTGGCGCGCGGCGCCTGCGCTGTGATCGGCCGGCGGGGCGACAGAACGGCCACGCCGGGCATCCACGCCGCCTTCGCGGCGTTCCGACCACCTCAATCCTGGATTATACGAAAGCACCCGGTCCAAATGCGTTTCCCTGCGCGCGCATACCAGCCCTGTACCGCGGCTGCTGCAACCAGAATGTTGTAGAGTGAGGCAATCCGCGTGGCGATGCCAGCATGAACGCCTGTCGCCGCCGATGGGCCCTGGTCAGGCTGCGCGGTCTACGGCAACCCATCATCCTGAAGGCTTCCCATGGATCCGGTCACAGATCTGCGGACGATCCGCGATTTCATTCGTTTCGGTGCCAGCCAGTTCCGAACGGCCCGGCTGACCTTTGGCCATGGTACCGATAACGCCATCGACGAGGCGGCCTGGCTGGTACTGCATGCCCTGGCCCTGCCCCTGGATCTTCCGGAAACCTGGTGGGACAGCCGCCTGGCGCATGCCGAGCGGTGCCGGGTCGAGACGTCGCTGCGCATGCGCCTCGCCACGCGCAAACCGGCGGCCTATATCACCCGAGAGGCCTGGTTCATGGGGCTGCCATTCTACGTCGATGAACGCGTCCTGATCCCCCGCTCTCCGATCGCCGAACTGATCGAGGCCGGCTTCAGCCCATGGCTGGATCCTGACACCATCAACAGGGCCATGGACCTGTGTACCGGGAGCGGTTGCATCGGACTGGCCATGGCCACGGTATTGCCCGACGCCGAGGTCTGGCTGTCCGACCTGTCGCCCGACGCGCTCGCGGTCGCGCGGCGCAACATGCGTGAGCATGGCCTGGAAGATCGCGTGACGCTGATCGTCAGCGATGTCTTCGAGGGTTTCGCGGACGCCCCGGGGTTCGATCTGATCGTCGCCAATCCGCCGTACGTGGACGCGGGGGAGATGGCGCAACTGGCGCCCGAGTATCGTCATGAACCGGCGCTGGGGCTGGCGGCGGGGAGAGACGGCCTGGATATCGTCAGGCGCATACTCGCGGGGGCGAGGGCCCATCTGAATCCAGGCGGCGTCCTGATCGTCGAGGTCGGCAACAGCCAACCGGCGCTGGAGGCGGCCTTCCCGGATCTACCCTTCACCTGGCTGGAGTTCGCCGGCGGCGGTGAGGGTGTCTTCCTGCTGACGCGGGAGCAACTGCCAGGGTAGGGCTGATCCGGTCGCCTCCAGTCGCGCCTCTGTTGGCCGGGCGCGATGCCTCCACCGCCCCCCCTGTGGCGAATGGAGGAACCGTCGATCAGGAGCCGTTCCCAGCGTGCCGATCAGCACTTCCCGGAGCCTGGCCCCGCTGGGATGGGTGCGGGTTCAACACTGTTCCCAGGGCAGGCCATGAAAGCGCCAGCCCGCAGTCGTGGAACGCCGGTGTTCGTTATCCAGGGGGCCTTCGAAGCCCTCGTCCACCGAGTAGACGTTTTCGATTCCCTCCGCGATCAGGGCCTGGCCGGCAACCAGCGAGCGTTTCCCGCTGCGGCAGATCAGGAAGACGGCCGGGGCGTCCTCCCCCTCATCGCCGATGCCGCCCAGCAGGAGCTTGCGGACCTGGGCGACGAAGTGCGGGTTCTCGACCCAGTCGGGTTCATCGATCCAAGGGATATGCACCGCCCCAACCGGATGTCCGACGAACAGATATTCCATGGTCGAGCGGATGTCCACCAGGAGGTCCCTGGGGCGTGCCTGGATGCTTGCGAAGGCCTGCTGCGGGGCAACCCGCTTCGGTAACGGTGCGTCGGTCATGGTGGTCCCTCGTTCACTAGAGCGCGACGGTGCAGTCGCGGCCGCGTTCCTTGGCCTGATACAACGCCGCGTCAACGCGTTTCAGCAGGTTGGACATCGTTTCGCCGGGTTTGTGTTCAGTCAGCCCCAGACTGATGGTGAGTCTGCCGGCATCCGGGAACTCCGCATCCCCCACCCGTCGGCGGGTGGCCTCGGCGAGTTGCAGCGCGTCATCCAGGCTCGTCTCGGAGAGCAGCAGCATGAATTCCTCACCGCCCCACCGGGCCAGGACGTCGGTGCGGCGGATCTGGTGCCGGACCAGATCCGCCATCTTCCGCAGCGCGGTGTCCCCGGCGTCATGGCCATGGCGGTCGTTGACGCGCTTGAAGTGGTCGATATCGAACATGATCAGGGAGAACGTCGCGCCATAGCGTCGCGTGCGTTCCATCTCCAGCTCGAGGGCCTCCTCGAATTTCCAGCGATTGTAGAGACCGGTGAGGTGGTCGTGGGCGGCCTGGCGCTCGAGTTCCTCCTCCAGGCGCCTGCGCTCCGACAGATCCACCCCGAAACCCACCAGAAAGGTCTGGCCGTCCAGCGTCACCCGGTTGCCGGTGAAGAAATAGGGGACGATGCTGCCATTCGGGGCAACAAGGCCGGCATCGATTTCGGCCGATCCCTCGCGAAGGGTCGTGCTGATGGCCTCCGCAACGCGTTCTCGGTCCACAGGATCGACGAAGTCGAGGGCATGGGCTGCACGGATTTCTTCAGCCGTCGCGCCGGTGACCTCTTCCAGGTTCCGGTTCCATCGGACCAGGTTGCGCTTCGTGTCGAGCAGGAAGAAGATCGCCGGCAGGCCCTCGAGCACGGTATCCCCGAGATTCCGTTCGTAGCGAAGCTGGTCCTCGAGGCTGCGGCGTTCGGTGATGTCCTGCACGGTCCCGCGCATGCGCACCGGTTGTCCGGTGGAGTCCTGCACGATTCGGCCGCGTTCGTGAACGATGCGCTGACTGCCATCCGCGCGCAGGATGCGATGCTCCAGGTCGTATTCGCTGAGGCCATCCACAGCCTTGTCGACGGCCTTCCGGACCGGCTCCCGGTCCGCGGGGTGCACCATGCGCAGAAAGTCGGCGAAGGTCGGGCTGAAGCCGCCCGGCTCGATTCCGAAGATGCGGTAGACCTCGTCTGACCAGGTGATCGCGCCGCCTTTGATCTCCCAGACCCAGTTGCCCAGATGCGCGATCTCCTGGGCGGCAGCCAGTTCGGATTCGCTTCGGCGCAGCGCACGTTCCGCCATCTGCCGCTCCGTCACATCGCGGATGACCGCCTGCAGGATGGGACCCTCCGGGAGATCGACCCGGCTGAGCATGACCTCGCTCGGGAAGATGTGTCCGTCCAGTGCCTGATAAAGCCACTCGTAGGCCACGGATCCCTCTGTCAGCGCCTGCCTGACGTAGGTATCCGCTGCCTCCCGCGAGGCCCTTCCATCGGGCTGGAACGCGGGCGAGAAGCCACCGGGATGACCGCCGACGAGGTCGTTCCGGGTGCTGGCGTTGAACAGGGCGATGGTCGCAGGATTGCAGTGTATGATGACGCGCTGATCGTGCAGGACGATCGCGTCGCGAGAGGCCTCGAAGACGGCCTTGTACTGGGCCAGTGTGCGTTCGCGCAACAGGCGCTCGGTGATGTCCTCCACGGCAACGACGGCGCCGCAGACGTCGCCGATGTCATCGAACAGCGGTGCCGCGTGCACCTGGGCGAAGAAGGGGCTGCCGTCCGTGCGCCGAAAGGTATCCGTGGCGCTTTCCAGGACTCTGCCGGTAGCGATCACCCGATAGATCGGGCAGTCGGATTCCGAGTAACGGATGCCGAGATCGTTGGCGTGGCAGGTCAGGGCATGGCTTTCCTTGCCCAGGACCCTCTCCGGCGCCGTGAAACCGAACAGACGGATGGCGGCGCGATTCAGGAAGGTGAAGCGCCCCGAGCGGTCGAGGCCGAACACTCCCGTGGACAGGCTGTCGAGCAGCATCCGCGAGAGATCGTGATCCGGGATCACGGCTGCCTTCATCCCGCGTTCTTGCCCGCCAGCGGACATATTCCCTCCTTCAGGCCCCTAGGGCTGCACTTTGCCGGGCATGCCACCTCAAGATTTATCATACGCCGTTCCTTCGGGAAGGGGATGCGTCGGCCCGGCGCGATATCCACCAGGGGTGGCCTCGGGCTAAACTATGCCGATGTCAGGAAACAGCTTCGGAAAGTCATTCGTGGTCACCACCTTCGGCGAGAGCCACGGCCAGGCCCTGGGCGCCATTGTCGATGGCTGCCCCCCGGGCCTTCCGCTACGGGAGGAGGACCTGCAGGGTGATCTGGACCGCCGCCGCCCCGGGCAGTCGCGCCACACCACCCAGCGCCGCGAGCCGGACCGGGTGCGGATCCTCTCCGGCGTGTTCGAGGGCCTGACCACGGGCGCCCCGATCGGGCTGCTGATCGAAAACGTCGACCAGAGATCCAAGGATTACGGCGATATCAAGGACCGCTTCCGCCCCGGCCACGCCGATTACACCTACCAGCAGAAATACGGACTGCGGGATTACCGGGGCGGCGGCCGCAGTTCCGCAAGGGAGACCGCGCTCCGGGTGGCGGCTGGCGGCATCGCGAAGCGTTATCTTGCACATCGCTACGGGGTCGAGATCCGGGGCTGGCTGTCGCAACTCGGGCCGATCCGGGTGGCGTTCCGGAATGCGGCCGCCGTGGAACAGAACCCCTTCTTTGCCCCGGACCCCGATCGGGTGCCGGAACTCGAGGCCTACATGGACCAACTGCGCAAGTCCGGCGATTCCGTGGGGGCGCGTATCGAGGTGGAGGCCCGCAGCGTACCCCCGGGCTGGGGCGAGCCGATCTTTGACCGCCTCGACGCCGACATCGCGCATGCCATGATGAGCATCAACGCGGTGAAGGGGGTGGAGATCGGGGACGGCTTCGGCGTGGTCGACCAGCGTGGCACCGAGCATCGGGACGAGATGTCCCCCGAGGGTTTTCTGAGCAATCATTCCGGCGGGGTGCTCGGCGGCATCTCCTCGGGGCAGACCATCCGGGTCAGCATGGCCCTGAAGCCCACCTCCAGCATCCGCCTCCCGGGCCGCACCGTGAACACGGCAGGCGAGCCGGTCGAGGTGGTGACCAAGGGGCGGCACGATCCCTGCGTCGGGATTCGCGCCACGCCCATCGCCGAGGCCATGCTGGCCCTGGTCCTGATGGATCATGCCCTGCGCAACCGGGCCCAGAATGCCGATGTGAACAGCGGGCTGCCCCATTTCACCGAGCTGTCCGGGGCCGAGGATTCCTGACATCCCGGGCCTGTTTCCGGCAGGCCTGAACTGCCCCGTCCTGCCGTCGAGGTCCCGCGTCGGCTGCGCCGGGTCTTCGGCGATGACCCCAGTACGGCCATGAACCCGTGAACCAGCACGTTCGCCTCTCCAGCTTTTATTTCTTCTACTTCGCCAGCATCGGGGCGTTCATGCCCTACTGGGGGCCGTATCTTTCCGAGTTGGGCTTCAGCGGTGCCCAGATCGGCGAGCTGATGGCGATCATCCTTGCGACCAAGATCATCGCTCCGAACGTCTGGGGCTGGCTCGCCGATCGCGCCGGGGTGCGCATGCCCATCATTCGCCTGGGCGCGCTGGCGGGATTGCTCACCTTCACCGGAGTGCTCTTCCACTCCGGCTACTGGTGGCTTGCGGTCGTGATGGCCGTCTTCAGTTTCTTCTGGAACGCGATCCTGCCGCAGTTCGAGGCCACCACCCTGCGCGCGCTGGGGCGCGATAGCCACCGGTATGCCCTGGTCCGGCTCTGGGGTTCGATCGGTTTCATCGTCGCCGTCGCGGGGCTGGGCTGGCTGCTCGACGCACTGGCGCTCACCTGGCTGCCGTGGATCGTCCTTGGAATCCTGTTGCTGCTGTACCTCGTCACCCTGCGCGTGCGCGAGCCTCCGGACGCAGACCACTCCGGCGATGGTCTGATCCCGCTGTTCTCGGTGCTGCGCCGGCCGGAGGTGATCGCGCTGCTGCTGGCCTGCTTCTTCATGCAGGCCAGCCATGGACCCTACTATGCCTTCTTCACCCTGTACGTCGAGGGGCAGGGGTTCAGCAGGGCCGTCGCCGGGCAACTCTGGGCCCTGGGCGTGGCGGCGGAGGTCCTGCTGTTCCTGTTGATGCCTCGCCTGATCCTGCGCTTCGGTGCCTGGGCGCTGGTCACCATGGCACTGCTGCTGACCACGCTGCGCTGGTGGCTGCTGGCCACGATTCCGGAGACCCTGTCCGCACTGATCCTGATTCAGGTCCTGCATGCCGCCAGCTACGGTGTGTACCACGCCGCGGCCATCTCCCTCATCCACCTGCATTTTGCCGGCAGGCTGCAGGGCCGTGGCCAGGCCCTGTATTCCTCGCTGAGTTTCGGGCTCGGGGGCGCGGTTGGCGCGCTGGCCAGCGGGTATCTCTGGGACGGCGTGAGTCCGGCCTCGGTCTATGTCTTCGCGGCGGTGCTGGCGGGGCTGGGTGTGCTGGTCTCGATGTTCGGCATGCTGCGCAACCGGGTCGGGTAAGGGTGTCGTCAGCTGCGGCGCCGCGGGAGAGGCGTCCCGCAGCCGGGGTCCGGGCACCCCTTGCGTCCGGTTTCCCGGTAACCTTGCCGGAAGAGCCAATGACGTTGCGGACAGGGAGATGCTTGAGATGACGCGAATCGCGATCGCGGGTGTGGGCGGACGCATGGGCCAGGCCCTGGTGCAGGCCGTGGCGGAACACCCGGAGGCGCGCCTGGGTGCGGCCAGTGAGCGGGAAGGGAGCGGCCTGGTGGGCCAGGCACTCGGTGGTCAGGATGCCGCGGTGCGGGTGGTGTCCGATCTCGCCTTCGCCAGCGCGGACTTCGACGTGTTGATCGACTTCACCCGTCCGGAGGCCACCGTTGCGCACGCGGCCCTGTGCCGGGCGCAGGGCAAGCGCCTGGTGGTTGGCACCACGGGACTCTCGAGCGCGCAGGAGACGGAATTGCGCGCCGCCGCGACGACCGTGCCGGTGGTCTATGCCCCGAACATGAGCGTTGGGGTCAACCTCACCTTCAGGCTGGTCGAGCTGGCGGCGCAGGTCCTTGGCGACGCGGTGGATATCGAGATCATCGAGGCCCATCACCGGCACAAGGTCGATGCCCCTTCCGGCACCGCACTGCGCCTGGGCAGGGTGGTCGCGGATGCCCTGGGCCGGGACCTGGACAGGGACGCGGTGTACGGCCGCGAGGGCCACACGGGGGTGCGTCAGCGCCGCACCATCGGCTTTTCCACCATCCGTGCGGGCGACATCGTCGGTGAGCACACCACCCTGTTTGCCGCCGATGGCGAGCGCGTGGAGGTCACCCATCGCGCCACCAGCCGGATGACCTTCGCGGCCGGTGCCGTGCGGGCCGCGGTATGGCTCGGCAGCCAGGAACCCGGCCTCTACGACATGCAGGACGTCCTGGGCCTGCGCTGATCCGCTCTGGCGTGCGGGAGCCTGCTCCCGCCATCGAATGCCGGGCGTTGTTCGCATGCCCCTGGCGGCGGTGGCAAGCCGCCGCGCCCCCAGGATGCGCCGCGCGTGAGCGGCCCGTCGGGCCGCTGCCTGAGGCCAATGAGAAATACCCGGTTGGACCGCGTTTCAGCGCTCGCGTACACTGAGCGCCATCCCGTATGCCAACGTGCTCGCCACTGTAAGCAGTGGTGGGTCGCGCGCAAGCCACCACTCCGGAGGTGCCCGTGTCCGTGCCCGCTGTGCTCGTTCTCGAAGACGGAACCGTATTTCATGGCCAGTCCGTGGGAGCGGTCGGAGAGACCGTCGGGGAGGTGGTCTTCAACACCGCGATGACGGGTTATCAGGAGATCCTCACCGATCCCTCCTACGCCCGGCAGTTGGTGACCCTCACCTATCCGCACATCGGCAATGTGGGCGCAACCCCCGAGGACGACGAATCGGCGCGGGTCCATGCGGCCGGATTGATCGTGCGCGACGTGCCGCCGCTGGTCAGCAACTGGCGCAGCCGCGAGTCCCTGCCCGACTACCTGATGCGTCACGGCGTGGTGGCCATCTCCGGGATCGACACCCGCAAGCTCACCCGCATCCTGCGGGAGCAGGGGGCGCAGAACGGCTGCATGCAGGGAGGCGAGATCGATGTGGAACGCGCCCTGGAACAGGCGCGCGCCTTCCCCGGCATCAAGGGCATGGATCTGGCCCGCGAGGTCACGACCAGGAACCGCTACGAATGGCTGGACGGCACCTGGAACCTCGACGGACCGGTGCACCGCCTGAGCCCGACCGAGGCCGAGTTCCACGTGATCGCCTACGATTTCGGCATCAAGCACAACATCCTGCGCATGCTGGTCGACCGTGGCTGCCGAGTGACCGTGGTGCCGGCGCAGACATCGGCGCAGGATGCCCTGGACATGGAGCCGGACGGGATCTTCCTGTCCAACGGCCCGGGGGATCCCGAGCCCTGCGATTACGCGGTGGCCACCATCCGCAGTTTCTGCGCAGAGCAGAAACCGCTCTTCGGCATCTGCCTTGGTCACCAGTTGCTCGGGCTGGCCAGCGGCGCCCGGACGGTGAAGATGAAGTTCGGCCATCACGGGGCCAACCATCCGATCCAGGATCTGCGCAGCAACAAGGTGATGATCTCCAGCCAGAACCACGGCTTCGCGGTGGACGAACAGAACCTGCCGGATTGTCTGGAGCCCACCCACCGGTCCCTGTTCGACGGCACCCTGCAGGGGATTGCCCGCACCGATTGCCCGGCCTTCAGCTTCCAGGGCCATCCGGAAGCCAGTCCGGGTCCGCATGACGTCGCCCCTGCCTTTGATGACTTCATCGCCGCGATGCGCGCCGCGCGTCGCTAGTTCCTTCCCCACGCCGCACTCGAATCCGACTCCGGAGCTGCCCCGTCATGCCCAAGCGTACCGACATCCAGAGCGTCCTGATCATCGGCGCCGGGCCGATCGTGATCGGCCAGGCCTGCGAGTTCGACTATTCCGGCGCGCAGGCCTGCAAGGCCCTGCGCGAGGAGGGCTTCCGGGTGATCCTGGTCAACTCCAACCCGGCGACCATCATGACCGATCCGGAGACGGCGGATGCCGTGTACATCGAGCCAGTCGACTGGCGCGTGGTGGAGCGGATCATCGAGAAGGAACGTCCCGACGCGCTGCTGCCGACGATGGGCGGACAGACCGCGCTGAACTGCGCGCTGGACCTTGCCAACCAGGGCGTGCTGGAGAAATTCGGCGTGGAGATGATCGGCGCCAACGAGGATGCGATCGACATGGCCGAGGACCGTGAGCGCTTCCGCGAGGCCATGAGCGAGATCGGACTGGCCACCCCGAAGGCCTTCATCGCGCACTCCTGGGAAGACGCGCAGCGGGTGCAGCCGGAGATCGGGTTCCCGGTGATCATCCGGCCCTCATTCACCCTCGGTGGCTCGGGCGGAGGGATTGCCTACAACCGCGAGGAGTTCGAGGAGATCGTCAAGGGCGGCCTGGATCTGTCGCCCACCAACGAGGTGCTGCTGGAGGAATCCGCGCTGGGCTGGAAGGAGTTCGAGATGGAGGTGGTCCGCGACAAGGCGGACAACTGCATCATCGTCTGCTCCATCGAGAACCTCGACCCGATGGGCGTGCACACCGGCGACTCCATCACCGTGGCCCCGGCGCAGACCCTGACCGACAAGGAATACCAGATCATGCGCGACGCCTCGCTGGCCGTGCTGCGCAAGATCGGCGTCGAGACCGGTGGATCCAACGTGCAGTTCGCGGTGAACCCGGATGACGGCCGGCTGATCGTGATCGAGATGAACCCCCGCGTGTCGCGGTCGTCGGCGCTGGCCTCCAAGGCCACCGGCTTCCCGATTGCCAAGATCGCCGCGAAGCTGGCCGTGGGTTACACCCTGGACGAGCTGCGCAACGACATTACCGGTGGGCTGACCCCGGCCTCCTTCGAGCCCTCGATCGACTACGTGGTGACCAAGATTCCGCGGTTCACCTTCGAGAAGTTCCCGCAGGCGCAGGCGCGCCTGACCACACAGATGAAGTCGGTCGGTGAGGTCATGGCCATCGGGCGCACCTTCCAGGAGTCCCTGCAGAAGGCATTGCGCGGGCTGGAGATCGGGGTCGACGGCCTGGACGAGATGGTGGACGCCAAGGCGGAGGACGTGGCAGAGCGGCTGCGGATGCTGCTCGCGAACCCCGGGCCGGAGCGGATCTTCAATGTTGCCGACGGCTTTCGCGCCGGTTTCAGCATCGAGGAGATCTTCGGGCTGACCGCGATCGACCGCTGGTTCCTGGCCCAGATCCATCAGCTGATGGAAATCGAGAAGAGCACCAGAGACCGCTTCCTGAACGACCTGGGTGCGGAAGAGCTGTTCGAGCTGAAACGCCGCGGATTTTCCGACCGGCGTCTGGCGAGGCTGCTCAACGAAACCGAAAAGGCGGTACGCAAGCAACGCCAGGCCCTGGGCGTGCACCCCGTGTACAAGCGCGTCGACACCTGCGCCGCCGAGTTCGCCACGACCACCGCCTACATGTATTCCACCTACGAGGAGGAGAACGAGGCCGAGCCCACCGACCGCGAGAAGATCATGGTGCTGGGGGGCGGACCGAACCGGATCGGTCAGGGCATCGAATTCGACTACTGCTGTGTCCATGCCGCGCTGGCCATGCGCGAGGATGGCTACGAAACCATCATGGTCAACTGCAACCCGGAGACGGTCTCCACCGACTACGATACGTCCGACCGGCTCTACTTCGAGCCGCTGACCCTCGAAGACGTCCTCGAGGTCGTCGCGGTGGAGAAACCTCGCGGCGTGATCGTCCAGTACGGCGGCCAGACGCCGCTGAAGCTGGCGCGCGATCTCGAGGCGGCAGGTGTGCCGATCATCGGTACCTCGCCGGATTCGATCGACCTCGCGGAGGACCGGGAGCGCTTCCAGCACCTGCTGCAGAAGCTGGACCTGCGTCAGCCCCCCAACCGCACCGCCCGCAGCGAGGACGAGGCCGAGAAGCTGGCGGCGGAGATCGGCTATCCCCTGGTGGTACGGCCCTCGTACGTGCTGGGGGGGCGGGCAATGGAGATCGTGCGCGACGAGGAGGATCTGCGGCGCTACATGCGCGATGCCGTCTCCGTGTCCAATGATGCCCCGGTTCTCCTGGATCGTTTCCTGGACGACGCGATCGAGGTGGACGTCGATGCTGTCTGCGACGGTCAGGAGGTCTTCATCGGCGGCATCATGGAGCACATCGAGCAGGCGGGCGTGCACTCCGGGGACTCGGCCTGCTCGCTGCCGCCGTTCTCGCTGTCCGACCGTCTCCAGGAGGAGATGGCCGAGCAGGTGCGCCGGATGGCGCTGGGCTTGAAGGTCATCGGTCTGATGAACACCCAGTTTGCGATCAAGGGCGATGACATCTATGTCCTCGAGGTCAATCCGCGGGCCTCGCGGACGGTGCCCTTCGTGTCCAAGGTGGTTGGTCTGCCCCTGGCGAAGATCGGGGCGCGCTGCATGGCCGGCACCAGCCTGAAGGCGCAGGCATTGAGGGAGCCCGTGCGGCCGACCTATTACGCGGTGAAGGAGGCGGTCTTCCCGTTCGCCAAGTTCCCGGGTGTGGATCCGATCCTGGGGCCGGAGATGAAGTCCACCGGCGAGGTGATGGGTGTCGGCCGAAGCTTCGCCGAGGCCTTCGCCAAGAGCCAGCTCGGGGCGGGTGTGCGGCTGCCGGCGCGGGGCAAGGCCTTCGTGTCGGTGCGCGAGATCGACAAGCGGACCACCCTGGCCAAGGTGGGCCGGCGCCTGGTGGAGCTGGGCTTTGAGGTGCTGGCAACCCGGGGCACGGCGGCCTTCCTGCAGGCGGAGGGCGTCGAGGTTTCGGTGGTGAACAAGGTCACCGAGGGCCGGCCGCACATCGTCGACATGATCAAGAATGATGAGATCAGCTTCATCGTGAATACGGTGGAGGGCAAGCAGGCGACCGCGGACTCCTTCACCATCCGTCGCGAGGCGCTGATGCACAAGGTCAGCTATACGACGACCATTGCCGGTGCCCTGGCCACCGTGCAGGCACTGGACCACCTGGAATTCGAGAACGTCTTCTGTCTGCAGGCCCTGCACGCCGAGAGCCTGCAGGGCAGGAGTACATCATGAGCAAGACCCCCCTGACCGTCGCGGGTGCCGAGAAGCTGAAGGAGGAGTTGCGCCGGCTGAAGACCGAGGACCGGCCGCGGGTGGTGCACGCCATCGCCGAGGCCCGCGCCCACGGCGATCTGAAGGAAAACGCGGAGTACCACGCCGCGCGTGAGCAGCAGAGCTTCATCGAGGGCCGCATCCGCGAGATCGAGGGTAAACTGTCGAACGCCCAGGTCATCGACGTCACGACCCTGCCGCAGAGCGGCAAGGTGGTCTTCGGTGTGACCGTGAAGCTGGAGGCCACGGAAGACGGCAATCCCGTCACCTACCGGATCGTCGGCGATGACGAGGCCGACATCAAGCAGGGCATGATCTCGGTGAGTTCGCCGATCGCCAGGGCGTTGATCGGCAAGGAAGAGGGCGATCTGGTGACCGTGCAGGCGCCCGGAGGCGCGCGGGAGTACGAAATCCTGGAAGTGCTCTACGTCAACTGAGTGCGGGCGTTCCCGTCAGCGAGATCACCGGCTTCTCGGTATTGCGCCGAAACAGGGTGGCCACGAATCCGATGCGCTGGATCAATGCCGCGCCAGTCCGTTCGCAAAGGGCATTCACCATGGCGCTGCGGGCCTCCCGATCGCCGATCTTGATCTTGACCTTGACCAGTTCGTGATGGTCCAGGGCCTGGTCCAACTCGGCCAGGACGGCGTCGGTCAGACCGTTGCGGCCGATGGTCACGATCGGTTTGCGCGGGTGCGCGAGGCTGCGTAGCAGCTTGCGCTGCGGCTCGGTCAGATCCACGTACGAGATACCGGTTTTTCGAGGCAGGCGAGTGTAGCATGGCTCCGGTGCCGGTCCGAAGGGGAAGGGATGGCGAAACGCAGCAAGTCCAGTCAACGCTGGCTCAAGGAACACTTCGATGACCCCTTTGTCGCGCGTGCCCAGCAGGAAGGCTATCGCTCGCGGGCGATCTACAAGCTGGCGGAGATCGATCGGCGCGACCAGTTGCTGTGGCCGGGCATGCGTGTGGTCGACCTGGGGGCCGCCCCGGGGGGCTGGAGCCAGTACGCCATGGAACGCGTGGGTCGGTCGGGGCGTGTGGTGGCCTCGGACATCCTGCCCATGGACCCGGTCCCCGGAATCGACGTCGTGACGGGCGACTTTCATGAGGAATCCGTCGTCGACGCCATCGTGGCCCGGCTCGGCGGCGAACCGGCGGACCTTGTACTGTCGGATATTGCCCCCAACCTCTCGGGAACGGACGCGGTCGATCAGCCGCGGGCCATGTACCTCTGTGAGCTGGCGCTGGATCTTGCGCTCCGGATCTTGAAACCGAATGGTGCTTTTCTCGTCAAACTGTTTCAGGGGCAGGGTTCGGATGAATTCCTGCGCGAGATGCGCAAGCAGTTCAGTAGTGTAGCAGTGCGTAAGCCGCAGGCCTCGCGTCCTCGGTCACGGGAAGTGTACGTATTGGCGCGAGGGCTCCGGGATGTGTAACGTTCCCAATGGCGAACTAAGCGATTTCGAGGTGGCATTTTGAATGGCCTGGTAAAAAATCTGGTGATCTGGGCGGTGATCGCGGTCGTGCTGATGTCCGTGTTCAACAACTTCAGTCCCGCGCCGCAGCAGGAATCCCGCAGCATGACCTACTCGTCGTTCATCAACGACGTGAAGGCGGGGCGGGTGGAGAGCGTGACCATCGAGGGCACCACGATCCGTGGTACGACCATCGAGGGTCGCTCCTTCCGTACCGAGAGTCCCAACGATCCCGGGTTGATCGGTGACCTGCTCGCGAACAACGTGGAGATCCGCGCGCAGGAGGCCGAGCGGCGCTCGCTGCTGATGGACATCCTGATCAGTTGGTTCCCGATGCTGCTTCTGATCGCGGTCTGGATCTATTTCATGCGGCAGATGCAGGGCGGCGGCGCGGGTGGACGCGGCGCCATGTCCTTTGGCAAGAGCAAGGCCAAGATGATGTCCGAGGACCAGGTCAAGGTGACCTTCGCGGATGTCGCGGGCTGCGACGAGGCCAAGGAAGAGGTCTCGGAGCTGGTGGATTTCCTTCGTGATCCGTCGAAGTTCCAGAAGCTCGGCGGGAAGATTCCGCGCGGGGTACTGATGGTCGGTTCCCCTGGCACCGGCAAGACCTTGCTGGCCAAGGCCATCGCGGGCGAGGCCAAGGTACCCTTCTTCACCATCTCCGGCTCCGATTTCGTGGAGATGTTCGTTGGCGTCGGTGCCTCGCGGGTGCGGGACATGTTCGAGACGGCCAAGAAGCACGCACCCTGCATCATCTTCATTGACGAGATCGATGCGGTCGGCCGCCATCGCGGCGCTGGTCTGGGCGGCGGCCACGACGAGCGCGAGCAGACCCTGAACCAGTTGCTGGTCGAGATGGACGGCTTCGAGGGCAATGAAGGCGTGATCGTGATCGCGGCCACCAACCGGCCGGACGTGCTCGACCCGGCGCTGCTGCGTCCCGGTCGGTTCGACCGCCAGGTGGTGGTGCCGGCACCGGACGTGCGCGGGCGGGAGCAGATCCTGAAGGTGCACATGCGCAAGGTGCCGCTGTCGGACGACGTGCGGCCGGGCCTGATCGCGCGCGGCACGCCCGGTTTCTCCGGCGCGGACCTCGCGAACCTGGTCAACGAAGCCGCGCTGTTCGCCGCCCGTGCCGGTAAGCGCACGGTCGACATGTCCGACTTCGAGCGCGCCAAGGACAAGATCATGATGGGCGCCGAGCGCAAGTCCATGGTGATGAGCGAGGACGAGAAGAAGCTGACGGCCTATCACGAGGCGGGACACGCGATCGTGGGCCGCACCGTGCCGGAGCACGACCCGGTGTACAAGGTCAGCATCATCCCGCGTGGCCGTGCCCTTGGGGTGACCATGTTCCTGCCCGAGGAGGACCGCTACAGTCACTCCAAGACGCGTCTGGAGAGCCAGATCGCGAGCCTGTTCGGCGGCCGGATCGCCGAGGAACTGATCTTCGGGGCCGATCGGGTCACCACCGGCGCCTCGAACGACATCGAGCGCGCGACGATGATCGCCCGCAACATGGTCACCAAGTGGGGTCTGTCCGACCGCCTGGGTCCGCTGGCCTATGGGGAGGACGAGGGCGAGGTCTTCCTGGGGCGCCAGGTCACCCAGACCAAGCACATGTCCGACGAGACCGCGCATGCCATCGATGAGGAGGTTCGCCGGGTCATCGACACGTCCTACGAGCGGGCGAAGACCATCCTGACGGACAACCTGGAAAAGCTGCATGCAATGGCGGCGGCCCTGGTCAAGTACGAGACCATCGACGAGCCGCAGATCACGGACATCATGGAGGGCCGTGAGCCGAGGCCGCCGGTGGATTGGAAGGACGAGGATGCCTCAGGCAAGCCCGACGTGGGCGGTTCCGGTTCGGATCCCGCGCCCGATACCGACGACCGGCCGGGACCCGGCGTCGTCGGAGGACCCGCCCCGCAGCCCTGATACCAGGACGTTGCTCGGGGGGCGCCCGGATCATCTCCGGGTGCCCCTTTTTTTTGAATTCCATTACCATCCCCGGATGCCCGAACGCCTGACCCTGGACTGTGCCGGACACCGGTTGCGCCTGGACCGCCCCCTGATCATGGGCGTCGTGAACGTGACGCCGGACTCCTTTTCCGATGGCGGCCGCTTCGCCACGCGCGAGGGTGCGCTCGACCATGCCAGGAGGCTGGTCGCGGACGGAGCAGACATCATCGACGTGGGTGGCGAGTCCACCCGCCCGGGTGCGGAAGCGGTACCCCTGGATGCGGAGCTCGAGCGGGTGATCCCGCTGATCGCCGATGTGCGTGCGGAGCTGGACGTGCCGGTGTCCGTCGACACCAGCAAGCCCGAGGTGATGCGGGCGGCCCTGGCGGCCGGGGCGGGCATGATCAACGACGTCAACGGTCTGCGCGCCCAGGGCGCAATCGAGCTGGTCGCCCGCAGTGAGGCTGCGGTGTGCGTGATGCACATGCAGGGTACGCCGCGATCGATGCAGCAACGACCGCAGTACCGCGATGTCGTTGCCGAGGTCGGCGCGTTTCTGTCCGGCCGGGCCGACGCGTTGCTGGCGCGGGGGGTGGCGCCGGAGCGCATCGTGCTCGACCCGGGCTTCGGGTTTGGCAAGACGCTGGAGCACAACATTGCGTTGTTTCGCGGGCTGCCGGAACTGACGGCCATCGGATATCCGCTGTTGATCGGGGTGTCCCGCAAGTCGATGATCGGGGCGTTGCTCGGCAACCGGCCGGTCACGGGCCGATTGATCGGCAGCGTGGCGGCAGCGATGCTGGCGGTGCACGCGGGCGCCCGCATCCTGCGGGTGCACGACGTGCGCGAGACCGCTGATGCGCTGGCCATACAGGCGGCGCTGGGTGAACGGCAAACAGGGGAGGGGTGACAGGTGGGCAAGTATTTCGGGACCGACGGAATTCGTGGCTGCACAGGCGAGTGGCCGATGACACCGGAGTTTGCGCTGCGGCTCGGATACGCGGTGGGAACGGTCCTGGGTCAGCAGACTTCGGGGCCTGTGCTGGTGGGCAAGGACACGCGGGTTTCCGGCTACATGTTCGAATCGGCACTGGAGGCCGGTCTCTCTGCGGCGGGGACCGATATCGCGCTGCTGGGGCCGATGCCGACGCCGGCGATTGCCTATCTGACCCGGACCTTCCGGGCCGCGGCCGGGGTGGTGATCAGCGCGTCGCACAACCCCTACCAGGACAACGGCTTCAAGTTCTTCACGCCCGAGGGTGACAAGCTTCCGGACGCCATGGAGGAGGCGATCGAGGCCCGTCTGGAGGAACCCATGGGCGGTCTTGATTCCCACCGGCTGGGGAAGGCGGAACGGATCCCCGATGCCGCCGGGCGCTATATCGAGTTCTGCAAGAGCGCGATTCCGGCCCGCTCCGAGTTGCGCGGCCTCCGGTTGGTGATCGATTGTGCCCACGGAGCCACCTACAACGTCACCCCGCAGGTCTTCGACGAACTCGGGGCGGAGGTGGACACCATCGGTGTCCAGCCCGACGGCTACAACATCAATGCCGATTGCGGAGCGCTTTACCCGGAGCAGCTGCGCCTGCGCGTCCTCGCCGCGGGTGCGCATCTCGGTATCGCGCTGGATGGCGACGGGGACCGCGTGATCCTGGTCGATGAACAGGGGGAGATCGTCGATGGCGACGAAATCCTTGGGATCCTGGCCCTGTCCGAGCAGACCGACGGCGGCTTCTTCGGGGGCGTGGTCGGTACGCAGATGAGCAATCTGGGCCTGGAACTGGCCCTGGGCGCCGCCGGGATCCCCTTCGTGCGCGCACGCGTGGGCGACCGTTACGTGCTCGAGGAGCTGCGCCGCAACGGCTGGCACCTGGGCGGCGAGGGCTCGGGTCATATCGTCTGCCTCAGCCACACCACCACCGGTGACGGCACGGTGGCGGCATTGCGGGTGGCGCATCTGATGCACCGTACCGGCACGCCGCTGTCGGTTCTGCGCCAGGCGGTCAGGAAATATCCCCAGGTCCTGATCAACGTGCCCGTCGAGGGTTCGGCCGCGCAGCTGCTGGAGACACCGGCCATCAAGGCCGTCGTGGAGCAGGTCTCGGCGGAACTGGCCCGCAACGGCCGGGTGCTGCTGCGGCCCTCCGGCACCGAGCCACTGGTCCGGGTGATGGTGGAGGGTGATGATGCGGCCCGGATCGAGGCGGCTGCAGAACGGATCGCGGAAGCGATTCGGCAGGCCCTTGCGACCGGCCAGGTTGATTTGCAGGCACTGCGCCGGTAACATCGCGCGCCTCATTGGAATACTCAGCAAGGTAGATTGCATGCGCAAGGCACTGGTCGCAGGGAACTGGAAGATGAACGGCTCGCTGGGAGCGAACCGCGAACTCCTGTCCGCGCTCAGCGGCGCCATCCACGGCAGTGACGCCGTGGCGGTGGCGGTGTGCCCCCCGGCCGTGTATCTGCCGGATGTGGTGGCGCAGTTGCAGGGCAAGCCGATTGCGGTGGGCGGGCAGGACTGCTCCGACGAGAAGGCCGGCGCCTTCACCGGCGAGATCGCGGCAGACATGCTGAAGGAGATCGGCTGCGAATACGTGATCGTTGGGCATTCCGAGCGGCGCGCGCGGCAGCAGGAAGACAGCGTCTGGGTCGCGCGCAAGTTCATCGCCGCCCAGTTGGCCGGCCTGGTCCCGATCCTCTGCGTCGGCGAGCAGTTGGCCGATCGCGAGGCCGGGCGTACCGAGGCCGTGGTCGCCGCGCAGCTCGACGCGGTACTGGACGCCGCGGGCGTGGCATCCTTCGACCGCGCCGTCGTCGCCTACGAGCCGGTCTGGGCCATCGGCACCGGCCTGACCGCGAGCCCGGAGCAGGCGGCCGAGGTGCATGCCTTCATTCGTGCCCGGGTTGCGGGCCGGGCTGCCAAGGTGGCCGACGGGCTCCGGATCCTCTACGGTGGCAGTGTCAAGGCCGACAACGCCCCGGGCCTGTTCGCGCTGCCGGACATCGACGGCGGTCTCATTGGCGGTGCCTCGCTGGACGCCGATTCCTTCATCGGTATCGTCAATGCCGCGGCGGCTGTGCAAGCGCAGGGAAACCCATGATCTATGGCATCCTGCTCGTCGTTCAGGTGGTGGTCGCCGTTGCGTTGATCGCCCTGGTGCTGATGCAGCACGGTAAGGGAGCGGATGCCGGTGCCGCGTTTGGCAGCGGCGCCTCGGCGACGGTCTTCGGTGCGCACGGTTCGGCGAATTTCCTGAGTCGTGCCACCGCGATCCTGGCGGTGATATTCTTCGTGAACAGCCTTTCGCTCGCCTACCTCGCCGCATCGGTGCCGGAGGCGCGCAGCCTGATCGAGGAAATGCAGGAAGAGGCCCGTCAGGAGCGGGTGCTCGATGAATCCCTTCCCCTCGATCCGCTTCCGGATCGGCCGGGCGACATACCCGAGTAATCAGCTGCCCTCGGCCTCCTTCGCGGCCCCGGGCGGTCGGGGCGGCCAGGCTGCCCCATGACAGTGCACGCAGATGTGGTGGAATTGGTAGACACGCTATCTTGAGGGGGTAGTGGCGAAAGCCGTGTGGGTTCGAGTCCCACCATCTGCACCATTCCGGCACGGCCGCCGGATCGTCTCCGCCGGCTATTGCCCAATACAACTAACCTTAGTATATCAATAGGTTACGATATTAAGAGAACTTGACACTGTTTCCGGGCTTACCCTAGACTCCTCGCCCGGTGGGAGTGATGGCGCCGGGACCGGCCGCCTGTTGCACCAGATCTCACCCAGCACATGAGCCTTGCGTGCCGTGTCCAAGAACGGCTCGCACCAAGAACCTGCCTTCGCCTGGCGGCGTTCGGGAGAAAAGAATGCTGGAAGGTTACCTGCCCATACTCATCTTCCTGGTCATCGGTGCCGTGGCGGGTGGCGTGCCCCTGGCGCTGGGTATGGCCGCCGGGCCCAGCAAGCCCGATGCAGCGAAGAACTCCCCCTACGAGTGCGGCTTCGAGGCCTTCGAGGACTCCCGGCTCAAGTTCGACGTCCGCTTCTACCTTGTCGCCATCCTGTTCATCATCTTCGATCTGGAGATCGCCTTCCTGTTTCCCTGGGCGGTTGCCCTGGACGGGATCGGGCTGTTCGGCCTGCTGGCCATGGCGCTCTTCCTGATCATCCTGGTGATCGGTTTCATCTACGAATGGAAGAAAGGGGCTCTGGAATGGGAATAGAAGGCGTTCTCGAGAAAGGCTTCGTCACCACTTCCGCCGACAAGCTGATCAACTGGGCCCGCACCGGGTCGCTGTGGCCGATGACCTTCGGCCTGGCCTGCTGCGCGGTGGAGATGATGCACGCGGGCGCGGCCCGCTACGATCTCGATCGCTTCGGCATCGTGTTCCGGCCCAGCCCGCGGCAGTCCGACGTGATGATCGTGGCCGGCACGCTGGTCAACAAGATGGCGCCGGCGCTGCGCAAGGTCTATGACCAGATGGCCGAGCCCCGGTGGGTGATCTCCATGGGCTCCTGTGCCAATGGGGGCGGTTATTACCACTACTCCTATGCCGTCGTCCGCGGCTGCGACCGAATCGTGCCCGTCGACATCTATGTGCCGGGTTGTCCGCCGACCGCGGAGGCCCTGCTGTACGGGATCATTCAGTTGCAGAACAAGATCCGCCGCACGAATACCATTGCACGCTGAGCTGCCGGGGTAACCGATGTCCGAAAGCAAGAACTGGGTCGATATCCTGCAGGCGGAGTTCGAACCGCAGTTGCAATCGCTGCGCGTGCGTCTGGGCGAGGTCACGATCGAGGTTCCTGCCGCCCAATGGAAGGCGGTGGCCGAGCGCCTGCGTGATCATCCGGAACTGGGTTTCGACATGCTGGTCGATCTCTGCGGCGTCGACTACCTGGAATACGGCCGTGCCGAGTGGTCCACCGAGGCGGCGTCCACGCAGGGCTTCGGCCGCGGGGTGACCGCCGTGACCTCCGGACATTTCACCTTCGACGAAGCGCCCGACGAGGTGGACCGAGACAGTCCGCGCTTCGCGGTGGTCATGCACCTCCTGTCGGTGACCCACAACCGCCGCCTGCGCGTGCGGGCCTGGCTGCCGGACGATGAGTTCCCGGAGATCGAGTCCGTGACCGACATCTGGGCCGGGGCAAACTGGTTCGAGCGCGAGACCTTCGATCTCTTCGGAATCCTGTTTGCCGGCCATCCCGACCTGCGCCGCATCCTGACCGATTACGGCTTCGTCGGGCATCCCTTCCGCAAGGACTTCCCGCTGATCGGCCACGTGGAGATGCGTTATGACCCCGAGCAGCAGCGGGTGATCTATCAGCCGGTGACCATCGAGCCGCGGGTGCTGGTGCCCAAGGTGATCCGGGACGATCACCGTTACGTTGAGGGTGAGACGGCCGGAGAGGACCAGAATGCCTGAAATCCGTAACTTCACCCTGAACTTCGGCCCGCAGCATCCCTCTGCGCATGGTGTGCTGCGTCTGGTGCTGGAGATGGACGGCGAGGTGATCCAGCGCGCCGATCCGCACATCGGCCTGTTGCATCGCGGCACCGAAAAGCTGGCGGAGAGCAAGCCCTACAACCAGTCCATCGGCTACATGGACCGGCTCGACTATGTGTCGATGATGTGCAACGAGCATGGCTATGTGCTGGCCATGGAGAAGCTGCTGCAGATCGAGCCGCCGCTGCGGGCCCAGTACATCCGTGTGCTGTTCGACGAGATCACCCGCATCCTGAATCACCTGCTGTGGCTGGGCGCTCACGCCCTGGACATCGGCGCCATGACGGTCTTTCTGTACGCCTTCCGCGAGCGCGAGGACCTGATGGACTGCTATGAGGCGGTCAGCGGCGCGCGGCTGCACGCGACCTACTACCGGCCGGGTGGCGTGGCGCGGGATCTCCCGGATGCGATGCCGAGGTTCCGGGCCTCGCGCTGGAAGACGCAGGCTGAGGTGGACGCCCTGAATGAGAACCGCCAGGGTTCCATGCTCGACTTCATCGAGTCCTTCACCGAACGCTTTCCGGGCTGCGTGGACGAGTACGAGACCCTGCTGACCGACAACCGCATCTGGAAGCAGCGTACCGTGGGTATCGGTGTGGTCACCCCCGAGCGCGCCAGGCAACTGGGCATGACGGGGCCGATGCTGCGCGGATCCGGAGTCGAGTGGGACCTGCGGAGGACGCAACCCTACGAGGTCTACGACCGGCTCGATTTTGACATTCCGGTGGGCGTGAACGGCGACTGCTATGACCGCTATCTGGTCCGCATCGAGGAGATGCGACAGTCGAACCGCATCATCCGCCAGTGTGTCGAATGGCTGCGCGCGAACCCGGGCCCGGTTCTGCTCGAGAATTACAAGGTCTCGCCGCCACGGCGCGAGGAGATGAAGGCCGACATGGAGGCCCTGATCCATCACTTCAAGTTGTTTACGGAGGGGTTCTGCCTGCCCGAGGGCGAGGCCTACGCCGCCGTGGAACACCCGAAGGGCGAGTTCGGCGTCTACCTGGTCTCCGACGGTGCCAACAAGCCCTACCGGCTCAAGGTCCGGGCTGCGGGCTTTGCGCACATGTCCGCGCTGGACGAGATGGCCCGGGGCCACATGCTGGCGGATGTGGTCGCGATCATCGGAACCCAGGATATCGTGTTCGGGGAGGTGGACCGCTAATGTCCGCGCAGAAGCAATCGACCGAGGCCGTGCTCAGCGATCATGCCCGCGAGGAGATCGACGCCTGGCTGGCCCGCTATCCCGAGCATCAGCGCCGTTCGGCGGTCCTCGGTGCCCTGCGTGCGGTGCAGCACGAGGAGGGCTACCTGAGTACGCCGATGATGGATGCGGTGGCCGCGTATCTTCGCATCCCGCCGATGGAGGTCTACGAGGTCGCCTCGTTCTATTCGATGTACGAACTCGAGCCCGTGGGCCGGCATACCATTGCCGTCTGCGACAACGTCTCCTGCATGCTGCGTGGGGCTGACCGCATCATCGCGCATATCGAAGACCGGCTCGGCATCCGGCTGGGCGAGTCCACTCCCGACGGGAAGTTCTACCTGAAGCGCGAGGAGGAGTGCCTGGCGGCCTGTTGCGGCGCGCCGATGATGCAGGTGGATCACGTGTACTACGAGAATCTGACGCCCGAGCGGGTGGACGACATCCTCGCCAAGCTGGAGTCCTGAGTCATGGCCAACCAGATCTGCTTCGCCACCCGCGATCTCGAGAACCCCTGGTCCCTGGAGACCTACCTGAGCGTCGGCGGGTACGAGGCGCTGAAGAAGGTCTATGGCGGTCGCATGCCGCCCGAGGACGTGATCGAGGAGGTCAAGAAGTCGAACCTGCGGGGACGCGGCGGCGCGGGCTTCCCCACCGGGCTCAAGTGGAGCTTCATGCCGCGCAACACCCCGGGACAGAAATACATCGTCTGCAATTCCGATGAATCGGAGCCGGGCACCTGCAAGGACCGGGACATCCTGCGCTTCAATCCCCATGCGCTGGTCGAGGGCATGGCCATTGCCGGGTACGCGATCGGGGCCACGGTCGGTTACAACTACATGCGCGGCGAGTTCATGGACGAGGTGAATACGCGCTTCACCACCGCGCTGAAGGAGGCCTATGAGGCCGGGTTCCTGGGCAAGGATATCCTGGGTTCGGGGGTCGACTTCGATCTCCATCCGACCCTGGGCGCCGGCGCCTATATCTGCGGCGAGGAGACCGCGCTGCTGGAGTCCCTGGAGGGCAAGAAGGGCCAGCCGCGGTTCAAGCCCCCATTCCCGGCCAACTTCGGTCTCTACGGCCGGCCGACCACCATCAACAACACCGAGTCCCTGGCCTCCATCCCGTCCATCATCCGCAATGGCGGCGACTGGTTCGCGGCCCTCGGGGTGCCGAAGTCCGGCGGCGAGAAGCTGTTCTCGGTGTCCGGGCACGTGAACCGACCGGGCAACTTCGAGGTGCCGCTGGGCACGCCGTTCCGGGATCTTCTCGAGCTCGCCGGCGGTGTCCTCGACGGGCGCAGGCTGAAGGCCGTCATTCCCGGTGGATCCTCCGTGCCGGTGGTGCCTGGCGAGATCATGATGCAGGCCAACATGGACTACGACTCGATCGCGAAGGCCAGTTCGATGCTCGGCTCCGGCGCGGTGATCGTGATGGACGAAACCACCGACATGGTCCGGGTGCTGCAGCGCATCTCCCGCTTCTATTTCTCCGAATCCTGCGGCCAGTGCACGCCCTGCCGCGAGGGGACCGGCTGGCTGTACCGGATGCTGACCCGCATCGTCGAAGGGCGCGGCCGTCCCGAGGACCTGGAACGGCTGGACGACGTCGCGAGCAAGATCGAGGGCCGTACCATCTGTGCGCTGGGCGACGCCGCCGCGATGCCGGTGCGCAGCTTCCTGAAGCACTACCGCCATGAATTCGAACACTACATTCAGCACGGCAGGAGTCCGGTGGCCCAGGCCGCCTGAATGCCATGGTGCAGGAAACCTCTATGAGCCAGGACCTGGTCACGCTTGAGATCGACGGCCGCACGCTGCACGCGCCGAAGGGCACGATGCTGATCGACGTCGCTGACGAGGCGGACATCCGTATCCCGCGTTTCTGCTATCACAAGAAGCTGTCGGTCGCCGCCAACTGCCGGATGTGCCTGGTCGAGGTGGAGAAGGCGCCGAAGCCCCTGCCGGCCTGTGCCACCCCGGTGATGGAGGGCATGAAGGTCCATACCCGCTCACCCCTGGCGCTCGCGGCCCAGAAGGGCACGATGGAATTCCTGCTGATCAACCATCCGCTGGACTGCCCGATCTGCGACCAGGGCGGGGAGTGCGAGCTGCAGGACGTCGCGATGGGCTATGGCGAGAGCGTGTCCCGCTACACCGAGGCCAAGCGGGTGGTCAAGGACAAGGACATCGGGCCGCTGATCGAGACCGAGATGACCCGCTGCATCCACTGCACCCGTTGCGTGCGCTTCGGCGAGGAGATTGCGGGGGTCCGCGAACTGGGTGCCACCGGCCGTGGCGAGCACATGCGCATCGGGACCTTCGTCGAGAATACCGTCAGCCACGAGCTGTCCGGCAATGTGATCGATCTCTGTCCCGTGGGCGCGTTGACGGCGAAGCCCTCGCGCTATCGGGCGCGGGCCTGGGAATACCGGCAGGCCCCGTGCGTGGCCCCGCACGACGGCGTGGGTTCGAACCTCTTCGTGCATACGCATAACGGGCGGGTGATGCGGGTCGTGCCGCGCGAAAACGAGGCCGTGAACGAGACCTGGATTTCCGACCGCGACCGCTTCAGCTATACCGGGCTCGATGCGGAGGATCGCCTGACCCGGCCGCGTATCAAGCGCGACGGCACCTGGCAGGATTCCACCTGGGAAGAGGCCCTTGCCTTTGTCGCCGAGGGGCTGCGGACGACGGCCCCGGAACGGATCGGTGCCCTGCTGTCGCCGTCGCTGATGCTGGAGGAACTGTACCTGGCGCAGAAGGCCCTGCGCGGGCTCGGTGTGGTGGACATCGACCACCGGCTGGATCAATTGGACTTCGCGGACGACGCCGGGGCACCGCTGTTTCCGTGGCTGGGCAGCAGTATCGAGGATCTGGAGCGTGCCGATGCGGTCTTGCTGGTTGGCTGCAACCCGCGTCGCGAACAGCCCATGCTCGCCCATCGACTGCGCAAGGCGGGTTTGCAGGGTGCGCGGGTCAGTGTCGTCGCCACCCATGCCCTGGACCTGACCTACTCCACCGAGGCGCAACTGCTGGGCGACACCCGCAGTCAGGTGCTGGGGCTCGCCGGCATCGCCGGGCAACTCGCGCAGTCCGGCAAGAAGCTGCCCAAGGTGCTCGCCGATGTGGTGGCTGCCGCGGCCACGGACGACGCGGCCATCCTGGAGGCCCAGCGCCGGATCGCCACCGCCCTGACCGAGGGCCACCAGGCCCATGTGCTGCTCGGGGCCGAGGCCATCGCGAGTCCGGCCCTGTCGACCCTGCGGGCGCTGGCAGGCTGGATCGCACGCAGTACCGAGGCCCGGCTCGGTTATCTGGCGCCCGGTGCCAACGCCTCCGGTGCCTGGCTCGCCGGTTGCATCCCCCACCGCGGTGTCGGCGGCGCCGCCACCACGGCCGGGGCCAATGCCCGCGCCATGCTGGAACAGGGCCGCGACGTCTTCGTGCTTGCCGGCATCGACCCGGAGCGCGACCTTGCCGACCCGCACGCGGCCCGGCGGGCGCTGGACGAGGCCCGACTGGTCGTGGCGCTGGGCGCCTTCGCCGGTCCCGACCTCGAGGCGGTGGCCGATGTCCTGCTTCCGGTCGCGACCGGTTTCGAGACCTCCGGCACACTGGTGAATGCGGAGGGCCGCTGGCAGAGCTTCCGGGCCGCGGCCACCGCTCCTGGCGAGACGCGCCCGGGCTGGAAGGTCTGGCGTGTACTGGGTAATCTGCTGAACGTCCGGGGGATGGACTACATGGACTCGCGGGCCGTCCGTGACGAACTGCGGCAGCAGCTGCCGGGGGAGGCCTTCAGTACGCAGATCGACCTGCGTCTGGCGCATGTCGTGGTGCCCGAGGTGCCGGACGGTCTGGTGCGCATGCAGGTGCGCGGTCTCTATTCCGGGGATCCCCTGGTGCGCCGCGCCGCTCCGCTGCAGGCCTCGCCGGAGGGGCGGCGCACGGATGCCGTGTACGTGAACCCGCAGTCCGCCGGCACGCATGCGGATGGTGCCCGGGTGCGGATCCGGCAGGGCGCCGATCACGCGGAATTGACCCTGGTACTCGACGCCGCGATCCCGGCCGGGATTGCGGTAACCGTCGCGGGAGCCCCCGCGCTGGCCGATCTCGGGGCCCCCGGGACCACCGTGACCCTCGCCCGGGCCTGACAAGGAACGACTCATGTTTGAATGGCTCATGGAAAGCTTCTACGGCCTGCCGGTGGTGATGCAGATCCTGTTCAAGATCACCTTGATCATCACGCCGCTGATGCTGGCCGTGGCCTACACGACCTATGCCGAGCGCAAGGTGATCGGATACATCCAGGTGCGCATCGGACCCAACCGTGTCGGCCCGCGCGGCTGGCTGCAGCCGATCGCGGACGCACTGAAGCTCCTGACCAAGGAAGTCATCGTCCCCACCAACGCCAACCGCTTCCTGTTCCTCACTGCGCCGATCCTCGCCATCGCCCCGGCGCTGGCGGCCTGGGCGGTGATCCCCTTCGACGACGGCATGGTCCTGGCCGACGTCAATGCCGGGCTTCTGTACCTGCTCGCCCTGACCTCGCTGGGTGTATACGGGATCATCATCGCCGGCTGGGCCTCCAATTCGAAGTACGCACTGCTGGGCGCGCTGCGTTCCGCGGCGCAGATCGTCTCCTATGAGATCGCGATGGGTTTCGCCCTGGTGGGCGTGATCATGGCGGCCGGTAGCCTGAACGTCGGCGATATCGTGCTGGCGCAGCAGGGGAGCGTCTACCACTGGTTCCTGCTGCCGCTGTTCCCGCTGTTCCTGGTCTATTTCATCTCTGGGGTGGCCGAGACCAACCGCGCGCCCTTCGATGTCGCCGAGGGCGAATCGGAGATCGTCGCCGGCTTCCACGTCGAGTATTCCGGCATGGCCTTCGCGGTCTTCTTCCTGGCCGAATACGCGAATATGATCCTGATCTCCGCCCTGGCCGCGCTGCTGTTCTTCGGCGGCTGGCTCTCGCCATTCCAGGGCATCCTGCCGGAGGGCGTGTTCGCCTGGCCGGTGATCGGCTGGTTCCTCGACGGGGGGATCCACTGGTTCCTGCTCAAGACCGCCTTCTTCCTGTTCCTGTTCCTGTGGTTCCGGGCGACCTTCCCCCGCTATCGGTATGACCAGATCATGCGGCTGGGCTGGAAGGTGCTGATCCCGATCACCATCGTATGGCTGTTCGTGCTGGGTGTGCTGATCTTCCTGAAGGTGGGTCCATGGTTTGCGTAAGCGCCGTCCCGGCCAGCGGAGGCAACTGACATGACCGCGATCCGAAACTTCTTCAAGACCTTCCTGCTCTGGGAGCTGCTGCTGGGTCTGCGCCTGACCGGGCGCTACCTGTTCGCGCGCAAGTTCACCGTGCAGTATCCGGAAGAGAAGACCCCGATGTCGCCGCGCTTCCGGGGCCTGCACGCCCTGCGCCGTTATCCCAACGGCGAGGAGCGCTGCATCGCCTGCAAGCTGTGCGAGGCGGTCTGCCCGGCGCTCGCGATCACCATCGATTCCGAGCAGCGTGCCGACGGCACCCGGCGTACCACCCGCTACGACATCGACCTGTTCAAGTGCATCTTCTGCGGCTTCTGCGAGGAGGCCTGCCCGGTGGACTCGATCGTGGAGACGCACATCTTCGAATACCATTTCGAAAACCGGGGCGAGCAGATCATGACCAAGGACAAGCTGCTCGCGATCGGGGATCGCTACGAGAAGGAGATCGCGGCCGCCCGCTCGGCGGACGCGATGTACCGCTGAGCCAGGGACCGACGATGACCTTTGAACTGATCCTCTTCTACATCTTCGGCGCGATCCTTCTGGGGGCGGCGCTGGCGATGATCAGCGCGCGCAACCCGGTGCATGCCGCCCTGTTCCTGGTGCTGGCCTTCTTCACCGCGGCGGCGATCTGGCTGCTGCTGGAGGCGGAGTTCCTGGCCATTGTCCTGGTGCTGGTGTACGTGGGGGCGGTGATGGTGCTGTTCCTGTTCGTGGTGATGATGCTGGACATCAACATCGCCCGCCTGCGCGAGGGCTTCACCGAATTCCTGCCGGCCGGGCTGGTGGTCGCGGCGGCAATGGCCACCGTGCTGACGCTGGTGATCACCCGGTTCATCACCATGGAGGTTCCGGAGCGGGCCGCCGCGGACTATTCCAATACCGCGGCACTGGGTGCGATCCTCTATACCGAGTACGTCTATCCCTTCGAGATCGCAGCGGTGATCCTGCTGGTGGCGATCATCGCCGCGATCTCGCTGACGATGCGCCGGCGCCCGGACACCAAATATCTGGATCCGGCCGCACAGGTCAAGGTGCGCCGCGCGGACCGCGTGCGACTGGTATCGATGGGGTCGGCGCCAAGGGATGGACAGAAGAACAAGAACCGGCAGGACAGGATCCGGCAGGACAAGAGCGAATAACGACGCCTGGCGGCCAGAGCGCCGTCCGTAATGGAGACGGGATTCGGGCGACCGGACCCTCACTGGGAACTCAGGGCCAAATCATGATTACGCTGTCGCACTACCTGGTGCTCGCTGCGCTGCTGTTTTCGATCAGCGTGGCCGGCATCTTCCTGAATCGGAAGAACGTGATCCTTCTGCTGATGTGCATCGAGCTCATGCTGCTTGCGGTGAACATCAACTTCATTGCGTTCTCGTTCTTCCTGCAGGATCTCGCGGGTCAGGTGTTCGTGTTCTTCATCCTGACCGTTGCCGCGGCGGAGGCCGCGATCGGCCTCGCGATCCTCGTGCTGCTGTTCCGCAATCGAAGCACGATCAACGTCCAGGATCTGGACGCAATGAAGGGGTAGGCAGCCATGGACAAGGTTTATCTGATCATCGTTCTGGCGCCGCTGCTCGGTGCGCTCATCGCCGGCCTGTTCGGGCGGCAGGTTGGCCGCGTGGGCGCACACAGCGTGACCATCCTCGGGGTTGCCGTCTCCTTCCTGCTCTCGGTCGTGGTCTTCCATGCCCATGTGTTCGGGGGCACCCCGATCTACAACGAGACCGTCTACACCTGGATGATCAGCGACGGGCTGCATTTCGAGATCGGCTTCCTGGTCGACAACCTGACCGCGATGATGATGCTGGTGGTGACCTTCGTATCGCTGATGGTGCACATCTACACCATCGGCTACATGGCCGACGACCCCGGTTATCAGCGCTTCTTCTCCTACATCTCGCTGTTCACCTTCTCGATGCTGATGCTGGTGATGGCGAACAACTTCCTGCAGCTGTTCTTCGGCTGGGAGGCGGTGGGCCTGGTCTCCTACCTGCTGATCGGCTTCTGGTACAAGCGGCCGACCGCGATCTACGCGAACATGAAGGCCTTCATCGTGAACCGGGTGGGGGACTTCGGCTTCCTGATCGGCATCGCGACGCTGGTGTTCTATGCCGGCAGCCTGAACTACACCGAGGTCTTCGCCGAGGCCGAGGGGATTCGCGATGCCACCATCACCCTCTGGCCGGGCGGCACCTTCGGCCTGCTCGACGTGGCCTTGATCTTCCTGTTCATCGGCGCGATGGGCAAGTCGGCGCAGGTGCCGCTGCACGTGTGGCTGCCGGATTCCATGGAGGGCCCGACGCCCATCTCCGCGCTGATCCATGCCGCCACCATGGTCACCGCCGGCATCTTCATGGTCGCGCGCATGTCGCCGCTGTACGAGTACTCGGTGGCGGCGCTGAGCTTCATCCTGGTGATCGGCGCGATCACGGCCTTCTTCATGGGCCTGATCGGCCTGGTGCAGAACGACATCAAGCGGGTGGTGGCGTACTCGACGCTGTCGCAGCTTGGCTACATGACCGTTGCGCTGGGTGCCTCGGCCTACGCGGCCGGCCTGTTCCACCTGATGACCCACGCCTTCTTCAAGGCCCTGCTGTTCCTGGCCGCGGGTTCGGTGATCATCGCGATGCACCACCTGCAGGACATGCGGGCAATGGGCGGGTTGCGGCGGCACATGCCGATCACCTACGCGACCGCGCTGATCGGCTCACTGGCCCTGATCGGCTTCCCGTTCTTCTCCGGCTTCTTTTCCAAGGACGCCATCATCGAGGCCGTCGGCTACTCGCAGATTCCCGGGGCGGGCTTCGCCTACTGGCTGGTGCTGCTCGGGGTCTTCGTGACCGCGCTGTACACCTTCCGCATGTTCTTCCTCGTCTTTCATGGCAAGGAGCGCTATGACCAGGCGCACCAGTACATGCCCGACCATGGCGATGACCACGACGACGATCATCATGACCATGAACATGACCACGGACCCCTGCAGCCGAAGGAATCGCCGTGGGTGGTCACCGTGCCGCTGATCCTGCTGGCGATCCCGTCGGTGGTGGCGGGCTATTTCATCGGTCCGATGCTGTTCGGCGACTTCTTCGCAGACAGCCTGTTCGTGCTGGAGGCGCAGGATGTGCTGGCCAAGAAGGGCGAGAGCTACACCGGCGTGCTGGCCTTCGTGCTGCATGGCCTGATGCTGCCGGCCTTCTGGCTCGCCATGGCCGGCCTGTTTACGGCCTGGTTCCTGTACATGAAACGCCCCGATCTGCCGCCGCGGATCGCCCAGCGGCTGCGCGTCGGCGTGCGCATCCTGGAAGAGAAATACGGCTTCGACACCTTCAACGACCGGGTCTTCGCGGCCGGGTCGCGTGGCCTGGGCCGCTGGCTGTGGCGCTATGGCGATACCCTCGTGATCGACGGCCTGCTGGTCAACGGCACGGCCCGCTCGGTTGGCTGGATTGCGGCACGGGTGCGCGGCATCCAGACCGGCTTCCTCTACCACTATGCCTTCGTGATGATCATCGGCCTGCTGGTCCTGATCTTCGCCTTTGTGATCTGAATGCCCGCCGCCATGTTCACAACACGCTATTCTCCCAGCCCCGCCGAGTGGTTCGGGCCCCGCCACCTCTCCCGCCCCGAGCCGGCCTGCGCGATGTCCGGAGCCGCCGGGGAGTGGGCGTGCCGTGGCTGCGTCCGGGCTCCATCAAGGAACGACCATGTTTACTGACTGGCCCATCCTGAGTCTGCTGATCTGGCTGCCGATCCTGGGCGGCTTACTGACGCTCGCGGCCGGTCGCGATGCGCCGGCGGTCGCGCTGCGTCTGGGGCTGGCCGTCGCCCTGGCGACCTTCGTCGCCAGCCTGCTGCTGTGGTTCACCTTCGAGCGCGGTACCGCCGAGATGCAGTTCCAGGAGTTCGCGCCCTGGATCGCGGCCTTCAACGTCCACTATCACCTGGGCGTGGATGGCATCTCCATGCCGCTGATCCTGCTGACCACCCTGACCACCGTGCTGGTGGTGATCGCCGCATGGGGTTCGGTCAAGCAGCAGGTCGCCTATTACCTGGCCGCCTTCCTGGTGATGCAGGGGCTGATGATCGGGATGTTCTCGGCTTTGGACGCGGTGCTGTTTTATGTGTTCTTCGAGGCCATGCTCATCCCGATGTTCCTGGTCATCGGCATCTGGGGCGGACCGCGGCGCGTGTACGCGACCATCAAGTTCTTCCTGTACACCTTCCTGGGCTCGGTGTTCATGCTGATCGCGCTGATCTACATGTACCTGCAGTCCGGCAGCTTCGCGATTCTGGACTTCCACCAGCTGCCGCTGCCGATGACGGCCCAGATCCTGATCTTCCTGGCCTTCTTCGCGGCCTTCGCGGTGAAGATCCCGATGTTCCCGGTGCACACATGGCTCCCGGACGCGCACGTGGAGGCGCCGACCGGCGGCTCGGTCATCCTGGCGGCGATCATGCTGAAGATCGGCGGCTACGGCTTCCTGCGCTTCAGCCTGCCCATCACCCCGGATGCGGCTGCGGTACTGGACGTGCTGGTGATCACCCTGTCGCTGATCGCCGTCGTCTACATCGGGCTGGTGGCCCTGGTCCAGAGCGACATGAAGAAGCTGATCGCCTATTCCTCGATTGCGCACATGGGCTTCGTGACCCTCGGCTTCTTCATCGCCTTCATGATCTTCCGCAACACCGGCGACTGGTCCGGTGCCTCGATGGGCATCGCCGGCGGCATGGTCCAGATGATCTCGCACGGCTTCATTTCCGCCGCGATGTTCTTCGCCGTGGGCGTGCTGTACGACCGCCTGCACAGCCGCAACATCGCCGACTACGGCGGCGTGGTGAACACCATGCCCTGGTTCGCCGCCTTCTTCGTGCTCTTTGCGATGGCCAATACCGGGCTCCCGGGCACCTCCGGGTTCGTCGGCGAGTTCATGGTCATCCTGGCCGCCTTCCGGGCGGACTTCTGGCTGGCCTTCCTGGCGGCCACCACGCTGATCCTGGCGGCGGGCTACACCCTGTGGCTGGTCAAGCGGGTCATCTTCGGCGAGATCGGCAACGACAATGTCGCCACACTGAAGGATCTGGACCGACGCGAGTTCCTCATCATGGGGGTCCTGGCCTTCTTCGTATTGCTGCTCGGCGTCTGGCCGGCCCCGTTGCTCGACGTGATGAATGCCACCATCGACCACCTCGTGGCCCACATCGCCCAGTCGAAGCTGCCTGCGCTCTGATACAGGACCTGACATGAATTTCGAGATTCCTGCCTTCCTGCCCGCGGTGCCCGAGATGTTCGTGCTGGGCATGGCCTGCCTGATTCTGGTGCTGGACGCCTTCCTGCCGGACGCCCGGCGCGACGTCACCTACGGTCTGGTGCAGGCGACCCTGCTGGGCGCCGCGGGCCTGACCCTCTGGCTGGCCGGTCCCGAGACCCAGATCACCTTCCACGGCACCTTCGTGGCCGACCCGATGAGCGATCTGCTGAAGCTGGCCGTGTACGTGGTCACCTTCTTCGTGTTCCTGTATGCGCGCCCCTATCTGATGGAGCGCGACATCTACAAGGGCGAGTACTACGTGCTCGGGCTGTTCGGCGTGCTGGGGATGATGGTGATGATCTCCGCGCACAACTTCCTGACGCTGTACCTGGGCCTGGAGTTGCTGGCGCTGGTCTCCTATGCGCTGGTGGCCTTCTGGCGCGACTCGCCGCGGGCCTCCGAGGCGGCGATGAAATACTTCGTGCTCGGTGCGCTGGCCTCGGGGATGCTGCTGTACGGCCTGTCGATGATCTACGGCATGACCGGGAGCCTGGACATCGCGACCGTGTCCGCGGCCCTGACCGTTGCCGACGAGGGCATGAACGTGCCCCTGGTGTTCGGGCTGGTGTTCGTGGTGGTTGCCGTGGCCTTCAAGATGGGCGCGGTCCCGTTCCATATGTGGGTGCCTGACGTCTATGATGGCGCGCCCACGGCCGTGACCCTGTTCATCGCGACGGCGCCGAAGATCGCGGGCTTCGCGCTGCTGATGCGGCTCCTGGTCGAGGGGCTGGGCCCGCTGCACGGTGACTGGCAGGGCATGCTGGTGGTGCTCGCGGTCCTGTCGCTGACGGTGGGCAACGTGATTGCGATCGCCCAGACCAGCCTGAAACGGATGCTGGCCTATTCGACCATTGCCCACGTCGGCTTCCTGTTCATGGGCATCCTGGCCGGCACGGATACCGGTTACGCCTCGGCGATGTTCTACATCATCGTCTACGCCCTGACCGCCGCCGGGGGCTTCGGGATGATCATCCTGTTGTCGGGGCGCGGGTTCGAGGCCGACCAGCTGGACGACTTCAAGGGTCTGGCCCGTCGCAATCCCTGGTTCGCCTTCCTGATGCTGCTGCTCCTGTTCTCCATGGCGGGGGTGCCGCCGACGGTCGGCTTCTTCGCCAAGCTTGCGGTGATCCAGGCGGCGATCGGCGCCGGTTATGTCTGGCTCGGCATCTACGCGGTGATCTTCTCCATCATCGGCGCCTTCTACTACCTGCGTGTGGTGAAGCTGATGTTCTTCGATGAGCCGGTGGTGGAACGCGCGCCCGCGGATCGGGGCGGGGTCTTCGCAACGGCGATCAGCATCAACGGCCTGGCCGTGCTGGCGCTGGGCATCTTCCCCGGCCTGCTGCTGACCCTGACGCACTACGCCATCGCCGGCTAGTGGGCCATGCGGAAAGTTCGGTGACTATGGAGCACAGCCAGAAGGGCCGGAGCAAGGCGGGCAAGTGCAGGAATAGTGGGCCTATTTCAAAC
>JAWLFM010000010.1:0-36585 GCA_041685565.1 Thioalkalivibrio sp.
CTGCGCGCCAGCGCTTCGCGATCCCCCGGAAAGTCCGCTGCCACTCGCGCCAGGTAGCGCTGTTCCAGTTCCGCCAGCGGTACGACTTCACCATTCGGGGGGCACTCGTCCGTGGCCGGCTGGAATGCGAGGTCCAGGGCCAGATCCGGGGCATCGATCTCGTCCCCGTCGGCGACCAGGCTCGCCCGCTCCAGGATGTTCCGCAGTTCGCGGATGTTTCCGGGAAAGTCCATGCCCTCCAGGGCGGCAAAGGCCGCGGGCGTCAGTTGCTTGCCCCTCGCCGAACGCAGGCGGCTCAGCAAGGCCTGGACCAGCAGTGGCAGATCATCCCTGCGCTCGCGCAGGGCCGGCAGCGGAATCGGAAAGACGCTGATGCGGAAGTAGAGGTCGAGCCGGAACTCACCGGCCGCCACCTGCGCCTTAAGGTCCCGATGGGTCGCGCAGATCAGGCGGAAATCCGCCTCCAGCGAGGCGGTGCTCCCGACGCGCCGGAACCGTCCGGTCTCCAGCAGGCGCAGCAATTTGACCTGCATGGACATCGGGATGTCGCCCACCTCGTCCAGGAACAGGGTTCCCCCGCGTGCGGACTCGACCAACCCGGTCTTCAACGACAGCGCCCCGGTGAAGGCGCCCTTCTCATGCCCGAACAGTTCGCTTTCGAACAGGGACTCGGTGAGTCCCGCACACTCCACCGGCACGAACGGGCCGTCAGCGCGGGCGCTGGCCTCGTGGATCGCCTGGGCGACCATCTCCTTGCCGGTCCCGGTTTCGCCCAGCAGCAGAACGGCCGCCTCGCTGGGTGCGGCCCGGTGCATCAAGTCCAGCATGCGGAGGAACGGCGGTGAGCGTCCGACCATGCGGTCGGCACTGGGCTGTGCACTGGCCAGCCGGGTATGGCGCATGATCTCCAGGATATAACGCAGACTGCCGTCGGCCCCGGCAACCGGCCGGGTCTCGACATCCACGTGCTCCTCACCGTGCGGGGTATGGTGCACGTGCATCACACGGGTCACCTGTCCGGATGCCACCGTCGCGCGCAGCGGGCACTCCTCCCCGGCCTGGTCACAGGGCACATCATAACCATGCGAGACCTGAAAGCAGCGCCGGTGCCCGGTCGCCGGCGTGTCTCCGAAGATCCTCCTGTAGGCCACGTTGGTCACGAGGATCCGATAATCCAGGTCCAGCAAGACCGCGGGCTCCTGGTAGACATCCAGCAGGGCAGCCGCCTCTGGGGCGATGCCGCCCGCAGCCAGGTCAGGTTTCTTCACGTCATGTCACCTGCCATTTCTGACAGTCACAGGATAGCAGCAAGCGCGACGGATGGCCGAATGCCGCGGCCGCGGTGGGGACAGGGCGGAGGCCCCGCGAGCCTGTCTCTCCGGCGCATGCTGAATCCCGGTGCTCGGATCCTTGGCGGGGGGAGTGCCAACCCGCCGCAGAGGCACTAAACTGGGGCATGGACCGCCAGCAATTGATCGACGCGCTGAACCGGGGCCGGGCGGAACGACACTGTTTCGAGGATCTCGACTATGCCCGCCTGACGGAGGCCGTCAGCGGCCATCCCAGGGGCAGCGTGATCCTGCCCGATGGAGTGGTGATCCCGGGCTACCCCTCGATCGCGCGCATTCACTCGCTCTCCGCCGGGCTGCGTGAGCAGTTCCAGGGTCATTTCTGGGCGGAGGAAAAGATCGACGGCTACAATGTCCGGATCCTGCGCCACCGGGACCGCATTTACGCCTTCAGCCGCGGCGGATTCGTCTGTGCCTTCAGCACCGACCGCCTGCCCGACCTGATGCCGCTGTCGGTCTTCGAGACCGAGCCGGATCTGGTCCTCTGCGCCGAGATCGCGGGGCCGGAAACCCCCTACCTCGAGGGTTCTCCGCCGCACATCGAACACGACGTACAGCTGTTCGTGTTCGACATGATGCGCGCCGGCCGTCCCGGCTTCCTCGCGCAGCAGGAGAAGATGCGCCTGTTCGAGCGCCATGGCCTGCCGGCCACCCGCATCTTCGGGCGCTTTCGCCCCGCGGACACCGAGGCCCTGCGGGCACTGATCCTGCAACTGGACAGCGAGGGCGCGGAGGGACTCGTGCTGAAGGCCGAACTCGACGCCACCCGCGCCAAATACGTGACCGGGCGCTCCAACGTCACCGACATCCGGGTCTGCAGCGAGCAACTGCTGGACCTTCCGCCGGAGTACTTCACCAACCGCCTGATGCGCCTCGCACTCTTCGTCACCGAGCACGGTCAACAGGGCGACCCGGACCTCGAGCGGAGCCTGGGACGTGCATTCCTTGCGGGCTTGGACCAGGCCGTCGAGCGCAGCCGCGACCGCGGACGGGTCGGCCATCGCTACCGCTGCCGCTTCCGGGAACGCCGCAATGCGCTGCATTTCATGGCGCATATGGCTGCGACCGGGGGTGAGCGGGTGCGCATGGCCCCGGGGACGCCGCGCGCGGAAGACGGCTACTGGGTGGTCGCCTTCGAGCGCGTCTTCGATCGCATGACCGGTACGCTGTCCACGGCCCTGTCGGGCGCGATTCAGTTCGACTGAGCAGTGGTGTGGTTGTCAGCCGCCCCCGTTCGCGCCAGCGTCGGCCAGGTTCTCCATGACCCGGCGCAGGTAGTCGGCCGTGATCAGCTTGATCCCCATCCGGTTGCCGAGATTGCGCATCCCCTGGTCCGCGCTGGCCAGTTCGGCGTCCAGTTCCAGTGCCAGCAGCACCGCATCGACATCCTCGCGGGAATCCACCAGACCCTTGCGCATCGCCTCCCGGAAACGCTCGCGCAACTGGGTGATGATCTCGGGGGGCATGTCCGCGGCCGCCCCCGCGCGCTTGGTGTGCTCTTCGGCAATGCGCAGGCCCCGGTCGATCCGGCGCCGGACCTCGTCGATGAACTCGTAGAGGATGTCGCTGGGGATGGTCAGCGTGAAGCGCCGTGGCGACCGGATCCAGACCACGGTCTCGAAGTCCGCGGCGAGTTCCTCGAGGTCCCGCATACTGCGGAACTCCTCGTACACCGAGAGCGGCATGTAGAACTCTGCGGGGCACTGCCGCGCCAGGCGCAGGAAGGTCTGCAGACCTTCTCGGGGATCCTCCCCGAATTGACTGAACACGTGAGGGTTGGTGAAGAGGCTGGTATCCAGAACGAAGCGGCGCATGGAGCATCCTGCCGGTGGACTGCGATAGCAGCATCATCGTCGGACCCGTCCGGAACCGTCAACTCGCCGGGTGGATGGATGCGCCCGGTGGGCGTACCCTCGCAACCCTGCCGGCCCACGATGGTCCATTGCAACAGGCAAAGACGGGAGAGGCCAGGCATGCGCGGCATCGAACACATTCCATGGCTGTACGACGCACTGATGAGCGTAATGGACGTCACCGGCTTCTCACGCTGGCGGCGAAGGCTGGTGGGCGCGGCCGAGAACCGGATTTTGGAGGTCGGTTGCGGCACCGGGCGCAACCTGGCCCTGTACCCGGAGGGCAGTGAAGTGATCGCGCTGGACCCCGATCTGGGCGCCCTGCGCCGGGCCCGCCGGCGATCGCCCCACACATTGCTGGTGGTCGCCCGGGCCGAGGCGCTGCCGTTCCCGCCGGATCACTTCCAGACCGTGGTCAGCGGCCTGGTCTTCTGCAGCGTGCGCGACCCGGATGCAGGACTGGCTGAGATCCGGCGCGTTCTGCAACCGCAGGGGCGGTTGCGCATGATCGAGCACGTTCGCCATGATCATCCCGCCCTTGCCCGGATGCAGGACGGCATCCAGCCGGCGTGGACCTGGATCACCGGTGGCTGCCATCCGAACCGGGACACCGAGGCCACGGTGGAACGCGCCGGTTTCACCATCGATCCCGAGGACCGCGTGGCCCGCGGGGTGATGCGCCGGTTCTCGGCACGCATCACCCCGCGGACAGACCCCGCCTCCTGACCGGCCGCAAGGGCCTACCCCCCATCACCAGCGCGGCCAGCTCCCTGCCGTTTCCCTGCAGCACGCCCTGCCGTCGCCCACGACACCGGCGCTGCGCGGTTCCTCGCCATCCTCCCGGAAAGGATCCCGCGGCGGCAGGAAGTCATTGCCAGGGACGGGGCGTCTCAGGCGTCGTGAAAGCTGAAGGTTCCGGGACTGTGCTCGCGCTTCAGGGTCAGGTTCACCAATACGGTGCGATTTTCCTGGAAAAGCGCCTGGATCTGGCCGGGATCAAGCACGATCGCACCGATATCCGCATCGCCGTAGGTCCGGTAGCCCACGTCCCGACTGTTCAGTTCCGGGTAGGCGGTGATGCTGACATGGAGCCGGTCGTCGGGCCGATCGAACAAGCGGTAAAGCTCGCGGCAGTTGATCAACAGCGAGCGATAGGCGGGGTTACCCTTGTAGACGTGCACATTGGTGACCACCGCCTCCTGAAGATCGCGGGTCAGCCGGCGCGCGCGCCGACCGTGATCGTCATTGGCGTAGAACTCGACCAGGTAATCCCTGACCGGATGCCCATATTGATCGTGCACCGCGAACACGGTGTTCTGATAGCCATGGTAGTGAGCCCGGCGCCCGCTGTTCCTGCGTGCCATCAGCGCGCGGTTCGCCGCCTCCAGGCGCTCGCACCATGCGGCAAAGCCGGCGTCATCGACCGTCAGCGCCTCGATCATTGCCGGTAGGGTCTCGGGGTTACGGGGCCCCGAACCCTTCGCACAGATGCTGCTGTGATCCTCCTCGTCCATGACCCCGAAGGCCACCCGATCCGCGGGCTCGCTGCGCCACCGGTACAGGGGCCGCATCGGGTCGGCCACGAAGTCCGCATCCAGGCGAAAGGCTGCGAGATTGGCGGTGGACACGCGCACCGTGCCGTCGGTGCCAGGCTTGTTCGCGATCGCCGAGATGCCGGAGTAGCCGGCATTGCCGGTCAGCACGGTGCAGAGGATCCGGCCGGGGCCATACCAGGTCTCCGGCGCAAACCAGTCGCGCTCGGCCAGCCTGAAGGAATAGTCGCTGGCCAATTCCAGGCCCTCGAGAATATATCTGCCGGTCTCGAACAGTTGAGTGCCACGCCAACCCTTGGTCGCCCTGCCGACCATGCTGCGCCCGGTGTGGGCCAGGGGGGAGCCGAAGTTCGCCGGGGCCAGCATCAGCAGCCGCTTCACGGGCACCGTATCGGGAGTGTAATGGCGGCTGAACCAGTCGCGGACCACCAACCCGCCGGTGCTGTGCACGATGACATCGACGCTGCCTGGCTCGATGGGGAGCCCCCGCTCCAGCCAGGACCGCTGCATGGCCTCGACCAGGTCGTCGAAGGTCACCTCATCATCCAGGGAGACATAATCCCCGATATGAATGTGCTCCACCGGTTGATCCAGCCCCTGCTCCCGCAGACGGCGTACCAGCGGGCGAAAGGATTTGTAGTTGTCACTCCACCCGTGAATGATGACCAGCATCCCTACCCTCCCCGACCCCGTGCCTTGGCGCCTACTGTCGTTGCACACGGGAGGGATTTCAAATCCGGCCCGCCTGACCTCGGACCAGCGTCCACCTGGAGGCCGATGCGGCACCTCCCGGATGCGCGGTTCATGCCCCTTCGGGCCTCGAGGCAATGAGCTGAACGACCGCCCCGCGACCGGAATGCAGCCGCCCCTCGTGCACATCACGCTCGCATTCGCGCGCCCATTCGAAGCGCAGGCCGGGGAGTTCCGTCCGCAGGGATGGCAGCGTCACCATCAGCGTCGCATCCGGCGGGCCACCGGTGCCAAAGGCCAGTTGCGCCGGGGTATAGGCCTCAAGGATCAGGCGTCCGCCCGGGCGCAGGCCCTGCGCCACCTGCGCGTGCAACCGCCGGCGCATCGCGGCCGGCAGGTGACAGAAGATCGACACGATCAGGTCCCAGGCGCCGGGCTCGATCGAATACCCGTCGAGATCGGCGATCTCGGTCGCAATCCGCACCCCGCGCTGACGGGCCAGGACCTCGGCCTTGGCCAGGCCCACCCCCGAGGCGTCCACCGCGAGTACATCGAAGCCTCGCTGCGCAAGAAACACCGCATTGCGACCCTCCCCCTCGGCCAGGCAGAGCACCCGGCCCGGCGGCTTCAGGTCCGCCACCGCCTCGGCCAGAAACGCGTTCGGCTCCGTCCCGTAGACGTATTCTTCGGTGGCGTAACGCTGGTCCCAGATCATGCTGCCCGCTCCGACCCGTTGCCGCGGTCCCGCCTTTGCCCTACATTGGCGCGTCTTACAGGATCCGCTGATATACCCAAAACCTGATGAGCGAGTTCACCATGGCCCTGCGCATGCGTCTCACCCATGTGGTCGAGGCCCCCCTCACTCAGCGCCTGATCATCGCCCTGATCCTGGTGAACGCGCTGACGCTCGGACTCGAGACCTCGAGGACGGTGATGGCCTTCGCGGGCCCAGTGGTCATCGTCGCCGACAGACTGATCCTCGCGGTCTTCACCATCGAGGTGCTGGCGAAGATGTTCGCCTACGGTCTGCGCTTCTGGCGCAGTCCCTGGCACGTCTTCGATTTCCTCGTGGTCGGCATCGCCCTGATCCCCGGCACCGGGCCGTTCTCGGTGCTCCGCGTGCTGCGTCTGCTGCGCCTGGTCTCGATGGTGCCAAAGCTCCGTTTCATCGTCGAGGCCCTGCTTCGGGCGATACCGGGAATCGTGTCCATTCTGGGCCTGCTGGTGCTGGTGTTCTATGTCTTCGCGATCATCGCCACCGGCCTGTTCCGGGACAGCCACCCGGAATGGTTCGGCACCCTGGGCGCCTCGATGTACACCCTGTTCCAGGTAATGACGCTGGAGAGCTGGTCCATGGGCATCTCCCGGCCGGTGATGGAGGAACACCCCTGGGCCTGGGCCTTCTTCGTACCCTTCATCCTGGTCGCGACCTTCACCGTCCTGAATCTCTTCATCGCCATCATCGTGGATGCCATGCAGCGCATGCACGAACACCAGGTGGCCCTGGAGGAACAGGCCATCACCCACGTGGTTCACGAGGAAAACGCCAGCCTCCACGCGGAACTCTCGGAACTGCGCGAACAGACCCGGATGCTTCAGGAACGCCTGGTCCGCATGCAGACCCTGCTGGAGAAGCGCCAGGACAGATGATCATCGGGCCGCGCCACCCAACGCCCTCGCGGGCCATCATCCGCCGCGCAAAGGAATGGATCCTCTTCACGACTCGGTGAGCACCTTGAGATGGGCGACGACGCTGCGCCCCAGGGCGGACAGGGCATAACCGCCCTCCAGCATGGATACGAGGCGCCCCTCACAATGGCGCTTGGCGATCTCGTGCAACTGCTGGGTGAACCACTCGTAATCCGCCTCCACCAGCCGGAAGTTGGCCATGTCGTCCTCCAGGTGGCCATCGAAACCGGCAGAAACCATGATCAATTCGGGCCGGAAGGCCTCCAGCGCGGGGAGGCAGCGCTCCGCCACCACGCTGCGCAGGGCCGTGCCATCCGTGTCCCGGGGCATCGGCAGATTCAGGACGTTCTCGCTGCGCGTATCGGCACCGGTGTGGGGATAGAAGGGGTGCTGGAAGCTGGAGCAGAACAGCACCCGCGCATCGTCGCGGAAGATATCCTCCGTGCCGTTGCCGTGATGCACGTCGAAGTCGACGATGGCGACCCGCGACAATCCGTGCGCCTCCAGCGCATGGGCCACGCCAACCGCAACGTTGTTGAACAGACAGAAGCCCATCCCGTAGTCGCGACCGGCATGATGGCCGGGCGGTCGTACGGCGCAGAAGGCCGTATGCGTGGAGTGTGCCAGGACCAGATCGACCCCCAGCACCGCGGCGCCGGCGGCCCGCTGCGCTGCCTGCAGGCTGTGTTCCCCCATGAAGGTGTCGCCATCGTCCAGGGTCACCCAGTGCCCGGGCTCGGGAACGCCGGCTGCCAGGGCATCGACATACTCGGCGTCGTGCACCCGCAGCAACTGCTCGCGGGTGACCAGCGGCGCCTCCCGGTGCCGCAGCCAGGGTTCGATGCCGGAGGCGATGAGCTGGTCATCGATCGCGGCCAGCCGCTCGGGGCACTCCGGATGCTCCAGGGGCGCGCGGTGCAGCGCGCAATCCGGATGGGAAATGAAGAAGGTTTTCATGTCGGCAGCCCCTGGAAGCGCGGACCTCGACAGGAACCCGCCCTCGGGTCTCGATCGGACCGCTTCATTGACTATTAGATCAGGACCCGATACACAAGTCTTATTGCACTGCCGCAAAACCCTCGACGGGATGGAGCACCACGCATGGGTCCGCACTATCTGAACCGTATCCTCTCGGCCCGCAGCATCGCGCTCATCGGTGCCAGCAGCCAGCCGGGAAGCGTTGGCTCCACGATCCTCCAGAACCTGCTGGCGATGGGCTTCGAGGGTGAGCTCTACCCCGTGAACCCGAAGTACAAGAAGGTGCACGGACGCAAGAGCTATCCAGACGTGGGCGCGGTGGGGAGGAATATCGACCTCGCGATCATCGCCACCCCGGCCGACACCATCCCGGGCATCATCCGGGAGTGTGGCAAGGCCGACGTGCAGGGCGCCATCGTGATGTCCGCCGGCTTCGGCGAAAAGGGCCCCGACGGGAACCGGCTGCAGGACCGGATGCGCGAGGCCGCGCGCGAATCCGGCCTGCGCATCATTGGCCCCAACTGCCTGGGCATCATGCGCCCGTCCCGCAGGATCAACGCCACCTTCAGCCGCAATCGGGCACTCCCCGGCCATCTGGCGCTGGTGTCGCAGTCCGGTGCCATCTGCTCCGCCATCCTCGACTGGGCCGAGGATCAGCGCATCGGGTTTTCCCTGGTGGCCTCGCTGGGCGACGCCGCCGACGTGGACTTCGGGGATCTGCTGGATTTCCTGGCCCTGGATCCCGAGACGCGGAGCATCCTGCTGTACGTGGAGGGCATCCACGATGCCCGCGGCTTCATGAGCGGCCTGCGCGCCGCGGCGCGGATGAAGCCGGTCATCGTGATCAAATCCGGCCGCCATCTCGAGGGCTCGCGCGCGGCGATGTCCCACACCGGAGCGATGGTCGGCGCCGACGACGTTTTCGACGTGGCGCTGGAGCGCGCCGGCGCGGTGCGGGCACAGACAGTGCAGCAGATGTTCTCGGCCGCGAGCATCCTGTCCAGTGGCGCGCGGGCGCGGGGCAACCGGCTCGCGATCGTGACCAACGCCGGCGGTCCCGGGGTGATGGCTACTGACCGGGCCGTGGAACTGGATCTGGCCATCCCGGAACTGCACGCGGATACCCTGAAGCGTCTGGACGCCGCGCTGCCGGCACACTGGTCGCACGGCAACCCGGTGGATCTGCTCGGTGACGCGGATGCCGCCCGTTATGAGACCGCGCTGGCGGCCTGCCTGGCCGACCCGGGGGTCGACGGGGTGTTGGCGATGCTGACCCCCCAGGCCATGACCGACTCCGATGCCGCCGCGGAGGTCGTGATCCGCAGCGCGGGCAGCGGGCGCGACAGCAAGCCCGTGATGGCCTGCTGGATGGGCGGCAAACAGGTGGAAAAGGCCCGCGCACGCTTCATCGCGGAGAGGCTGCCGAGCTTCATCACCCCCGAGGCCTCGGTGGAGGCCTTCGCCTACCTGACCGCGCACCAGCGTAACCAGCGTCTGCTGCTGCAGGTTCCGGGACCCCTCAGTGACCGCAGCCCGGCCGACATCGAGGGGGCGCGCATGATCATCGAGGGCGCCCTCGGCGAGGGCCGCCAATCCCTCGGTACCATGGAGTCCAAGGCGGTGCTCTCGGCCTTCCGCATCCCGGTCACCCAGACCGTACAGGCGCACAGCGCCAGCGAGGCGCTAGTCGCCGCCAGTACCCTGGGCTATCCGCTGGCCATGAAGATCGCCTCCCCCGACATCACGCACAAGTCCGACGTCGGCGGGGTGCGCCTGAACATCACCACTGCCGAGGCGGTGCGCAAGAGCTTCCAGGCCATGATGCAGGAGGCGGCCGAGGCCCGGCCGGGGGCGCGCCTGGAAGGCGTCACCCTGGAGCGCATGTACCGCAGCCATTACGGCCGTGAACTCATGGTCGGCGTACTGCGCGATCCGGTCTTCGGGCCGGTGATCAGCTTCGGCTCGGGTGGCACCTCGGTGGAGGTGCTGCAGGACCGCGCGGTCGCCCTGCCGCCGCTGAACGAGACCATCATCCGCGGCATGATCGGGCGCACCCGTGTGGCGCGGTTGCTGCAGCGCTTCCGGCACATGCCGCCGGTGGACGTTGCTGCCCTGGAGCAGGTGCTGCTGCGCATCTCCGAGATGGTCTGCGAGCTGCCCGAGGTCATCGAACTCGACATCAACCCGTTGATCGTCGACGAAAACGGGCTTGCCGCGGTGGACGCCCGCATCCTGGTGGATTTTCCCAAGAGCACTGCCGATCGCTACGGACACATGGCGATCCACCCCTACCCGGGGCACCTGGTCGAGGAATGGCCGATGGCCGATGGCATCACCCTGACGGTACGCCCGATCCGGCCCGAGGACGCCCAGATCGAGCAGGCCTTCGTCCGCAGCCTCTCCGACGAATCGCGTTACTTCCGGTTCATGCAGGCGGTGCACGAACTCACCCAGGAAATGCTGGTGCGATTCACCCAGATCGACTACGACCGGGAGATGGCGCTGATCGCCGTGGTCGAACCCGATCCGGGCGTGGAGACACAGGTCGCCGTGGCCCGCTACACCGTGTACCCGGACAAGCACAGCTGCGAGTTCGCGATCGTGGTGGCCGACGACTGGCAGGCGCGCGGCATCGGCACCCACCTGATGCAGAGCCTGATGCGGGTGGCCAAGTCCCGCGGTATCAGCCTGATGGAGGGCGAGATCATCGCCGGCAATGCCCACATGCGCGCCCTGATGCGCCGGCTGGGCTTCACGGTCCGGGCGAATCCGGATGACGAGGGGGTGGTCCAGGCCTTCCGCGAGCTGTGACGCGTTGCCCCTTCATGTCCTGACGATACCCGGCCCCGCTGCGGGCCCCCGCGGCAGCAGCGACGAGAGCATCCAGGCAGCGAACACGAAGCCACTGGAGGCGAGCAGACAGCCAACCAGCCCGTGGGTCATGAAGATCCAGCCGGAGAGCACGGTGCCCACCAGTCTGCCGCCGGCGTTCGCCATGTAATAGAAGCCCACCTTCATCGCGACACGGTCGGACTCGGCGTAGTCCAGGATCAGGAAGGAGTGGACCGCGGAGTTGATCGCGAAGACCACCCCGAACACGCCCAGGCCGATGATGAGCACGAACCCCGGATCGAACCCCGTCTCCAGGGCAATCACGATGCCTACCGGGATCAGCATCAGCACCAGCGCCCAGACCCTGGCGGTCAGACCGGTCGGATCCAGACCCTTGCGCGCGATGAGGGTCGGGACGGCGGCCTGCACGATCCCGTAGCCGATGATCCAGAGCGCCAGGAAGGCCCCCACCTGCAAATGGTTCCAGTCGAGGGTTGCCGACAGGAACACCGGCAACGCGACCACGAACCAGACGTCGCGCGCCCCGAACAGGAAGAAGCGCGCCGCAGACAGGACGTTGATCGCGGGGCTGTTGGCGAACATCTGGGTGAATTTCGGCTTGCCGCCCACCCGGCCCAGACCGCGCGGCAACCCCAGCACGGCCAGGCTGAGGCTCAGCACCAGCAACCCGGCCAGGAGTACCAGCGCCGCCTGGAAGCCGACCGTGTACAGGAGCGCCGCGCCGACGAAGAAGCCCAGCCCCTTCAGCGCGTTCTTCGATCCGGTCAGCCAGGCCACCCAGCGGAACAACCGGCCCTGTACGTCCCCCGCGACCAGCTTCACGCCGGACTTCGCGCTCATCTTGTTCAGGTCCTTGGCGATCCCCGACAGCGCCTGCGCGAACATCACGTAGGCCACCGACAGCCAGGCCTCCGGCACCGTCAGCATCAGTAGCGCGGCGATCTGCAACAGCGTACCCGACACCAGCGTCGTGTTCAGTCCCAGACGCGCCGCCAGCCAGCCGCCTGTCAGGTTGGTCACGATCCCGAAGAACTCGTAGAACAGGAACAGCAACGCGATCTCCAGCGCGCTGTAGCCCAGCTGGTGGAAGTACAGCACCACCAGCATCCGGATCGCGCCGTCGGTAATCGTGAAGGCCCAGTAGTTCGCGGTGATCCGCGCGTAGGCGGCCAGACCGAGCGTCGGAGCGTTCATCCCCAAGGCTTCCCAGTGCGTGGCCGGCCCGGAAGGGGTGGACGGAATCCAGGCACGCTCAAGCCATCCATGGGCGCTCGACGGCCGCCATCCATGGCGGCCCACGGCCTGGATTCCGTCCACCCCTTCCGGGCTCTCACATCAGGAGAAATCAGAACCATCAATTCAGCACCCAGAAGGCATGGTTCAGAAAGCCCGCGAAACCGACCCAGGCCAAGTAGGGAAGCAATAGCGCCGCCGCGATACGATCCAGGCGCCAGAACAACACGATCGTGACCAGGATGGCGAACCAAAGCACGACGATCTCGAACAGGGCCAACCCGATCTGCTGGAACCCGAAGAAGAGGATGGACCAGAGCAGATTCAGGGCCAGCTGCACCAGGAACATGCCCAGCGCCCCGGGCGCGCGCCTGAACCCGTGTACCCGCCAGACGCGCCAGGCGGCGTAGGCCATCATCAGGTAGAGGATCGTCCACACCGGGCCGAACACGGCGTTGGGGGGCGCGAACTCCGGCTGCACCAGTTGCGGATACCAATCCCCGACAGAACTGCGCGTGACCATGCCCCCGATCACGGCCACCACGAGGACCAGTGCGAGCCAGCGGATCAAGCCGCCGAGATCCTGCCAGGAAGTGCGTCCGTTCTGATGCATCTGTTCCACCTCATGCCGCGCCGGGGTTCGCTGTCGATGCGAAATCTTAGCCGTTCACCGGTGGCCATGTCTTTCAACGCAGCAAAGCTGCTTCGCGACGCCATCTCGATTCGCACTTTCGCGGCAGGTTCCGGTCCATGGTGCAGGCATTGCGTGACCCCTCCGTGACAGACTGCCTTTCGGCACGATAACCAGGAATCCGACGACAGCGATGACCCGTGTACTGCTCGGCCTGCTGACCGTGGGCGCACTGATCGCCGCAGGCGCCGTCCTCTGGCTGGACCGGGAGGCACCCGCAACCGGTGTCACTCCGCCGCCGAGCGTGCGCCCCGTGCCCGTGGAGACGGCGGCAACGGAATCCCGTGATCTGGTCCGGCGGCTCTATCTGTCCGGTTCCCTGGAGGCCTCGAGCCGGCTCGAGATCACACCCCGTGCCGGCGGCCGCATCGCACGGATCGCGGTGGACATCGGGGACGCCGTGAATCCCGGCGACCTGCTGCTGGAACTGGATCCAGAGGAGTTCCGCCAGGAACTGCTGCAATCCCAGGCAGAACTCGCCGTGGCCCAATCCAGCCTGGCCGAGGCGCGGGAGAGCCTGAATGCCGCCCGCCGGGGGCTCGCACGAACCCGGGAGCTGCGCGAACAGGGCATCGCCTCGGCCGCAGAACTGGAGGCCACCGAGAGCCAGGCGATTCTGCAGCAGACCCGTGTCGACCTTGCCCGGTCCCAGTTGCAACAACGCACCGCCGCCTTGCGCAGCGCGGAGATCCGGATGTCCTACGCGCGCATCGAGGCCGATTGGGAGGACCTCGGGACACGGCACGTAGCGGAACGCATGGCCGACCCCGGCACCGTGATCAGCGCGAACACCGCGGTGCTCGCATTGGTGGCGCTGGATCCCCTGCGCGCAGTGGCCTTCGTCAGCGAGGCGGATTACGGCCGACTGCGCACGGGACAGACCGTGCGCCTGCGCAGCGCCGCCTGGCCGGAGGCCTCCTTCAGCGGCACCGTGACCCGGATCGCACCGGAATTCCGCACGGCCTCGCGTCAAGCCCGCGTGGAGATCACCGTACCCAATACCGATGCCCGGTTGCGCCCCGGCATGTTCGTGGAGATCGCGATCGACCTGGAGCGCCGGAACCAGGCCCAGGCAATACCCCGCGACGCCCTGCTGCAGCGGGCCGAGGGCTTCGTCGTCTTCAGTGTCGACAGCGATGGCGCTGCGCCCCTGGCGCGGCGGCATCAGGTGACGCCGGGCATTCGCGACGGCGACTGGGTGGAGATCCTCGAACCCGAGCTTCCGCCAACCATCGTCACACTCGGGCAGCATCTGCTCTCCGATGGCAATCCGGTGGGGCTTCCCGCCGCCGAGGACACCCCGTCGGACGACGCGGAACCGCGATCGGGCCCGGCGCGATGAATCCCGCCCGGCTGACGGTCCACCGCCCGGTGATGACCGGCATGATCACCCTGATCGTGATCCTGCTTGGCCTCGCGGCACTGAACCGTCTCCCGGTGGATCTGCTGCCCGACATCACCTGGCCGGTGCTGACGGTCACCACCTCCTATCCCAACGCCGGTCCCGCGGAAGTCGAGCAGCTGGTCACCCGCCCCATTGAACAGGCCGCGGCAGCGATCACCGGCGCACAGCGGATCGACTCCACCTCGGCCGAGGGCAACAGCAACGTACGGGTGCGATTCTCCTGGGGCACCGAGCTCGGCGAGGCCGTGGACGACCTGCGTGACCGTCTGGCGCGCATCGCCGACCAGCTGCCAGAGGACGCCGACCGGCCGCTGGTACGGCGCTTTGATACCCAGGCCTCGCCCATCATGCTCCTGGGTGTCGGCAGCAGCCTCGATCCGATCCAGCTGCGCAGCCTGATCGACAGTCGGATCGGTCCGCGCATCGAACGCGTTCCCGGCGTCGCCGCCATCGACATCCGCGGCGGCCTCGAGCGGGAGATCCGGATCGAGGTCCTGCCCGAGCGCCTCCAGGCCCTGGGCATCGGCCTGGACACCGTGCGCACTGCGCTGCGCGACGCCAGCGTGGTGACCCCCGGCGGACCGATCGTCGAGGGCCGGCGCGAGCTCCGGCTGCGCACCCCGGCCCAGTTCCAGGATCTCGACCAGATCGCGGCAACGGTGGTTCACCGCAGTGACGGTGGCGCCATCCGCCTCCACCAGATCGCCGACATCCGTGATACCCACCAGCGCCTGACCCGACGGTACCGGGTCAACGACGAGGAAGGCGTGGTGCTGGCGATCCGCAAGCTGGCCGATGCCAACACCGTCGAGGTCGCTTCCGCGGTACGCGCGCAGATCCGGCGCCTGAACCGCGACTTCCCGCAGGTGGCCATCCAGGTTGCCAGCGACGAGTCGGTGTACATCTCCCGTTCCATCGAGAATCTGGGTCGCGCGATCCTTTACGGCAGCGCACTGGCGGTACTGGTGCTCCTGGCCTTTCTCCGCAACCTGCGCTTCACGCTGGTGGCCGCCACGGCGATCCCGATCTCGGTGATCGCCACCTTCGGCCTGGTGTACTTCGGCGGCCTCACCCTGAACCTGATGACCCTGGGCGGCATCGCGCTGGGCGTGGGACTGATGGTGGACAACGCGATCGTGGTGATCGAGAGCATTGCCCGCAACCGCGAGGAGCGCCCGGAGCTTGAGGTCACCGAGGCCGCGGTCGCCGGCACCAGCCAGGTCTCATCCGCGATCATCGCCAGCACCCTGACCACCTTGGCGATCTTCCTGCCGCTGTTCTTCGCCCAGGAACTGGCCGGTCAGTTGTTCAAGCCATTGGCGGCGGTGGTCGCCTTTGCGCTGGCCGTGTCGCTGATTGCCGCGCTGACCCTCGTTCCCATGCTGATGGCACGGCCCGCCCTGCACTCCGGACGGCCCCGGGCGCCGTCGCGCCTGCGCATGGAGGGGCGCTATGCACGGCTGCTGGAGCCGGTAACGGCACACCCCTGGTGGGTGGTGGCCGCGAGTATGTCCCTGTTGCTGCTGGCGGTGCTGGGGTTTCGCGGCGTCGGTACCGAATTTCTGCCACCCACCGACGAAGGTGATGTACGGGTGAGCATCTCCATGGAGCCGGGCACCCGGCTGGAGATCCTGGACGCGGTGATCCGCGAGATGGAGGCCCGGGCCCGCGCAACCGTGCCCGAAATCACCAATATGGTGACCAGCGTCGGCGCCTCTTCCTTCCGGGCGGGTTCGCCCGCGTCGGCGTATATGCGCATCGGCGTGGGTTCCAGGGAGTCGCGCACCCGCTCCAGCGAGGAGATCGCGGCCGCCCTGCGCGAGGCCATTGGCCAGCAGCCGGGCGTCACCCTGCGGGTACGGGCCAGCAGCGGCATCTTCTTCCGCGGCTTCGGCGGCGACGATACCGAGCGCCTGTCCATCGATGTCCGGGGCTTCGACCGACTGACCATGAACGCCGTCGCGGCCGAGTTCGGCAGGGTGCTGGAGGCGATTCCCGGCGTGACCGATGTCCGCCTGGGCGGCGACGGGGGCCAGCCGGAGCTCGCGACCCGCATCGACCGCGCCCGCGCCGCCGATCTTGGCGTGGACGTGCGCAGCATCGCCCAGACCATCGAGACGGCGCTGGGCGGCTCCGGCGCCGGACAGTTCCGTGCTGGTGGGACCGAGTCGCGCATCTGGGTGCAGATCCAGGATGCCGAGCGGCGCCGGCTGGACGAGATCCTGAACCTGACGGTGGCCGGCAGCAACGGTCAGCGCGTCGCACTACGCAGCCTGGTGCGTTTCGAGCCGACCCTTGGACCGGACAGCATCCAGCGGCGCGAACAGGGCCGGATCACCACCCTGTTCGCGAACATCGCCGGGCGGCCCCTGGGTGACGTCGCCGCGGAGGTCCGCGACCGGCTGGGAGGCATTCCCCTGCCCGACGAGGTCGACTTCCAGGTCAGCGGCGATATCGAGGAGCAGGAGGCGGCCTTTTCCGAGCTGATGCTCGGTACGCTGCTCGCCGTGCTGCTCGTCTACATGGTCATGGCCAGCCTCTATGAATCGCTGCGCGACCCGTTGATCGTGATGTTCTCGGTGCCGCTTGCGGCCATCGGTGTCGTACTGGCATTACGGGTGACCGGCACCACGCTGAACGTGCAGTCCCTGATCGGAGTGATGCTGCTCGTGGGCATCGTGGTGAACAATGCCATCCTGCTGGTCGATCGCATGGCGCGACTGCACCGGGGCAAGGGGATGGCGGTACGCGCCGCGGTGCTGCTGGCCGCACGCCAGCGCCTGCGTCCGATCCTGATGACCACGCTGACCACCATCCTCGCCCTGCTGCCACTGGCCCTGGGGGTGGGCGACGGTGGCGAGGCGCAGGCGCCGATGGCCCGGGTCGTGATCGGTGGCCTGCTGTCATCGACGCTGATCACCCTGGTCCTGATCCCCTCGCTGTATCTGATCTTCCATCCGCAGCGGGAGCCCGCGAATGACGCGAGGAGCAGCCATGTCTGAACCCGTGATGCCGACCAGCGACCCACCGCCACGACCATCTGCAGGACGCTGGCCAACGGCCCGGCCCGTCCGGCATGCCTGCAGCGCCGCGCTAGTGATCGCGTTGATGTTCCTGTCAGGCACTGCCGCGGCCGAGGCCCTGCGTCTGTCGATACCACCGGAGCAGACGTCCAATCCGATCCCCGGCAACATGCCGCTCTCGCTGGAGGATGCGGTCGCGATGGCGCTGGAGAACAACCGCGGGCTGCGCGCCGAGCGGTTGCGGCCGGCGATCCAGGGTACCTTCGAGGCCCAGGAACAGGCCCGCTTCGACCCGGTGGCCTTCGCCGATCTGGAGGTGACGCGGGACCGCAGCGTACGGCAGTTCCAGGAGATCCAGGTCCAGGAGACCTTCCGCTCCGAACGCGAGCGCGCCGAGGCCGGGCTGCGCCAGACCCTGCCGACCGGAACCGAACTCACGCTGTCGCTGCGGAGCGACCGGGCCGAGAGTTCGCGCACCAGCGAGCAGTTCACCGGCCGGGCCGGCCTCAGCCTGACCCAGGCCCTTCTGCGTGGCGGCCGTATCGCGTCCAACCTGGTGCGCCTGCGGCAGGCCGGGCTGGATGTCACGGCCTCGGAGTACGAACTGCGCGGCTTCATCGAGACCCTGGTGGCTGATGTCGAGTCGGCCTACTGGGAGGTGGTGCTGGCCGCGGAAGAGATCGCGATCCTCGAGGATGCCCTCCGGGTCTCCGAGCGGCAGCTGGAGGAGACCCGGGGCCGGATTCGCGCCGGAGACCGACCGGAGACGGAGGCGATCGGGGCCAGGGCCGAGGTCGCGCTGCGCCGTCAGGGTCTGATCGATGCCCGCAGCGCGCTGGCCCGGAGCCAGGACCGGCTCTCGCGCCTGATCCGCACTCCCGGCAGCGACTGGGACCGCGGCTTGAACGCGACCAGCCCCGCGGCGCCGGGCACCTACGAACTGGAACCGGTCGCGGTCTATGTCGCGCTGGGCCGCGATTACCGCAGCGACCTGAACGAGACCCGGCTGCGGTTGCAGCGCGACGATCTCGAGATCGTACAGACGCGCAACGGGATGTTGCCTCAGCTGGATTTCTTTCTCACCCTGGGCGGGTCGGGGTTTGCCGACAGCTTCGGCGCGTCGGTGCGGGCCGACGAGGGCGATGGCTACGACCTGTCTGCCGGGCTGCGCTTCGAGCTACCCCTCGGCAACCGCGCGGCCGAGGCCGGGTTCAGCCGCGCCCGCCTGACCCGCGCTCAGACGCGCGAGGTCCTGCACAACCTGGAGCAACTCGCGATCCAGGACATCCGCGGGGCCTGGTTCGACGCGGACCAGTCCCGCGCCCAGGTCCAGGCCCGCGAGGAGACGTTGGCGCTCCAGGAAGAACTGTTGCGGGTCGCGGAGATCCGCTTCCGGGTCGGCGCGGGAACCGGACTCGAGGTCGCACAGGCCCAGCGTGATCTTCTGGAGAGTCAGCTCAGTCTGCTCGCCGCCAAGATCCGTTATCGTCAGGCCCGCACCGACCTCCTGCGCCAGAGCGGCACGTTGTTGCTGCATCGCGGGATCGAGACGCCGGGGCAGGAACCGGTCCCCTTCTGAATGAAGGCATCCGATCCCCGGGGGCGCGCGCACGATCCCGATCAAGGCCCGCAGGCACACGGAAAGGCCCGCGACACCAGTCATTCGGCCTCGGCCAGCGCGTCCTTGACACGTTGGCGCATGTAGGCGATGTGCAGCCGCAGGTTGTAGAACTCCTCCATATACGACAACGGCACCTCGGTCGCCGAAACGTCCTGATCCAGGCGCTCGAGCAGGGCCAGATCGCCCTCCAGGCGGGCCCGGGGCACGCGGCGCTGGACGATCTCCTCATCGATGACCCTGATTTGACGGTACCAGCGGAAGATCCGCCGCCGGACGCTCCATTGCAGCGCCGCCGGCGCAATGCGGAACAAGGGAATGATCACCGTCAGCAGCGGAATGATCAGGATGGCCACACGATCCAGCAGCGACGCCGCCCAGAACGGCAGGTGGCGGTGCAGCCAATTGGGGCCGCGCTCGAAGAAGTACCGGGCATCCTCGCCGACGGGAATATCCGTGTAGTCCAGGGAGGGAAACTCGGTCCCGGTGCCGACGAGGTGGATGGTCTGGTCCCGCTGCGCCGCCTCGATCAGCAGCTGGACCACGCTGCGATGGGTATCCCTGCGCACGACGATATAGGTGGCGGGCGCCACCATGCGCAGGTCGTCGGGAGGAAGGTTGAGCCCGGGGTCGGCGACCCCCTCATAGAGGGTGACGAACGACAGATACGGCAGTCGGCGGGCGAAGCTGCGCGCCTGCGAGAGATCGACCAACCCCACGCCCTCGCTGGCGAGCAGCTGTCGCACCAGGGGTGCCTCCGGCGCCATGACGAAGGCAGCGGCGTCGATGGTTCCGGCCCGCAGGGCCTCCACGGCCGCGGCACCGCCCAGCGAAAGCAATTCCGTCCCGGTATCCGCCAGCCGCTCGTCCAGACCGATCTCGGCCACCAGCGTCTTCACCAGGCTCCGGGTGCCGCTGCCCTCCGCGCCGATCGCAATCCGCATGCCCGCGAGGGCCTCCAGGCGATCCACTGCCCCGTCGCCGCCCGCAGCGCCGGTGCGGTCCCGCCGGTAGAAGAGGAACAGAGGTTCGAAGGCGATGCTGGCCACCGCCTCCAGCTGGACGCCGGCCTCCGGGGGAGCCGTGCCCCCCTGCACCAGTGCGGCATCGACCTCGCCCGCGAGCACAAGATCCCAGTTTTCCATGGATCCCGCGGTGACTACCGGCTCGAGGCCCATGCCCTTTTCGGCAAACCAACTGCGATAACGGCTTCCGACCCGTTCGTAGGCGCCTCCGGGCGCGCCGGTGGCCAGGCGCACCTGCGTGGGAGGCGCCGGTTCCACAAACTGCCAGGCCACCGCCAGGGCAACGACCCCGATCAGGGCCACCAGGCCCCAGATCAGCAACCCGGTCATCTGGCTGCCCGGCAGCGTCCTCCGCCCGGCCCCCTCGTGGATATCGGTCATCGCTCCGCCTATGGACGAATCTTCGCAGCAAGTGTGGTGACGCCCTGTGCAAGGCCTGGAGTATAGCGGACCGTCACTGGCGGCGGTCAGGGGGTGCGCCGAACCACTGGCTTCCGCTATCCTCCGCGCATCGGGGCCCGCCAGCCACGCTCCGATCGGAACACCGTCATTCACCGCCAGGCAACTGCAGAATCGCGCTCAAACTCAACCATGAAAAAGACGCTGTGGCTCGCCGGCCTCCTGACCGGCATCATCACCCTTCCCGTGCTCGCGGGCGCTGGAGCGGTCACACCGACGCCGAATCCAGCCAACCTGCAACTGGCCTCCGTGCATGCGGCCGTCGCGCCGTTGCAGTCCAGCGCGCCACTGTACGAGAAGTTCGCGGACAACCCCTCCCCGATCGCCTCGGTGACGAAGCTGATGACCGCGATGGTCGTCATGGACTCGGGTGAGCCGATGGATGAGTGGCTGGGCATCGTGAAACGCTCGGACAATCCGCCGAAGAACAGCTTTTCCAGGATGCGCATCGGCTCCGAGGCGAAGCGGGGTGACCTGCTCCGCATCACCCTGATGTCCTCCGAGAACCTCGCCGCCTATGTGCTGGCCCGGAATCACCCGGGTGGACTGGATGCCTTCATCGCGGCCATGAACGCCAAGGCCCGGACCCTCGGCATGACCCAGACCCGTTTCGTCGATCCGTCGGGCCTGTGGCCGGAAAACGTCGCCAGTGCCAGCGACCTGGTGAAGATGGTCGCGGCGGCCTACGGGTACCCCGAAATCCGGGAGATGTCCACGGGTTCGCAGCACCGGGTTCACTTCCGTGGACCGCGCTACAGCCTGGACTACGGCAACACCAATGCCCTGGTGCGTTCCTCGCGATGGGACGTCCAACTGAGCAAGACCGGCTACCTGAACGAGGCCGGCCGTTGCCTGGTCATGGTTGCGGACATCGGGGGCGGCCCCCTGGTGATGGTACTGCTGGACTCCCTCGGCAGCCGGACTCCGCTGGGCGACGCGGGACGCATCCGGCGCTGGCTGGAGACCGGCAGCGGGGGTTCCGTCGCTGAAGCCGCCCTGGACTACGAACGCGACCGCATCGCGGTGCTGACCGCGGAGGCACCCCAACAGACCCATTGAGCGTCCTCATGGCGGGCGGGCGCGCATGGACCGCCCGGAGGGGGGACAGGGTGCCCGCGTTCAGTCCTCGAGCGCGCCGCTGCTCTTCAGCCGCCGGACGAGACCGGGCAGGAACAGCAGCAGCGCGATCAAGGCCAGCAGGGCGAGCAGGATCTGGATCAGGCCCTCGGCGTCCGACATGGCCTGGCGGGTTGCGAATCCCAGCCAGGTATAGGCGGCGAGATTGGGGATCAGCGCAAGGGCCGTGGTCCAGGCATAGTTGCGCAGGCGAATCCCGGTGAGGCCCAGGGCGTAATTGGTCGGCGCGAAGGGGAAGACCGGGATCAGCCGGGTCATGGCCACCACCCGCCAACCCTCCGCCTCGACGCCCCGCATGACCTGGCGCACACGGATTCCGGCATGGGCCAGCACGTAGTCGCGGGCCAGGAAGCGGCCGGTCAGGAAGGCGAGCACCGCGGCCACCGTCGCGCTGAAGACGCTGAGCACGGTGCCCAACAGGGGGCCGAAGAGGCTGCCACCCAGCAAGACCCAGAGGGTGGTTGGAAGCGGAAGCATCGCCAGCGGCACGAAGGCCAGAACGAACAGCAGGTAGGCCCAGACGCCGAACTCCCGGAAGCCTGCCTCGATTGCTGCGAAGTCGATGGCCTCGAGCGGGATGCGCGTGATCAAGTGGATGACCACGATCGCCGCCAGCAACAGGATCAGCCCCCAGAGCCAGGGCCTCATCCGTCTTCCCCTGCCCCGTTGTCGTCTTCGCGGTCCTTGCGCAGGGACTCCAGGCGCTCCGCCAGCACCCGTTCGGTACCGGCGCGGCCGGCCCGATAGAACCGCTGACCAAGCAGATCCTCGGGCAGATAGGTCTGTCCCCGCGAGAAGCCGTCCGGCTCATCGTGATCGTAGCGGTACCCCTTCCCAAAGCCCTCCTCGCGCATCAGCGCGGTCGGCGCATTGCGCAGATGCAGTGGCACGGACAGGCTGCCGGTCTCCGCCAGTGCCCGACGCGCCTGGCCCAGCGCGACGTAGGCCGAATTACTCTTGGGGGCGCTGGCCAGTTCAATCACGGCCTGCACCAGCGCGAGGTCCGCCTCCGGGCGGCCCAGTCGTTCCACCGTTTCCCAGGCCGCGAGCACGCGGCCGGCGAGGCCCACGGCCGCCAGACCGATGTCCTCGTAGGCCATCCGCAGCAGCCGCCGGCCGAGATAGCCGGGATCGCAACCCGAATCCAGCATGCGCACCAGCCAGTAGACCGCGGCATCCGGGTCGGACCCGCGCACGGACTTGTGCAGGGCGGATATCTGGTCGTAGAAGGCGTCACCCTGACGGTCGAACTGCAGGGCCTGGGCGCCCATCACCGCACGCAGGGCCTCGGGCGTGATTTCGCCACCCTCCGCGAGGTCCGCCGCGGTCTCCAGCCAGTTCAGGGCACGCCGGGCATCGCCGTCGGCCGCCGCCGCCAGCCGATCGATCCACTCGTCATCGAGGTGAAGGCCCTTGTGCCCCAGGCCACGCTCCGCATCGGTCAGGGCCTGCCGCAGCAGGGCCCCGATCACGGGCACGGTCACCGGCTGCAGCCGGTACACCCGCAGCCGCGACAGCAGCGCGTTATTCAGCGCGAAGGAGGGATTTTCGGTGGTGGCACCGATGAAGCGGATGGTGCCGTCCTCGATGTGCGGCAGCAGCGCATCCTGCTGGGCCTTGTTGAAGCGGTGGATCTCGTCGATGAACAGCAGGGTTCCCTGCCCCCGGGCGGCGCGCCGGGCGCGGGCCTGCTCGACCACCGCACGCACGTCCTTGACCCCGGCCAGCACTGCCGACAGGGTTGCAAAGGCGAGTGCACCGGTATCGGCGACGACCCGGGCCAAAGTGGTCTTGCCGCATCCGGGGGGCCCCCACAGGATCATCGACGGCGGCTGGCCGCCCTCGATCGCCCGGCGTAGCGCGGCTCCGGGCGCGAGCAGATGATCCTGGCCCAGCACCTCGCCGAGCTGCCGCGGCCGCATGCGCTCCGCGAGCGGGACGGAGTCATCGAGACCGGTCGCGGCGGGCGCTTCCGCCCCGGAGACCTCCTCCGCGCCCGCAGCGGGCGGGTCACCGAAGAGGTCGCCGCTTCCGGTCGCCGCAGTCACGGTCGGTAGACGTCGGTGCCCGGTGGCGGGTTGAACTGAAACTCCGCCGGCCCGAGGGATGGGTTGCGGCGGGTCTCGCGCAGCCGGATCTCGGTACGCTGACCGAAGACATCCTGAAAGCTCAGCGCCAGCAACCGGCCCTCGCCGGTGAGGTCCAGTTCCAGCCGGGTGAAGTCGGCCTCCCGCGTCTTCGGCAGCAGCACGAGTCGAAGGGCTTCGGGCGCCGCCTCCTCGATCACCTCGAAGCGCTCGTCCAGGCGGTGCGGCTGGGTCAGCAGCGCCAGCGGTGTGGCACCCAGCGCCTGTTCCATCGGGCGGACCGTGGCCTGCCGAAGTTCCGGGTCATAGGTCCACAGGTTCTCCCCATCGGCGACGATCGACTGTTCGAAGGGGACATCCAGTTCCCAGCGCATCCGGTCCGGCAGCGCAAGCGACAGCCTGCCCTCGGCCTCCTGCAGCACGAAATCGGTCTCGTCGGTCAGGGTCTGGCTGAACTCGGCGGAGAACGTCTCCAGCCCGTCGAGAAACCGCTCCAGCGCCGCCCGCCCCTCTCCCGCGACCCCCGGAGGAGCAAACAGTATCGACGCGAGGGCAAGAAGGACTGCGAGGCTTCTTGTTGCAGGATTCGGGTTCATTCCGCTCACCGTTTCAGACATGGATGGTGGATCCATGGTGCGACCGCTGTGGTAAACCCATGCTGAATCTGAAAGGGCCTTTTTCACCACGAAGACCGCGAAGACACGAAGAAAGGCAGATGACAATGGCTGGAAGGGCGGAAATACCGACAAGGTGGAGAAGCTCAGTACATGAAGGGCAGAACAGTCTACCTGATTATCACGAAGGCTCCGCAGGCCGTCCTGTCGTGCGTGACGCACCGTCCGCATGAACCCTCTCCGGTATAGGGCCAGTCCCCTTGCCGATCTGGCGCCGGAAAACCCGTCGGCCAGGGGCTGGCCTCCTGCACCCGCACCGCTTGAAACAACCCGAATCCGGCCACCGGCGGAGCCTTCGTGATGATCAGTCCAGTCTGTTTCCAACCCTTTCGCATTTTTCCTTCGGGGTTTTCACATTCAAAAAACCGCCCTTCTTCGTGTCTTCGCGGTCTTCGTGGTGCACACATCCTTGCCCTCATTCCCGCCCTCCGGGCACCAGCACCTCGCGGTTGCCGTTGGACTGTACCGGACTGACCAGCCCGGCGGCCTCCATGTCCTCGACCATGCGCGCGGCGCGGTTGTAGCCGATCTTCAGGCGCCGCTGGACGTAGGAGATCGAGGCCTTGCGCGACTCGATCACGATCTGCACGGCCTGATCGTACAGGGGGTCGCCCTCGGCCTCGGCGGCCGGCGGCTCCAGCCCCGGGATGGCCGCCGCGCCGGCCTCGGGCTCGTCCAGGATGCCCTCGTCGTAGTCGGGCTCGCCGGTGCTCTTCAGGTACTCCACCACCTTGTGCACCTCGTGGTCGGCGACGAAGGCCCCGTGCACCCGCTCCGGCAGGGCCTTGCCCGGCGGCAGGTAGAGCATGTCGCCGTGACCGAGCAGGTGCTCGGCCCCCATCTGGTCAAGGATGGTGCGCGAATCCACGCGCGAGGAGACCTGGAAGGCGATCCGGGTCGGAATGTTCGCCTTGATCAGGCCGGTGATCACGTCCACCGACGGGCGCTGCGTGGCGAGGATCAGGTGGATGCCCGCGGCCCGGGCCTTCTGCGCGAGGCGGGCGATCAGTTCCTCCACCTTCTTTCCCACCACCATGATCATGTCGGCGAACTCGTCCACGACCACCACGATGAACGGCATCCGCCCCAGCACCGGCGGCTCGACCTCGGCCACCTGCTCGTCGGGATTGAAGGTGGGATCGGGGATCGGCGTGCCGGCCGCCTCGGCATCGCGGACCTTCTTGTTGTACCCGGTGATGTTCCTCACCCCGAGTTGGGACATCAGCTTGTAGCGCCGCTCCATCTCGGCCACCGCCCAGCGCAGGGCGTTGGAGGCATCCTTCATGTCCGTGACCACCGGCGCCAGCAGGTGCGGAATGCCCTCGTAGACCGAGAGCTCCAGCATCTTCGGGTCGATCAGGATCAGGCGGACGTCCTCGGCGCTGGACTTGTACAGCATCGACAGCAGCATCGCGTTCACGCCCACCGACTTGCCCGAACCGGTGGTGCCGGCCACCAGCAGATGGGGCATGCGCCCAAGGTCGGCGATCACCGGCGCCCCGCCGATGTCCTTGCCCAGGGCCAGGGTCAGCGGCGACTTCGCGGCCTCGAACAGGTTCGAGCGCAGGATCTCGGATAGCGAGACCAGCTCGCGCTGCTCGTTGGGGATCTCCAGCCCGACCGTGGACCGCCCCGGGATGACCTCGACGATGCGCACCGCGATCACCGACAGCGACCGCGCCAGGTCCTTGGCCAGCGCCGAGATCCGCGCCACCTTGACCCCGGGCGCCGGATGCAGCTCGAAACGGGTGATCACCGGTCCAGGCTGTACCGCGACCACCTCGACATCCACGCCGAAGTCGCGCAGCTTCAGTTCCACCAGCCGGGACATCGCCTGCAACGACTCCTCCGAATAGCCACTGACGGCGGGAGGCGGGTCGTCGAGCAGCGCCAGGGGAGGATGGGGATCGCTGGTGTCACCGGTGAACAGGGGCACCTGCTTCTCCTTCATCACGCGCGGGCTCGGAGCCGGGGCATCGATCCGTGGCTCCACCCGCGACGGCGGCCGGTGCGCCACGCGCGCACGCTCACGTTCCACGCGGATCTCGCGCTGCGCCTTCTCCACCGCCCCGATACGCTGATCCCGGAAGGCATCCAGTCGGGTCCTGGCCTGCTCCAGGCCGTCCAGAACGACCTGGCCCAGACGATCCATCAGGGAGAACCAGGACAATCCCGTGAACAGGGTGACCCCGGTCAGGAACAGCGCCAGCAGGAGCAAGGTGGCGCCCACCAGCCCCAGTCCCGAGGCCACCAGCCCTGCGATCAGTTCGCCGAGGATGCCGCCGGCATTGACCGGAAGATGGCGGGGCAACCAGTGCAGGGCGGCGAGACCGGCGCCCGACAGCAGCGCGACCAGCAGGGCCAGACCGCGCAGGCTGAGTTCCAGAGGACTGGCGATGCGCGCATCGCGGCGATGGCGGAACAACCACCAGCCCACGCCGAGGAAGACCAGTGGAATCAGATACCCCAGGTAACCGAACAGATGGAAGACCACATCGGCAAACCAGGCCCCCGCGGCGCCACCGAGGTTCCGGACTGCAGCGCCGTCACCGGTGTAGGACCAGCCGGGATCACCCGGATGGTAGGTCAGCAGCGCCACCATCAGGTACAGCGCCACCATGCCGAAGACCAGCAGGGCGCCCTCGCGCAGTCCACGCAGCAACTGTCGGCTCAGGCTGTTCTCGGCCTGGGTCTGTACCTTGGTTCGAGGCATTGGTGAATCCGTTGAAACTGCATGGGCTCGGCGGACGGCGGGCCGGATCGGTGGCTGTCCGGGGCCGCCCGCACGGCGGGCCATCCGTACTCCCGTGGATCCCGGTACGATCCTCGGTCCCCGCCGGGTCCTGCTCAGGAGGCATTCGAAGTCCTGATTCTACGTGGTTAAAATGGCACCGCAAAGCACGGGATCACCGTTCGCGTCCTGCGGCCGTTGGACAGTCCGCCGGGCATTACCAATAATCACGGACGAAACGGGACGGCAGTGGCGTCCTCAGCCGCGCTGCAGGCGCGTCCTCCACCGTCTCGCTCCCGGCCGCCTTCCCTTTCCCGCAACCTGCACGGAGATTGTTCATGACTGACACCAAGCACTGCCGCCTGCTGATCCTGGGCTCAGGCCCGGCCGGCTGGACGGCGGCTGTCTATGCGGCCCGCGCCAACCTCAACCCGGTCGTGATCACGGGGCTGGAACAGGGCGGGCAGCTGATGACCACGACGGACGTCGACAACTGGCCGGGCGATGTCGAGGGATTGCAGGGTCCCGATCTGATGCAGCGCATGCAGAAGCATGCCGAGCGCTTTGCCACCGAGGTCATCTTCGATCACATCCACACCGCCGAACTGGCCTCACGCCCGTTCCGGGTGACCGGCGACAGCGGGACCTATACCGCCGATGCGCTGATCATCGCCACCGGCGCCACGGCCATGTACCTGGGGCTGGAATCCGAGGAGGCCTTCAAGGGCAAGGGTGTCTCCGCCTGCGCGACCTGCGACGGATTCTTTTACCGGGGCCAGAAGGTGGCCGTGATCGGCGGCGGGAACACCGCGGTCGAGGAGGCCCTGTATCTGTCCAACATCGCCGATCACGTGACGCTGGTGCACCGGCGCGATGCCCTGCGCGCGGAGAAGATCCTCCAGGACCAGCTGTTCGAAAAGGAGAAGGCGGGCAAGATCACCATCGAGTGGAAGCACGTGCTGGACGAGGTCCTGGGCGACCAGACCGGGGTCACCGGCATGCGCCTGCGCCAGGTCGAGAGCGGCGACACCAAGGAACTGGAACTGACCGGGGTGTTCATCGCAATCGGACACAAGCCCAACACCGGCATCTTCGCGGGCCAGGTCGACATGGAGAATGGCTACATCATCGTGCAGAGCGGACTGCAGGGGAATGCGACCGCGACCAGCATTCCCGGCGTGTTCGCCTGCGGCGACGTGATGGATCAGATCTATCGCCAGGCAGTGACCTCCGCGGGTACCGGGTGCATGGCCGCCCTGGACGCCGAGCGCTTCCTGGAAGAGAACTTCCTGGAAAAGACGCCCTGAAGCGCCGCAATCTGACCCCGGGGGCGAGCGATGCCGGTGAGGTCATGAACACGACCGGAAGGTCGGAACTGCGCGTTGAGATCCGCGACGGCCTTGCCGCGGTGGAGGCCGCGGCCTGGGATGCCCTGACCGGGGGCCGGGAACCCTTTCTGCGCCATGCCTTCCTCGAGGGGCTGGAACGCCACGACTGTCTCGGCCGGCTGTACGGGTGGCTGCCCCAGCATGTGCTCATCTTCGACGCCGGAACCCTGGTGGCGGCGGCGCCCTGCTATGCGAAGACGAACAACTATGGCGAATTCGTGTTCGACTGGGCCTGGCAGGCCGCCTGGGAGCGCCATGGCCAGCCCTACTATCCGAAACTGGTGATCAGCGTACCCTACACGCCAGCCACCGGACCACGCCTGTTGGTGCACCCCGACGTGACTGACCCCGGGCCGCTGCGGCGGCAGCTGCTCGAGGCAGCCATGACCCGCGGCGCCGAACTCGGCGCCTCCGGGGTCCACCTGCTCTTCCCCTCCGAACCCGAGGCAGCCCTGGCCGCGGCAGCCGGACTGGTGCGGCGGACCGGCTGCCAGTACCACTGGCACAATCGCGGCTATACGGACTTCGAGGGCTTCCTCGAGGCGCTCAGTTCCAAGAAACGCAAGAACGTGAAACGGGAGCGCCGGCGGGTGGCCGAACAAGGCATCGTCTTTCGCACCCTCACCGGCGCCACCGCCCATCCCGAGGACTGGGCCCGCTTTCACCGCTTCTATGAGGACACCTTCGAGAAACACATGGGGATCCCGACCCTGTCCGAGGCCTTTTTTGCAGGGACCGCCACCGCGCTCGGGCCGCAGGTCGTACTGTTCGAGGCCCGGCAGGCGGACGAGACCATCGCCGCCGCACTGTGCTACCGCAGCCACGACGCCCTCTACGGGCGCTTCTGGGGGTGCGACGAGGATCTCCCCGATCTCCATTTCGAGACCTGCTACTATCAGGGCATCGAATTCTGTATCCGGGAGGGTCTGTCCCGGTTCGAACCCGGCGCCCAGGGAGAGCACAAGATTCCGCGCGGTTTCCTGCCGGTTCCGACGGCCTCGGCCCACGCCATTCTGACCCCCGGTTTCCGCGGTTCCGTACGGGACTTCTGCGAGCGCGAGACAAGGATGATGGAGGCCCAGTGCGAGAATCTGATGCAACGCTCGCCCTATCGGCAAGGGGACGACTGAGGGCCGCTGCCATGATGCCGCTGACCCGCCTGCGCGACGATGACCCTGACGCGGTTTGCCGGAGGCGGCCATGAGCGCGCAGTCACGCAGGATGATCACCTGGCTCCATGCCGGCGTCGTTGGCGAACCCTTCCCGCCTCCCTCCCAGGCCTGGCTTGATCCCAACGGCCTGCTCGCCGCCGGCGGGGACCTCTCGCTTCCGCGCCTGTTGCGCGCCTACCGCCAGGGAATCTTCCCCTGGTACGAGGCCGGACAACCCATCCTCTGGTGGAGTCCGGATCCGCGCACGGTGCTGAGACCAGGGAACCTGCGCATCACCCGCAGCCTGCGCAAATCGATCCGCAACGGCGGTTTCCAGGTCAGCTTCGACCGCGACTTCGAGGCGGTCATCCGGGCCTGTGGCGCCCCGCGCGCCGGGGCAACGGGCACCTGGATCACCGTCGAGATGCGCCACGCCTACCTGGAGCTGCACCGTGCCGGGTATGCCCACTCGGTCGAGGTCTGGCGCGGCGGCGAACTGGCCGGCGGCCTGTATGGGGTCGCCGTGGGCCGCCTGTTCTGTGGGGAATCGATGTTCTCGCGTGCGACCGATGCCTCCAAGGTCGGTCTCGCCTGGCTCTGCCGCCACATGGCAGCCTGGGGCTGGCCCCTCATCGACAGCCAGACTCCGACGCCGCACATGCTGGCCATGGGAGCGCGAGAGATCCCGCGTGAGCGCTTCCTGGAGCAGGTTCGGCGGCTCGTGGACCAGGACCCGGGCCCGCGCGCCTGGCGGATCGACCCCGCACTGCACCCGCTGGACCGGGGCTGGCGGGAAGGGGATCGTGGGCCGGAAACCGCCTGACATGCCCGCCAGTTGGAATCGGCTGCCCCGCGTGCGGCACAGGCGCCTGATCGAGTGGCAGGACCGTACCGCGCCGCTCCCCGATGCCGGGGTTCCGCTCCTTGCCCGGGGCAACGGACGCAGCCACGGCGATGCCTGCCTGAACGACGGCGGCACCCTGCTGCTGACGCGGGGGATGGATCGCCTGATCGCGTTCGACCGCGGCACCGGGATCGTCGACTGCGAGGCGGGCATCCTTCTCGGCGACCTGCTGCGCTGGTCCCTGCCGCAGGGCTGGATGCTGCCGGTGGTCCCGGGCACCCAGCGCATCACCGTGGGCGGCGCTGTCGCCAATGATGTTCACGGGAGGAACCACCCTGTTGCCGGCAGCTTTGGCCGGCACGTCCTGGATCTGGATCTGCTGCGCTCCAGCGGCGGGCATCTGCGGACCAGTTCAGCGGAATACGCCGACCTGTTCGCCGCAACCATCGGCGGTCTCGGCCTGACCGGACTGATCACGCGTGTACGCCTGCAGATGATCCCGGTGAACAACGACCTGATGCTGACCAAAGGTATCCGGTTCCGGCATCTGGACGCATTCTGGGAGATCAACGACGGTCTCGGCCGCGAATGGCCCTACACGGTGGCGCGCATCGACGGTGTGGCGCGCGGGCGCAGCCTCGGCCGGGGATGGTTTCTCGCCGGTCGTCATGCCCCACCGCAGCCGGCTGGAACGCACCTGCCCCGGTGGCGCGACCAATCCCGCCGCATGCCCTTCGACATGCCGTCTGCCCTGGTCAATCGCTACACCGTACGCGCCGTGAATGCCCTCTATTACCGCGCGGCTTCATTGCGGGGAAGACACCTGCAGCACTATCAGTCCCATCTCTTCCCGCTCGACGGCCTTCGCGACTGGAACCGCATCTATGGACGCAGGGGCTTCTACCGGTACCAGTGCGTGCTGGCCCGCGAACAGGCGCGGGACGGCATCCGGATCCTGCTGAAACGGATCGCGGCCAGCGGGCAGGGATCCTCCCTGGCGGTCGTGAAGACCTTCGGTGACCTGCCCTCCCCCGGGTTGCTGTCATTCCCACGCCCCGGCGTCACCCTCGCGCTGAACTTCGCCAACCGGGGATCGCGGACCCTGCGCCTGTTCTCCGACCTCGATGATATCGTCAGCGCCGCAGGTGGCGCGCTGTACCCGGGCCAGGATGTGCGTATGTCCGTCACCATGTTCCGACGCGGCTTCCCGCAGTGGGAGCGCTTCGCCTCCCTGGTCGACCCGGCATTTTCCTCCAGCTTCTGGCGCAGGATGAACCCATGAGCGCAGCACTGCGAAGGATCGTGATCTTCGGCGCCACCTCGCGCATTGCCACCGAGGCCGCGAGGCTCTGGCTGGCCAGGGGCGTGGCCCTGGTGGTGGTGGCCCGGAATCCCGAGCGCCTGCGCATGCTGACCGACGACCTGGGCATCCGGGCCGGGGGCCTTGCCGAGGTCGATGCCGTGGCCGCCGATCTCGCGGACCTGGAGACCCTGCCCGCCCTGTGGCATTCCCTGACAGAGCGCTTTCCCGACCTCGACGGCGTGCTGATCGCGCACGGAAGCCTGCCGGACCAGGCCCGCTGCGAAGCGGTGCCCGCGGCGATGTTGCAGGAGATCCGGGTGAACGCCCTGAGCGCAATGAGCCTGCTCACCCTGATCGCCAATGACTTCGAGGCCCGGCACCGGGGGGTCATCGGCGTGATCGGCTCCATCGCCGGCGACCGGGGCCGCAGGGGCAACTATGTCTACGGGGCTGCGAAGGGCATGCTGGCGCTGTTCCTGCAGGGTCTGCGCAACCGCCTGCATGGCAGCGGCGTGACCGTCATCACGCTGAAGCCCGGGTTTGTCATCACGCCGATGACCCAGGACTCCGACCGCGACGGCTGGCTCTGGACCCGCCCTGAGCGCGTGGCAAGGGGTATCGTGCGCGCCTTCGACCGCCGGCGCGACGTGGTCTATCTGCCGTGGTTCTGGCGACCGATGCTGTGGGCGATCCGCCTGATCCCGGAACCGGTGTTCAAGCGCCTCTCCCTCTAGTGTCGCGGCAGGGCCGACGCATGCCCTGCGGGTGCGGAATTGCGCTTTCGTCATTGTACTGTTCAAATAAACAGCACCATGGCGACACGTGCATCCCCTCCGGCCTATGCCGAGCTGACCTGCTGCAGCAGCTTCAGCTTCCTGCGCGGCGCCTCGCACCCGGAGGAACTGGTGGAACAGGCGGCCCGGCTGGAATACAGCGCCCTTGCGATCACCGACGAGTGCTCGCTGGCGGGCATCGTCCGCGCGCATCAGGCGGCAACGGAGACCGGCCTGCAACTGATCATCGGCACCGGCCTGCAGATGCAGGAAGGCCCCCGCCTGACCCTGCTGGCGCGCTCCCTTGCCGCCTATCACATCCTGTGCCGGATCATCACCCATGCACGCCGAGCCGGGCGCAAGGGGCATTACCGGATCGCGGCCGCTGACCTGCTCCGGCCCGAGTGGGCCGGATTGCCGGACTGCGAGGTCCTGTGGCACCTCGAGCCCGCGCCGGCGGAGACGGCCGAGCCGGGATCCGCGGTCTCCGGGGCCGCTTCCGCAGGCGCATCCGCAGCACCGATCACGGACTCCGACCGGCACTGGGCCGGGTGGCTGCGCAATGTGGCCCCCCCGGAGCAGCTGCATCTGGCCATCACGCTGACGCGCACCCCCGGCGATGCGGCGCTGCGGGAGCGGGTCCAGCGGCTCGGCTCGGAAACCGGGATTCCGGTGCTGGCCTGCGGCGACGTGCACATGCACGTACGCGGCCGGCGCGTGCTGCAGGACGTGCTCACCGCGCTGCGTCTGAAACGCACGGTCGCGGAGGCCGCCCCCGCCCTGTTTCCGAACGGCGAGCGCTGCCTGCGCCCGCGCGGCGAACTGGCCGGGCTCTACCCCGACGCCTGGCTTGCCGAGACGACGCGGGTCGCCGGCCGTTGCCGGTTCCGATTGGACGAGCTGCGTTACCGATATCCCACCGACTCCATCCCGCCCGGCGCGGCGCCCGGGCCCTGGCTGCGTGGCCTGGTCGAACGGGGTTGCCGGGAACGCTGGCCTGACGGCGTCCCGGAAAGGGTCCGGATCCAGATCGAACACGAACTCGGCATCATTGCCGACCTCGGCTACGAGCCCTATTTCCTGACCGTTCACGACATCGTCCGCTTCGCCCGTGGGCGCGGCATCCTCTGCCAGGGCCGGGGCTCGGCCGCGAACTCGGCGGTCTGCTATGCGCTCGGGATCACCGCGGTGGATCCGGCGCGCGCGAGCATGCTGTTCGAACGCTTCATCTCCCGCGAGCGTAACGAGCCCCCGGACATCGATGTCGACTTCGAACATGAACGGCGCGAAGAGGTGATCCAGTACATCTACCAAAGATACGGCCGTGAGCGCGCCGCGCTGGCCGCCGCGGTGATCCGCTACCGGCGCCGCAGTGCCCTGCGCGACGTTGGCCGCGCCCTGGGCGTGAGCCGGGCCCGTATCGACACCCTGACCGCGAACATGGCCTGGTGGGACGAGGGCATTCCGGGCGCTCGCCTGCGCGAGGTGGGGCTGGACCCGGACGGACCCCTGGCCCGACAGTGGCAGGTGCTGGCGCAGATGCTGGTCGGTTTTCCCCGCCACCTGTCCCAGCACACCGGCGGCTTCGTGATTGCGGCCGGGCGCCTGGACGAACTGGTGCCGATCGAGAACGCCGCGATGCCCGAGCGCACCGTGATCCAGTGGGACAAGGACGACCTCGACGCACTCGGCCTGCTGAAGATCGACATCCTGGCACTGGGCATGCTTTCCTGCCTGCGCCGCGCACTGGAGCTTCTGGCCCTGCACCGTGGGCGGCGCTGGGGCCTGGCCGACATTCCGGCGGAAGACCCCGCGGTCTATGCGATGCTGCAGCGCGCGGACAGCATCGGGGTGTTTCAGATCGAGTCGCGTGCGCAGATGACGATGCTGCCGCGACTGCGACCGGAGACCTTCTACGACCTGGTGATCGAGATCGCGATCGTCCGTCCGGGGCCGATCCAGGGGCAGATGGTGCATCCTTACCTGCGACGCAGGCAGGGGCGCGAGCCGGTCAGCTATCCGAACCCCGAGGTCAAGCGGGTGCTGGAGCGCACGCTGGGGGTGCCGATCTTCCAGGAGCAGGTGATCGAACTGGCGATGGTCGCCGCCGGGTTCAGCGCCGGCGAGGCCGACGGCCTGCGTCGAGCCATCGGTGCCTGGCGCCGCACCGGGCGGCTCGCCAGTTATCGGGAGAAGCTGCTCGACGGCATGCGCCGGCGCGGCTATCCGCAGGCCTTCGCCGAACAGATCTACCAGCAGATCCTGGGTTTCGGCGAATATGGTTTTCCGGAGTCACATTCCGCGAGCTTCGCCCTGATCAGCTATGTATCCGCCTGGTTCAAGTGCCGGGAACCGGCGATCTTCGCCTGCGCATTGCTGAACAGCCAGCCGATGGGCTTCTATGCCCCGGCCCAGATCGTCGCCGATGCCCGCCGGCACGGCGTCACCGTACTGCCGGTGGATGTCACCGTCAGCGCAATCGAATGTACCGTGGAGACCGTTCCCAAAGGCCGCGGACGGCAGGAGGAGTTGGGGCTGCGCCTGGGCTTGAACAGGGTGCGCGGACTGCATGCGGAGAGCGGTGGACGTATCGTTGCCGCACGGGCCGAGGGGCCGTTCCGGGACGTCGCCGAACTGGTCACCCGCGCCCGCCTGGAGCGCGGCCAGGCGACGCGGCTGGCCCGGGCCGGGGCCCTGGCCAGCCTCGCCGGACACCGCTACCGGGCACGCTGGGCAACCCAGGCCGTGGAGGTCCCGCTGCCGCTGTTTCCCCTTCCCGATGCCCGCGACCAGGCGGCCGCACCGCTTTTGCCTGCGCCGGGGGTCAACGAAGACCTGGTGCAGGACTATGCCAGTATCGGACTGACGCTGGGACCGCACCCGCTCACCGTGCTGCGCGGTCATCCGGGGCTGTCCGGGCTGCCCACCGCCGATGCCCTCATCGCCGGCGGTGCTCGGCGCAGGGTGCGCTACGTCGGTCTGGTGATCACGCGGCAGCGGCCTGGCTCGGCCAAGGGCACCGTATTTCTGACCCTGGAGGATGAATCGGGGACGCTGAACGTGATCGTCTGGCCCACCCTGGTCCAGCAGGCACGTTCCGCAGTGATCCACGCGCGCCTGCTGGAGGTGACGGGGGAATTGCAGCAGGAGGACGGCGTGACCCACCTGATCGCGAAGCAACTGCATGATCGCAGCGCCTGGCTGGGCGAACTGGCCGTGCGTTCCCGGGATTTCGGATGATACCCCGGACAGCCGGCGCCGGATCGCGGCCAGAGGCCGCCCCTACCGGGGACGTTGCGTAGGAGCGGTCTCCGACCACGAACCCACGGCAAAACGCCCCCGCACAAGGGACTCGGGCGGGCGCCTGAACGCGGCCAGAGGCCGCTCCTACCGGGGACGCGGGGCGCGTTCGGTAGGACGGGTCACATGAACAGGCAGATGTCTGATTCGCCTGCGAATTCGAAGAATGCCGCCGCACCGGCATACTCGATGCCGTCGATGAATTCAGCGGTATCCATCTCGAACAGGTCCACCGTCATCTGGCAGGCGATCATGCGCACTTCCGCCTCCATGCAAAGCTCCCGCAGATCCTCGAGACTGGCGACGCCCTTGGCCTTCATCTTCTGCTTCATCATCACGGTCATCATCTTCTGCATCCCCGGCAGGGCCTGCAGCAGAACGGGGACCGGCATCGGCATCGGCATGCCGGGGTTACCCAGGGAACTGACCTGGAGATCCAGCTTCTTCTTCAAAAGCTGCAGGCCGTAGAAGGTGAAGAACACCTCCACCTGATAGCCCAGCGCAGCCGCCGTCGAGGCGAGGATGAAGGGCGGATAGCCCCAGTCCAGGCTGCCCTTGGTCGCGATGATTGCAAGTTTCTTTTCACTCATAGTCACTATCCCCAACTAGGTCGGTTTACGGCGTGGCGACCGCCTTGCCGGCAAGTGCCACGAGAGTCTTGGAACAACCGGCTCGCTGGTTCCGCCCGGTCTACAGACCGGAAGGAGCCATCTTCACCGGCCCTGTTTGCGCGGCAGCCGCCATATCAGGCGACACGGCCGAACGAATCATTCCCTGA
>JAWLFM010000099.1:0-9564 GCA_041685565.1 Thioalkalivibrio sp.
CGGACCCGGAAGGTTCGGGACGTGCTGCAGAGCAAGGATTCGGTCATGACCGAACTCGAGCGGCTGACGGAGCAGTTCGCGGGCGCACCGCCGGCCGAGGGTGCCAAGCGCTTCTGGGATCGCACCGACCGGATCAATCTCGAGGTCCTGCGTTCGCTGGTGTCCCGACGGCTGCATCGGCCGCCATCGTCGCCGCAGTGGCAGGACTTCGCGGCGCGGTTTCGCGAGGAGTTTCAGCGAGCATCGCCGCGCGAGATCGACTCGGTGACCAAGCAGTTGCGCCTGTTGACGCTGCTGCTGGGCACGGAGGCCCCCGAACTCGACGCGCTGGCCAGGCTCTACCGGGAGATCGCATAGGGACACGCGGATCAAGGACCTGCAACAGGGGGGCTCCGACAGGCTCGGGACGGGTGGCGCCTCCATTTCCGCGCGGGGTTGTTCCTGTCTGCGCGCTTGGTGAGCCTGTCGCACCATGAACGGAATGGACTCGCTCAACCTGCACCGCCCGGGGAGCCTTGCGACGGCCTTCCGGGATCCGAGCAGTCGCCGGACCAACCGGCGTCCGCGTAGTGGCCTACACTGATGACGAAGGGGGGCTGCAGGTCGCCCCCTTGGAATATTCAGGCCCTTGACCGATACGCCCCTTGGGAGCACGCACGATGTCCCTGACTGCATGGTCCACCGATCCGCACATGCAGCGAATCCTCACCCATCCCGATGACGATACCGCGGCCTGGCGGAGCGACCTGGAGCGCTTTCTTGCCGGCGATTCGGGTCTGACCCGCAGGTCCGCCGGCGAGGCGGCGATCATGGCCGTGCAGCGGCTGATGATCTTTCTCGGCTATTCCACCGCGAGCTCGGGCGCCTTTCTGGTGGATGGGGACTTCGGGCGCGGTACCAACCGGGGCGTCGCGCAGTTTCAGTTCGAACATGGGCTGACACGGAAGATCACCCGCGAGATTCTCTGCTATCCCGCCCGTTGGAACACCGCCAGCCGGCTGATCACCAGCATTCCCGACACCACCCTGACCGTCGCCACGCTCGAACGCATGGCCGCCACGGCCTTGCAACGCATCGAGACGAGACAGGCGATGAGCGGCGACCCGGACGACGCGATCTTCCACCTCAATGCCCTGCACAAGCGCCGCTTCCTGGATTGTCGCGGGATCCTTGCACGGTATGGCGGGCATGCCGTGTCCGCCTGCGCAGTGCTGGAAGCGGAGGAGGGGATCACCATCCGCCCGGAATGGGTGCTGGCCATCATCCGGCAGGAGACGGCCGGCGTGATCCGGCCACGGTTCGAGCAGCACTACCTGTCCCGCCTGAATCAGCGCAATCCCGCTGCGGATCTGCAGGAGCTGCGGTTGCGGTCGATGAGCCTGGGGCTCGGGCAGATCATGGGCGAGAATCATCGGGCCGTGGGTGCGCCAAGCGCTGCCGCACTGTTCACGGCTCCGGTCGCCGAGCAGGTGGCCTTCATCGCCCGCTTTCTGCGGCCGCGGCGGGATGCGGTGGGAAAGACGAAACCCGCCGAGGCCGATTTTCACCGGGTCTCGCGTTTCTACAACGGCCCGGCCTACGAGACCCATCGCTACCACGAGAAGCTGGCGCGCTGGTTCCGCGAGTTTCGGTTGCTGATCGACACGGAGGGCTTCCCGGAGGCGATGGACACCACGCCCGCTGCGCCGGGTGGCCTGGTGCGCTATTCGCGTGCGAACCGGCCTCCGGACCTGCCCTGGTTCCGCAAGAAGACCCCCGTCCAGCTGCTGTTCGTGTCGGAGCCCTTCGAGATCGAGACCCAGGAGGGCGTGATGCGCATCGGACCGGATACCGTGGACGACTGGGATGGGGGTTATTACATCGCCTTTCCCGACGACGGCAGCAAGCCCTATGGCATCGCCCCCGGCTACGTGCATGCGCACTACGAGGCCCTGGAGTGAGCAATGCCGGGCGTCCGCGTGGGAAGGGGGCCCTCCGGTGCCTCGCGCCTGCGGGGTAAGGGCGACCGCTTCCGGTCATCGATCCCGGTCGGCCTCGATGCTGGCGTTGTGTTGCGTCAATAGGATGTGACATTTGCATCATTTTGATGGAAACTGGGCTGGTACCGGTCCAGCCAGAGCAGATCCCATGGAAGCCACCCACCCGTATTCGGTTCTCGACGAACTGCCCATCCCGGCATCCGCCCTGAGCGATCAGGCCGACTATATCCGGCTGGTCCGCACCGGTATCCCGGGGGAGGTCGTGAAGAAGGCCGTGGCTCTTCTGGGCAACCGGGAGATGTTCGTGCGGCTGCTGCATACCAGTTCCGCCAACCTGAGCCGCTTCTATCGAAGGAAGGCCCTCGACCCCGTGGCGACCGAGGAGGTGCTGGACGTGCTCAGGCTGTACGCGGAGGCCACCCGCATCTGGGGTGATCTCGACAGCGCAAACGCCTGGCTGGACACACCCGTCGCGGCACTGGCCGGCGAGAAGCCACTGCAGCTGTTCGATACCTTTGAAGGGCGCAAGTGGGTCCGGGAGGTGCTGCGCAAGATCGCGTTCGGCGAGTTCACCTGATGCGGCTTTACCGCATCTGCCCCGAGCGGTTCCTGGAAGACTACAGCGGCCTTGGCGCGAGCTTCCAGGACGGCGCCCGCTGGAACACCGCGGGCCACCCCGTGCTCTACTTCGCCTGTTCGCCGGCCACCGCCCTGCTGGAGTTGGCGAACTATCTGCCGTCACCCCGTCTGATACCCAGCGACTACCGCCTCGGCATGTATGCCCTTCCGGATGATGCCCGCCTCGAGCGCCTGCCCCGGGACACGCTCCCCAAGCACTGGGCAGCCTATCCCTACCCGGCGTCCACCCAGCGGCTGGGTGATGCCTGGCTGGAAGACGCGGGCAGCCTCGCGCTGCTGGTCCCCAGTGCGGCGGTCTCCGGCGGCCTGGAGAACATTGCCGTGATCAATCCGAAGCACTCGCAGGTTGCGAAGCTCCGGCTGCTGAAGACCTACTGCGATCTCTTCAACGAACGGACCTTCGGCGGCATTCAGGACCGGCGGCAGCGTTAACGCGAAACGCGCGGTCACGTCTGCACCATGATCCCGCGGAAGAGGGCCGCGCGGCGGGCCTTGGCGAGGCTGGGGCACCCGGATTGGCGGAAGCGGCCAAGGTCATCGGCCGTGCAGGTGTCTGCGGCATCAGGCGATCCGGGGAACCCCTGACTTCGCGCATGGGCTGGCAATAAAGTTGACCGGTCGGTAAACTCAAGGGCCGGCCAACGATGTGATGGAGGCCATGATGTCTGATCCGGTCCAGACTTGCCCGCAGCCCGTTACCGTTCCGGCCATCTATGCCGAGCACTGGAACGACGGCTTCGGCGCGCGGGGTTGGAAGCTCGACGTGCCGGGGGTGGGGGCAGACGTGATTGCCGCGACGCCATACACGGGAGAGCGCATCCCCACCTCCGTCTTTGTGCATGACCTCGTCGATCACCATCTGTGCGGCTTTCGCCTGTCCGGCTATCTGGACGAGGCGGGCGCCCTGATCCAGCTCGCACAACGTACCGGCTCCGATCCCGTGGCGGACTTCCAGCAGATCATCGACGAGGATCTGCTGCCGGGTGCTGTCGCGGGGTCGGACTGGAAGGATCTGCTTCCTGCCTCGCTTATCGCCGCTATCGACCCCGCCTCCGATGCGAAGTCGGCCCTGCAGACCCTGCGCCGGAATCTCGGCGATGGGCTCCTGCGAGCCCTGTTTACCGCAGGCTTCGTCCGTCAGGGGTGGCTGCAGAAGGAGGCCGCGCGGGCTGCATGGACCGCACGCGGACTGGACTATGCGGGGCGCGCACGCATCGCCCTCGCACTTCAGGAACTCTTCGAGTGGATGGATGCAACGGTGCAGTCCCGCGCATGGCCGCACGCGCGCGGTGATCTCACCATCGGCAATGACGCGGTGGCCTTCCTGTTCAAGGAGCCGGCGGCCCTGCGGCATGGGGTGGCGCTGGGTCAGTCCCCGGATCAACAGCCGAAATAGATCCGTCCCCATTCATATCAGCTCATCTTGACGGGTGTCTCGGTGATCGATGCCGCCACGCAGGATGAAGGCCCGCTGGAGTGCGGAAGCGTGTTCCGGCCGGCATCACCAGGGGGTGCTGCAGGTCCGGCGTGATGCGCCTTGTGAAGTTGACCGGTGGAAAGGGATGGCAGCGTATCTCCGCCGGATCACCAGCGCGGAGGTCGACCTCCTCGAAGCGACGGTCTCGGAAGATCGATCCCCCACGGCTGAGAAACCCACGTACTCCCTTCCGGGCCTCGACTTCGAGCTCGAACGTTGGTTCACTTCGCAGATCACCCGTTGGGAGCGCGCACCATGTCAAGACGCATCGTCGTCATTCAGGGTCATCCCGACAACAGCGAGCGCCATCTCTGCCATGCACTGGCGGATGCCTATGCCGAGGGCGCGCAGCGGGGCGGGCACGAGGTCCGACGCGTGGCGGCCGCCGAGCTGGACTTCCCGCTGTTGCGCAGCGCAGAGGACTGGCAGGGGACGGGCACGATACCGGATATCCAGGAGGCGCAGAACGCCGTCGCCTGGGCCGACCACCTGGTGATCCTCTATCCGCTCTGGCTGGGAACGATGCCGGCCATCCTCAAGGGCTTCATGGAACAGCTGTTCCGGCCGGGGTTCGCGTTCAGCCGCGAGGAATCCTCGGGCGCGATGGGCAGGAAGCTGCTCACCGGAAAATCCGCCCGGATCATCGTCACCATGGGCATGCCCGCCTTCTTCTACCGCTGGTTCTTCCGCGCCCACAGCCTGAAGAGCCTGGAGCGCAACATCCTCAAGTTCGTCGGCATCCGCCCGGTCCGGACGACGCTGTTCGGGTTGGTGGAAGGCGTCAGCGCCTCTCGCCGCGCGCAGTGGTTGAACCGGGTTCGCGCGCTGGGAAATCGGGGGCGGTAGGCACCACCGGCCTGCCGGTACCAGGCCACGCGGAACCCGCCGGGTTCCGGTCCCGGGTGGGGCAGCCCGGCAGGGCTGACCCTGGCCTCAGGTGCCCGGAGTCGGTGCGCTGCTCCGTCGGTTGCGCAGCAGTCGGACCAGGCGGATGAGCAGCCACACCAGTGCCAGGATCACCAGTACGCCGAAGACCAGCGGGATCAGCAACCCGAGCGCGATCGTGAGCAGGCTGCCGCCAGTCTCCGAAGTGGCGATCAGTGGATTGGCCAGACCGCCGGTCGAGGTCGTGGATGCCCCGCGCGCCAGCACGGTCGTGCCCTGTACGATGCCCGCCGCACCGCCGCCCAGCAGGGTTGCCGTGCCCCACTGCAGCAGCCCGCTCATCTCGGGCAGCAGCGACGCCACGATCACCGTGCCGCCACCGATCGCTGCCGGAGTGGCCAGGGTGTCGAGCAGGTTGTCGACCACCGGGATGTAATAGGCGCTGGCCTCCAGCAGTGCCGCGATGCCCACCACGAGCAGCACCGGGTCGGAGGCCAGCCAGGCGAAGTCCTCGCCCAGTTCCAGCAGACCGAGGCGCGAGGCCAGACCCAGCGCCAGCACCGGCAGGAACACGCGCAGCCCGGCGGCCGCACTCAGGCTGATACCCGCCATCAGCGCGGAAACGGTGCCCAGGTCGCCAATACCTTCCATGACCGGCATTCTAATAGCCCACGCGGGAAGTTGAGTACCCGATCGCCTTGCCAGATGCGCCGCCACTGGGGCGAGAGGTGTGCACGGGAGGAGGAGCTGTGATTGGAGCGATAGCCGGCGACATCATTGGTTCGATTCACGAGGGGGCGGCGCCTCAGCCGAAGGACTTCCCGTTGTTCGTGTCCGGTTCCCGGTTCACCGACGATACGGTGCTGACCGTCGCGGTGGCCAGCGCGGTACTGAGCGGCACCGACTACGGGAGTGCGCTGCGGGGCTGGGGCCGACGCTATCCGGAGGCCGGGTATGGTGGTTGGTTCCGCCGCTGGTTGTTCCAGGACGATGCTCCGGCCTACAGCAGTTTCGGCAACGGCTCGGCGATGCGGGTTTCCGCAATCGGCTGGGCCTTCGAGGATCTGGAAACCGTGCTGCAGGAGGCCAGCCGCAGCGCCGAGGTGACCCACAATCATCCAAAGGGCATCCTGGGCGCGCAGGCCGTAGCCGGGGCGGTCTGGGCGGGACGCATGGGCAGGGGCAAGGACGGGATCGAGAGGTTGTTGTCTGAGCGCTTCGGCTACGACTGCGATCTGGACTGGGCCGCATTGCAGCGCCGCGGCGGCTTTGACATCAGCTGCCAGGGGACCGTGCCCGCGGCCGCGGCCGCCTTCTTGCGTTCGACGGATTTCGAGGACGCGGTGCGCAATGCCGTCTCGCTCGGCGGCGATGCCGATACCCTGGCCTGCATCGCGGGAGCGATGGCCGAAGCGCACTACGGCTGCGTGCCGGATGCGATCCAGGTCGAGGCGATGGCTCGCCTGGACCCGGCACTGCGAACGGAGGTGCGTACCTTCGCGCAACGCTACGGGGTCCCGATCATGACCGCGCAGCGTTCCCAAGGCACTCCGGAATGAGGAGTCTCGACCCCCTGCTTGCCATGGCCCCTTGCCCCCTATTGTATGATGGGTTCAGCTTCGGCAGCCCGCTGTGGGTGAGCAGCCTCAGCCTGCGCGCGCTGCGGGAGTCGGTGACATTCGGCCGAAGACAGATGCTGCAGCGCGCGGTCAACTGCCTTCGATAGACCCGTTACCGATCACCATCAACCTGCATCCTAGGAGACCCTCATGAAACGCATCGCATCGCTGACACTGGCTTGCGCCCTGGCCCTGGCCCTGGCGCTGCCGGCCCTGGCCGAGGACCGTCCAGATCACTACCAGGCCGAACAAGCGGAAACGGTGGAACAGGCCCTCGCCAACCTGCACGAATACAACGCCAAACTGGCCCCGTTGATGGAAAAGGAAGCGCTGACCCCCGAAGAGGTGAATCAGGTCCACCTGTTCACCTACACCCTGGAGAATGCCCTGGAGAGGCTGCGCGACGAGTACGAGCGGCTGGCCGAGGTGCTGGAGGAGGTCCATGTGGCCTCGGAGTTCCTCGATGCCGACACCGTCCAGCGCAGCGGGCGTGATTACCTGGAGCGTGCGCAGAGGCTCATTCCCTGAGCGCGCCACTGAGGCGGCCGACGACAAGACGCGCAACGGGCTCTCGTGTTGCGCAGGCGGCCTCTCCGGGCGCCATACTCCATGACAGCGCAGCCGGGGGTACGTCCTCTGCTTTCTGGCTGGAACCACTCTTTTCCGCCCTGTCTTCCAGGGCCACTGGAATCATCGGCGCGGAGGCCGACCATCGATGAGCAGTCTTTTTGATCCTCTTGCCCTGGGCGACCTGACCCTGAAGAACCGCGTGATCATGGCGCCGCTGACGCGCATGCGCAGTCGACAGCCCGGGAACGTCCCCTGGGAACTGAACATGGAGTACTACGCCCAGCGTGCCTCCGCCGGCCTGATCATCTCGGAAGCGACCCAGATCGCCCCGCTGGGCCAGGGGTACCCCGGCACGCCGGGCATCCATACCGACGCGCAGGTCGCGGGCTGGCGGCAGGTCACTGATGCGGTGCACCGGGCCGACGGCCTGATGTTCCTGCAGTTGTGGCATGTCGGGCGCATCTCGCACTCGTCGTTTCATCCGGACGAGGGGCTGCCGGTCGCACCCTCCGCGGTGAAGCCAGCGGGTGAGGTGCTGATCGCCGACTGGACCATGGCGCCCTACGAAACGCCGCGTGCGCTGGAGACCGATGAGATCCCCGGCGTGATCGCCCAGTACGCCGCGGCCGCCCAGCGGGCGAAGGAGGCAGGCTTCGATGGCGTGGAGGTTCACGGGGCCAATGGCTACCTCCTGGACCAGTTCCTCCAGGACGGCAGCAACCGGCGCACGGACGCCTACGGCGGCAGCATCGAAAATCGGGCGCGCCTGTTGCTGGAGGTGGTCGACGCGGTCGTTGGCATCTGGGGCAGGGAACGTGTGGGCGTGCGCCTTTCGCCCTACGGCACCTTCAACGACATGCACGATTCCGACCCTGTGGCCCTGTTCAGCCACGTACTCGAGCAGCTGAGTGATCGTGGCATCGCCTACGTGCACATGATCGAACCGCGTGCCACGTCCGCGGGCGGCGGCGACGCCATCCAGGAAGACGTCCCCTGCACCTCCCAGCTCTTTCGCCCGCGCTTCGACGGCGTCTTCATTTCCGCCGGAGGCTATGACCGGGAAGGGGCACTGGAGGCCGTGGCGAGCGGGCGTGCCGACGCCATCGCCTTCGGGCGGGCCTTCATCGCCAACCCGGATCTCCCGGAACGGCTGCGGCAGGACGCGCCGCTCAATCCCTATGACCGCAGCACCTTCTACGGTGGCGACGCCAGGGGCTACACCGATTACCCAGCCCTGGGCTGACGGTGGCGCCCGGATGCCGGGGCGTGACCGGTCCCGGGCGGGCCCCGGCGATCAGCCCTGGGCTGCGGGTTTGGTCGCCTCGATATGGGCCGAGAGCACGTAGTCTTCCACGCCGCGGCCCGGTGCCCAGTCCTTGATGAATTCGCGGGATTCGTCCTTGGGGGTGACCCGGATCTCCTGGAAACCGGCGTCCCGCAGCATCGCGTGCAGGTCGTCCAGCAGCGGCGCCCCGGCAATGCAGCCCGCATAGAGCACCGGGTCGTTGCGCATCGCCTCCGGCAGCTCGGTACTGGCGACGACATCGGAGACCGCCAGCCGGCCACCGGGCTTCAGTATGCGGAAGGCCTCGCGGAAGACCTGGGGCTTGTTCGGAGACAGGTTGATCACGCAATTGGAGATGATTACGTCGGCGCTGTCGTCGGCCACCGGCAGGTGCTCGATCTCGCCCAGGCGAAACTCGACATTGGTGAAGGCGCCCTTCTCGGCATTGGCGCGGGCCTTGCTGACCATGGTCGGCGTCATGTCGACACCGATGACGCGCCCGGTCGCGCCGACCTCGGGAGAGGCGAGAAAGGCATCGAAGCCGCCGCCGCTGCCCAGATCCACCACCACTTCACCCGGTCGAAGGCTGGCGATCGCACGCGGATTGCCGCAACCGAGGCCCATGTCCGCACCGTCCGGCACGGCCGCGACATCCGCGGCGGAATAGCCCAGGCGCGTGGAGATCAGGGTGTTGATGGCAACGTCGTCGGAAACCCCGCAGCAGCTTGATGTCTCGCCGCAGCACTCGCCCGCGTTGCTGGCCTCGGCCACCCTGGCGTAGCTTTCCCGCACCTGCTGGCGGATTTCATCGGTGTGTTTCTGGCTCATGACGTGTCTCCGAATCGGTTTGCGAAGGGTGCCCGGCGCTACGGGGCAGTCCCCTTGTTGCGTGGTCTCGTTCAAGGCGGGCCACACGGCCGCGGCATGGTTGGCGTTGGCATTGCTTGGGCGACTTACAAACGGCTGCAGGTGTATTCCTCGCCGAACGCGTCCTCGAGCACAAGCTGCGTGGGTGTTTCCGCGAGGATGCGCAGGGTCTGGCGATGTGGGAGTCTGGGAAATAGCGACGTGAGCTGCTGGATCAGGTGGCGCTGCAGTTCAACGCCCAGG
>JAWLFM010000100.1:0-9523 GCA_041685565.1 Thioalkalivibrio sp.
CCATGGCGGCGCAGCGTGTCCACCGCGCCCTCGAGCAGACGCTCGACGATCAGGCTGTTGAAACGTGCAAGCACGATGCCGAAACGGGCCTCGCCCGCCGTGGTGAAGCGCCCTTCGAGGGTCTTGATGTTGTGCATGGGGCCGTCCTTCTGCGGTTCGGATGGGAAGCCGGGGCCGCGCGCCCGGCAAAGCGCGTTATTGTAGCACCGAGGGCCCTCCTGGGCTGTCGGTCGCGGCAGCGGCCTCTGGCCGCGATCCGGGTCCCAAGGAACGGTCCCGATCCATCAATCGGGACCGGAGGTCGCTCCTAGCGGGCGGGGGTGTTCTGGACGTAGTCGATGACTTCCAGGCCGAATCCGCCGAGGCCGTGGAAGCGCTTCGGGGCGGACAGGAGGCGCATCTTGCCGACGCCGACGTCGGCGAGGATCTGGGCGCCGATGCCGTACATGCGCCAATCGGCCGAGGTCTGCACCTGCGGGCGCAGGTCCGCGTGCCCGCTCGCGAGTTCATGCAGGCGGCGAATCAGCACGTCCGAGCCTTCCGGCTTGCGCAGGACCACGGCAACGCCGGAACCGGCCTCGTCGATGCGGCGCAGTGCGTCGTCGAGCGGCCAGCCGCAGTCGGGGCCAGCGAAGCCCAGGGTGTCGCAGATGGTCTGCTCGAGGTGCACCCGCACCAGCGTGGGCTCGCTGGGCCTCGGGTGGCCCCGGACCAGGGCAAAGTGCAGACCGTGATCGACCTCGTCCTGGAAGGCGATGAGTCGGAAGTCGCCATGGGCGGTGGGAAGATCCACCTCGGCCGCGCGGCGCACGGTCTTCTCATTCTCGATCCGGTAGCGGATCAGGGCCTCGATGGTCCCCATCTTCAGCCCGTGCTCGGCGCAGAAGCGCTCCAGGTCCGGCCGCCGGGCCATGCTGCCGTCCTCGTTCAGGATCTCGACGATCACCGCGGCCGGCTCGGCCCCCGCCAGACGCGCCAGGTCGCAACCCGCCTCGGTGTGGCCGGCCCGCACCAGCACACCACCCGGCTGGGCCATCAGGGGAAACACGTGCCCCGGCTGCACGACGTCGGCGGGCATGGCGTTCGGGGCCACCGCGGTGCGGATGGTGTGCGCGCGGTCATAGGCCGAGATCCCGGTGGTCACCCCTTCCGCCGCCTCGATGGAAACGGTGAAGTTGGTCCCGTGCGAATCGTTGGTATCGGTGACCATCAGCGGCAGGGCCAGCTGGCGGCAGCGCTCGCGGGTCAGTGTGAGGCAGATCAGTCCGCGGCCGTACTTGGCCATGAAGTTCACGTCCTCGGGGCGCACGTGCGAGGCGAGCATCAGCAGGTCGCCCTCATTCTCGCGGTCCTCGTCGTCGACGATGACGACCATGCGCCCGGCGCGCAGTTCGGCGAGGATCTCCTGGGTACTGGCAAATTCCATGTCTTGGTTCCGTTGGTGGGCCGGGCGGTTTCAGTCGCGCGTGCCGGAGTGATTGGGGAAGCCCTGCTCCGCGAGCCAGGCCTCGGACAGGCCGCCAGCGGTGTCGGACTGCGCCGCGCGATCACCCAGCATCAGGCGTTCCAGGTAGCGCGCCACCAGGTCCACCTCGAGGTTCACCCGGGTCCCGGGCTTGTAGACGGAGAATCGGGTGAGATCCCAGGTGTGGGGAATGATGTTCACATCGAAGCTGGCACCGTCGACGCCGTTGACGGTCAGGCTGGCGCCATCGATGGTGATCGAGCCCTTCGCCGCGATGTAGCGGGCCAGCGCATCCGGGGCGCGGAAGTGCACGCGGGTGGAGCGCGCATCCGGGTGCATCGACAGCACCTCGCCCACCCCGTCGACATGCCCGGAGACCAGGTGCCCGCCGAGGCGCGTACTCAGGGTCAGGGCCCGCTCCAGGTTTACCCGGTCGCCGATACCCAGGTCGCCCAGGGTGGTCACGCTCAGGCTCTCGCGGCTGACGTCGGCCGCGAACTGCGCGCCCTCCAGGGCCGTCACAGTCAGGCAGACGCCGTTGACGGCGATGGAATCGCCCAGCTGCGTACCCGCGAGGTCCATGTCGGGGGCACGCACCTTCAGGCGCAGGTCGCCGCCACGCGGCTCCATCGCCGCGACGGTACCCAGTGTCTCTATGATTCCGGTGAACATCGCGCTGGCCGCCTGTTGAGAAATGGAACCGAAAAACCGGCAAACACTAAATGATACCGAGTCGTGGTGCGTGGGACCATGCGAGAACAGGGGTTGAACCCGACCTTCAGGACCTTCACGTCAAACCGTGGCGGCGGGGAGGGGGTAGGCGCGCAGACGCAGGGCGTCGCCGACCCAGTCGCAGGCGAAGACATCCAGCTCCGCCCGCTCCGCCATCTGCTGCAGTGGCCAGTCCAGCAAGGGTCGGGCACCGGAGCCCATCAGGGAGGGGGCCAGGTACAAGAGCCACTCGTCCACCAGCCCGAAGCGGGCCAGCGCGCCGGCCAGGCCGGAACCGGCCTCCACATGCAGCTCGTTGACCTCGCGCTGGCCCAGCAGATCGAGCACGGCGGACAGATCGACCTGCCCGTCCGCCGCAGCAGGCACAGCGACGATCTCCGCACCGCGTGCACGCAGTTCCCTCGCCTTCTCGGCGTCCGCCCGTTCGGCCGTGGTCAGGATCAGCACCGGGCCGTCACCGAACAGCCGCGCCGAACGCGGGATCTGCAGGCGCGAATCAATCACCACCCGCAGCGGCTGCCGGACGGCGGCCGCCATCAGTTCCGGGAAGCGGGATGGATCGGCACCCCTGTCGGCCGTCATTTCGGCCGGTGTCAGGCGCACGGTCAGGTGCGGATCATCGGCGAGCACGGTGCCACTGCCGGTCAGGATCGCACCCGCCTGGGCGCGCCAGTGCTGCACGTCGCGGCGCGCCGCCGGGCCGGTAATCCACTTCGACTCGCCGGAGGCCATCGCGGTCCGCCCATCGAGGCTGGAGGCCAGCTTGACCCTGACCCAGGGCCGGCCGCTCTGCATCCGGCGCACGAAGCCCGGATTCAACGCGCGTGCCTCGAATTCCATGATGCCGGTTTCCACTGCGATGCCCGCCCGGCGCAGGCGCTCCAGGCCACGTCCCCGCACCAACGGGTTCGGATCCTGCATCGCGACCACGACACGGGCGACACCCGCCGCGATCAAGGCATCGGCGCAGGGCGGCGTCCGGCCATGATGCGAGCAGGGCTCCAGGGTGATATAGACCGTGGCCCCACGCACATGCTCCCCGGCGGCCTGCAGGGCGTGAATCTCGGCATGGGCCCCGCCCGCCCACCAGTGCGCTCCTTCTCCCACGATCACCCCATCGCGGACCACGACGCTGCCGACACGCGGGTTCGGGTCCGTGGTGTACAGCCCCAGTGCGGCAAGCTGCAGCGCCCTGCCCATGCAGGCTTGGTCGTTCACGCCTCGGACTCCGGGGGCGGCGGCTCGAGGCCCTCCTCGATCAGTCGCAGTTGCGAGCGGCGCATCTCCGGGGTGAGATCCTGCTCGAGCCGTTCGATGGCCTCGCGGAAGGACTGCACGTTGGCGAAGCTGAGATAGATGGAGGCGAAGCGGATGTAGGCGACCTGGTCGAGCCCGCGCAGTTCTTCCATTACCCATTCACCGATGCGATCGGAGCGGATCTCCCGGGCGCCGTAGGCCGCGAGACGGCGCTTGATGCGGTCGATCGCGGCCTCGACCTCGTCGGTACGGACGGGTCGCTTGTGCAGCGCCAGCCGAAGGCCGCCGCGCAGCTTTTCCTCGTCGAAGGCGACCCGCTCGCCGCTGCGCTTGACCACGCGCGGCATGCTGAACTCGGCACGTTCAAAGGTCGTGAAGCGGGCACCGCAGGCCTGGCATTCGCGGCGCCGCCGGATCTGATCCTGCTCCGGACCCGCGACGCGAGAATCGACCACCCGCGTATCGTCGGCCCCACAGGCCGGGCAACGCATCGCCGGTGCCTGTTATTCGCCGACGCCGTAGACCGGGAATCGGGCGCAGACGTCCAGGACCTTCGCCCGCACCATGTCGATCACCGCCGGATTCTCGTGGTCGTCCAGCACGTCGGCGATCCAGTTCGCCAGATCACGGCACTCCGGCTCGCCGAATCCGCGGGTGGTCACCGCCGGGGTGCCGATACGGATCCCGCTGGTCACGAAGGGCGACTGCGGATCGTTCGGCACCGCGTTCTTGTTCACCGTGATGTTGGCCGCCCCCAGGGCGGCGTCGGCGGCCTTGCCGGTCATGCCCTTGTCGATCAGGCTGAGCAGGAACAGGTGATTGTCGGTACCTCCCGAGACGACGCTGTAGCCGCGCTCTATCAGCGTGTTCGCCATGGTGCGCGCGTTCGCGATGACCGCCTCCTGGTAGGTCCGGAACGCGGGTTCCAGGGCCTCCTTGAAGGCCACGGCCTTGGCCGCGATCACGTGCATCGCCGGGCCGCCCTGGGTACCCGGGAACACCAGCGACTGGAATTTCTTCTCCAGCTCCGGATTGGACCTGGCCAGGATGATGCCCCCGCGCGGGCCGCGCAACGTCTTGTGCGTGGTGGACGTCACGACATCGGCATGCGGCACCGGATTCGGATACAGGCCGGCCGCGATCAGGCCGGAGACATGGGCCATGTCAACCATGAGGTAGGCACCGACCTGGTCGGCGATGGCCCGGAAGCGCCCCCAGTCCATCACGCGCGAGTAGGCGGAGAAGCCGGCAACGATCATCTTCGGCCTGTGTTCCAGCGCCAGGCGCTCGATCGCGTCGTAGTCGAGCAGGCCCTGGTCATCGATGCCGTACTGCACCGCGTGGTAGATCTTGCCGGAGAAGTTGACCTTGGCGCCGTGGGTCAGGTGGCCGCCGTGGGCCAGACTCATGCCGAGCACGGTGTCGCCGGGTTCCAGCAGGGCCATGTAGACCGCGGCGTTGGCCTGGGATCCCGAGTGGGGCTGCACGTTGGCGTAATCGGCGCCGTACAGCTGCTTGACGCGCTCGATGGCCAGATTCTCGGCGATGTCCACGAACTCGCAGCCGCCGTAGTAGCGCTTGCCCGGGTAGCCTTCGGCGTACTTGTTGGTCAGCACCGATCCCTGCGCCTCCAGCACCCGGGGGCTCGCGTAGTTTTCCGAGGCAATCAGCTCGATGTGCTCTTCCTGACGGCGCGACTCGTTCTCGATGGCGGACCACAGTTCAGGGTCGTAACCATTGATGCTCATATGTATGGAAAACATGGCGGGTACTCCAGGGATTCGGGCGAAAGGGGAAAAATCGGGGCATGAATATACTTGATTCTGCGCCTTCTGGCAGACACACCGGGTCATGGTGCGGGACAACCCGACGCCGGATGGCCGGTGCGATGCGTCTTCAGGCTGGCGTCCAGCGGCCGTCGGGTCGCGTTGCGGGCCAACCCGACGCCGAATGGTCAGTGCGGCGCGTCTTCAGGCGGGCGTCGGCCGCAGGGATGCGGCCGTCAAGCCTACAGGGATGTATTCACGGCGTCCCGCCTGAAGACGCGCCGCACTGACCACCACCCCACATTGATTGATGGGCCGGTCTGGGGATCGGGGGATTTGCGTTGGACATACGAAAGCGGGTTGAATCCTGACTCATCGATCCTCTGGACATGGAGAAACCGCATGCGTGCATCACTCACCGGAATCGGCATTCGGCTGATCACGGGCTCCGCGCTCGCCCTGGGCCTGGTACTGGCGGCCGGCGCCGACCAGCGCTTCATCACCATCGGGACGGGGGGTGTCACCGGCGTCTACTACCCCACAGGACAGAACATCTGCCGGCTGGTCAACCGGGACCAGGACACCCATGGAATGCGGTGCAACGCCGAGAGTACCGGCGGTTCCGTGTTCAACCTGAACTCCATTGCCAACGGCGAAATGGATTTCGGGGTCGCCCAGTCGGACTGGCAGCATCATGCCTACCATGGCACCGATCGCTTCGCGGAACAGGGTGCCAACCGCCAATTGCGCGCGGTCTTCTCGCTGCATCCGGAACCGTTCACTGTAGTGGTGCGGCCGGACAGCGGCATCGAGGCCTTCGAGGACATCGTCGGCAAGCGGGTGAATGTCGGCAATCCGGGCTCGGGGCAGCGCGGCACCGTCGAGCGGCTGATGGCAGAGTACGGCTGGAGCATGGATGACTTCGCCCTGGCCTCCGAACTCCCCTCCCGCGAACAGGGCCAGGCGCTCTGCGATAACCGCATCGACGTGATCCTGTTTACCGTGGGGCATCCTTCCGCGGCCATCCAGGAGCCGATCGCCACCTGTGGCGCGGAGATCATCCCCGTGTCCGGTCCGGTGGTGGATGGGCTGGTGGACGACACGCCCTATTACTTCCGCGCCCGGCTTCCGGCCGGGATGTACCCGGGTCAGGATGAGGACGTGCAGACCTTCGGTGTCGGCGCGACCCTGGTCACCTCCACCGGCACCAGCGACAGCGCGGTCTACCACCTGACCCGCGCCGTGTTCGAGAACTTCAGCACCTTCAAGGGCATGCATCCGGCCTTCGCGGTGCTGGAGCCCGCGGACATGATCAGCCAGGGCCTTTCCGCGCCGATCCACGAGGGCGCCCTGCGCTACTATCGCGAGGCCGGGATGATCCGGGACTGAGCGTTCCCGGCAGATCCTGAGGCATGGCCGACGACCGCACCGCCCCGGGCATCAGCCCGACCGAGGCCGCGGTACTGGTCGAACACATGGAAACCGGGGCGCGGTGCCCCGGCTCCCTCATCCGTGTCCTGGTCTACCTGACGGCCCTGACCTGGTCGCTGTTCCAACTCTGGATCGTCTCCCCGCTGCCCTACTCCCTGGGCTTCGGGGTCATTCCCGAGACCCAGGCGCGCTCGATCCATCTCGCCTTCGCCGTCTTCCTCGCCTTCCTGCTGTTCCCGGCCCGCCTGCCCTCGACGCGCGGGCCGCGCATCGCGGCCGGCTTCTACCTGATCCTCGGCCTCGGGCTCTGGCTGCTGGCCTGGCAGCAGCACCAGGCCGAACAGCCCTGGGTGACGGTCTACCTGCTGATGGGAGCGGTCGCCCTTGCGCTGGCCTGGCCCGCCTGGCGGGTGGCGCCCCTGGAGCGCATCCCGGCGGTGGACTGGCTGCTGGCACTGACGGCCGCCTTCGCGGCGGGGTACCTGTTCCTGTTCCACCAGGAACTGGCGCAGCGCCCGGGCCGGCCGGAACTGGCGGACATGATCGCGGCGGGCCTGGGCATGCTGCTGCTGCTGGAGGCCACCCGGCGGGTGCTGGGCCCGGCATTGATGGTCATCGCCGGGGTGTTTCTCCTCTACACCTTCGCGGGTCCCTGGATGCCGGACATGCTGGCGCACCGGGGCGCGTCCTTCGGCCGGGCGATGTCGCAGCAGTGGCTGTCCAGCGAGGGGGTGTTCGGCATCGCCCTGGGTGTATCGACCAGCTTCGTGTTCCTGTTCGTGCTGTTCGGCGCCCTGCTGGAGCGGGCCGGCGCCGGCGGCTATTTCATCCGGGTCGCCTTCTCCCTGCTGGGGCATCTGCGCGGCGGACCCGCCAAGGCCGCGGTCGTCGCGTCGGGGCTCACCGGCGTGGTCTCCGGCTCCTCCATCGCCAATGTGGTGACCACCGGCACCTTTACCGTGCCGCTGATGAAACGTACCGGATTCTCGAGCGCCAAGGCTGGCGCGGTGGAGGTGGCGAGTTCGGTCAACGGCCAGCTGATGCCGCCGGTCATGGGCGCGGCCGCCTTCCTGATGGTCGAGTACGTGGGCATTCCCTACGTGGAGGTGATCAAGCACGCCTTCCTTCCGGCACTGATCGCCTACATCGCGCTGCTCTATATCGTCCACCTGGAGGCGATGAAGGCCGGACTGCAGGGCCTGCCCCGGCACCGCCAGACGCGTCTGTGGCGCAGCATGCTCGGCCTCGGCCTGTCGGCCAGCGGCCTGCTGGTGCTCGCCGGACTGGTGTATTACGGCCTGGGCTGGATCAAGACCGTCGCCGGCGATCACGCCTTCTGGCTGATCGGGGCCTTGATCGGAACCGCCTACCTCCTGCTCCTGTGGCTGGCCTGCCGGGTCCCCGATGCGGGCGCGGAACCGGATCCGAACATCACCGAGGTTCCCGATCCCGGACCCACCATCCAGGGCGGGCTGCATTTCCTGCTGCCCGTGGTGGTGCTGGTCTGGGCGCTGGTCGTGGAACGGCTGTCACCCGGGCTCTCCGCCTTCTGGGCGGTCCTGTTCCTGGTCGGGATCCTGCTGACCCAACGCCCGTTGAGCGCATTCTTCCTCGGCCGGGGACATTATCGGCGGGCCCTGGTCGCCGGGGTGGTGGAACTCGGGGACGGCCTGGTGCAGGGCGCGCGCAACATGATCGGGATCGGTGTGGCAACCGCCGCGGCCGGAATCATCGTCGGCACGGTCGCGATGACCGGCATCGGCCTGGTGATGACCGACCTGGTGGAGTTGCTCTCCGGGGGCAACCTGATGCTGATGCTGCTGCTGACCGCGGTGATCTGCCTGGTCCTCGGCCTCGGACTGCCAACCACCGCCAACTACATCATCGTCGCGACACTGATGGCGCCGGTCATCGTGGACCTCGGGGCACAGAACGAGCTGCTGATTCCGCTGATCGCGGCCCATCTGTTCGTGTTCTACTTCGGCATCATGGCCGACGTGACGCCGCCGGTGGGGCTGGCCTCCTTCGCCGCCGCCGCGGTCGCCCGCGCCGACCCGATCCAGACCGGCATCCAGGCCTTCTGGTACAGCCTGCGCACCGTGACCCTGCCCTTCGTGTTCGTGTTCAACACCCAGCTGCTGCTGATCGGCGTGGACAGCCTGTGGCAGCTGGGCCTGACCTTCTTCGGCGCGCTTGCCGGCATTCTGGTCTTTGCCGCCGCCACCCAGCACTTCCTGCTGGTGCGCAACCGCGTCTGGGAGACCGTACTGCTGTTGCTGGTCGCGCTGACGCTGCTGGTGCCCGGGGTGTGGATGGATCGGATCCAGCCGCCGCTGACCGCCGTGCCCGCCACTGCCATCGACGACATCGCCGAGGCGGTGCCCGCTCAGGGCCACCTGCGTCTGGCCGTATCCGGTTACGACCTGGACGGCAACGAAGTCACACGACGGGTGATGCTGCCGCTGGGCGATCCCGCCCCCGGACGCGAGCGGCTCACCGAGGCCGGTCTCGGCCTGATGATCCTCGGCGATCAGGTCCGCATCAGCTTCGTGCGCTTCGGGAGCCCGGCCGAACGCCTCGGCGTGGAAAGCGGCGCGCAGGTGACGGCCGTCCTGGTACCCGCAGAACGACCCGCCCCCGAGTGGTTCTTCATCCCCGCCCTGCTGCTGCTGGCAATGGTGGCCGGCAACCAGCAGCGCCGCAGAAGACGAGGCATCGGATGAAGTTCGCCCTGCGCAGCCCTGCGCAGCGCGCCGCGCGTGGCGTGTATGCCCGTCAGGCTGTTGCCGCGGTGTCCCGGTCCGCGGGTGTCGGCAGCAGGGATGCTGCCGTCAAGCCTACAGGGAGGTATTCACGGCGTCCCGCGGACCGG
>JAWLFM010000101.1:0-9442 GCA_041685565.1 Thioalkalivibrio sp.
GCTGCATGGTACGCATCGTTGCACCCGGACCGCCACAACCAATGCCGCTGAATACGGTCGAACACGGCAGTGCCGGCGGCAACCGGCCTTGCGGACTGACATGATCCAGGAAAGACCAGCATGAAGACCAGGCTTCACGATACAGGCTTGCGGGTAAAGGCACGGCAGGTCGCGGCGCAGGCGCAGGCCTGGCGGACGGAACTCAGCGTCGGACTCCTGACCACCCTGATCGGGGCCGCGCTCCTCCACATCGCGGCCGGGGTGGGCGCCTCTGTGTACGCGGCATCACTGCTGAGCTACGGGCTCCTGGTCTGCATGATTCTGCATACCTCCCCGGCGACCTTTCGCCGCGACGGTCCGGGGCTTGCCAACCGGGTCACCTTCCTGCGCGCCGCGCTGGTCATGCCGGTCGCGGCCATGGCGCTGCTCCCTGGCCATCTCGATGCGGGCGCAACCTACTGGCTGCTTGGCCTCGCAGCCATCGCCCTGGCACTCGATGGGCTGGACGGTGCGCTGGCGCGACGCACGGGCCGGGTCACCGCCTTTGGCGCGCGCTTCGACATGGAACTCGATGCCCTGCTGATTCTGGTCCTGGCCCTGTTGGTGTGGCAGACCGGACAGACCGGCATCTGGGTGCTGCTGATCGGATTGATGCGCTACCTGTTCATTGCTGCGGGCTGGCGCTGGAGCTGGCTGCAAGGCGAACTGCCGCCGAGCCGCCGCCGACAGACGGTTTGTGTCCTGCAGTCGGTCGCGCTCCTGATGGCACTGGCACCCGTGGTTCCCGCTGGGCTCGCGAGTGCGGTTGCCCTCGGGGCGTTGATCGTGCTGAGCTATTCCTTCATCGTGGACGTGCTCTGGCTGTACCGTCAGGGCAGCTGCCTTGCAGGAGAATGCCGATGACCCGACCGTACCCGTACCGCCCATACGCGGCACTCGTCCTCCTGCTTGCGCTGCTGCTGCTGGCCTTGCCTGGCGCGGCCCGTGCGGAGATGGCTCGCTGGGAGATCGACCAGGAGCACTTTGCGGTCGGCTTTCTGGTGGATCACATCGGTTTTGCCCGCGTGCTGGGCCTGTTCCTGCGTGCCGAGGGCCATTTCTCCTACAACCCGGAGACGAAGGAGATCGGTGGGGGCGAGTGGATCATTCATACGGACAGCGTCTTCACCAATCAGCCGGAACGGGATGAACATCTCCGTGGCAGCGACTTCCTGGATGTCGAGCGCTATCCGCGCATGGTGTTCGTCCCGCAGGTGTGGGAAGCGACCGGCGATGGGGAGGGCCGTCTGCACGGGACGCTGGAACTCCTGGGGCAGATCCGGCCGGTGACGCTCGACGCACGCATCAACCGGATCGCGCAGTACCCGTTTCCACTGGGCGGGTTGTTTTCACGCCCCCTGGTCCTGGGCGCCTCGCTGCAGGGCACCATCAAGCGAAGTGACTGGGGCATGACCTACGGGCTTTCCCGCGACCTGGTGGGCGACGAGGTCGAACTCATCCTCGAATTCGAGGCCCGGCGTCGCTGAACGAATCCGCAGCCAGTGGAGAAGACGGAATGAGGCTTGGTAAATGGTGGCCGTTCGGGCACGTACCCGAACTGACGGCCGGGGATCTCGCCGTCGAGATCACGGACGGGTCGGTACAGGTGCTGGACGTGCGGACGGGGACGGAGTACCGGCGCAGCCGAATCCCCGGGGCACGGCATCTGCCCATCACGGCCTTCAGCACCACGAATCTGGAGGCACTGGGCCTGGACAGGAACCGGCCGGTGGTCGCGATCTGCCTGACGGCGCACCGAAGCATTCCCGCGGTCCGGAGGCTCAATGAACTCGGCTATGACGCGCGCCAGCTGAAGGGCGGCATGCGCGCCTGGTGGAACAGCGGCGGACCCACCGAGTCCGGTTAGGCGCGCGGGCACCGCCATCCTTCGAATCCTTCGCACGGAGGCTTGATCTTCGCGCTCCGGTTTGGCTATTCTGTATTTGTACATCGGCATATGCTAATGCAGTGCCCGCCGGAGGGGCGGCAGCAGTCAGTCCCAAGGCGGATGAGAAGTGACCACGCCTGCCACGCGCGGCCCTTGGCAGAGCAGGCAAAGAAAAGAAGGCAAGGGTCTTTTGGCGAATACAGGAGAAAAGTCATGCGCAAATCGTTGAAGATGATGGCGGCTTCGGCCTTGGTGCTTGCCTTTGCGGCCCCGCTGCAGTCCAGTGCCCAGTGGTATGGCCCTGGTTATGGCTACGGTCCGTACTATGGTCCAGGCTATTACGGCCCTGGTTACGGGCGCGGCTGGGGTGACTGGTTCGGACTCGGCGACATGTTCGGTGACATCGGCTTCTCCATACGCGGCAGTGGCCGTGGCTGGGGCCGCGGCTACGGGCGTGGTGACGGATGGGGCTATTACGACCCCTACTATGGTCACGGCTACGGTTATGCGCCGTACTACGGTGGTCCCTGGGGTGCCCCGGCTCCGCAGCAGGCTGAATCCGAATAGATCTCCAGTCGGGGCCTGACGATGGGGCCCGGTCTCTCGGACCGGGCCCTTTGGCGTCTGGGATTCGGCGATGGATGTGCTAGGCTTCGCCGTCCCGAACACTGCCCAGGGGCGCCAGCGATGATGTTCAAGAACCTCCGGCTGTATCGTCTTGCCAAGCCCTTCGCGCACAGCCCGGAGGGACTCCACGAGCACCTCGAGTCTTTCGCCTTCCGGCCTTGTGGCACGCTGGAACAAGAAACCCTCGGCTGGGTGCCGCCCCTGGGTCGGCGGGCAACCTTGCTGACCCATGCGGCCGGCCCCGCGATCCTGGTCTGTGCCCGGAAGGAGGCCCGCATGCTTCCCCCGGCGGTGGTCAACGAGGAGCTGGCCGAGCGGGTTGCGGCGATCGAGGACACCGAGAGCCGGCGGGTCGGGCGCAAGGAGCGGTTGGAACTCAAGGATCGGATCGTGCACGAGCTGTTGCCCAGGGCCTTCACCCGCTCCAGCCATGTGTACGCCATGATCCTTCCGCGCAGTGGCTGGATCGTGATCGATACCTCAAGCAAGGCCCGCGCCGAGGAGCTGCTGAGTCTGCTGCGCGAGGCCCTGGGTTCACTCCCGGTGGCCATGCCGCGGCCGGTCTCGGATCCGTCGGTGTTGATGACCTCCTGGGTGGCCGGCCAAGACCTGCCGGCCGGTCTCGAACTCGGTGACGAGTGCGAGCTGCGGGAAGCGGGCGAGGACGCGGGCACGATCCGAGTCAAGCGTGTTGAGCTACTCTCCGACGAGATCCGCACCCATCTCGGGGCGGGAAGACGCGTGGTGAAGCTCGCCCTGGCCCTGGATGAGCGCATGCGCTTCGTGCTCGACGAGGAGATGGGGGTGAAGCGCCTGGTCTTCGAGGACGTCGTGCTGGAGCCGTTGGAGGATGTCGACGGCGATGACGATCTGGCGCGCATGGATGCCCAGTTCGTCCTGGTGAGCCTGGAGCTGGAGGCCGTGCTGCCGCGGATCCTGGACTGGTTCGGTGGCGAGGAGGATGCGGCCAGCGCGGCCGCCTGAGCCGGCGGGGATCACTCCTGCGGTCCGTACTCCGTGTACTTGCGCGAACTGCCGTAGACGCGTTCGACCGGATACTTGCGTTCGTTCTCCAGGATCTTCGTCTCCACCGCATCAGCGATACTGACGCCCAGCCTGTCGGCCAGCCGAACCAGATAGATCTGGATGTCGGCGATCTCGGAGGCCACCTGTTCCAGGGTGCGCGCGTCCAGGGCCTCGCTCTGGCGCTCGCTGAGCCACTGGAAATGCTCGATCAGTTCACCGGTCTCGCCGGCCAGCGCCATCACCAGATTCTTCGGCGCATGGAACTGCTCCCAGTCGCGGCGCCGGGCAAAGTCGCGCATGCGCGTCTTCAGGGCGTCCAGTTCGGGCCATTCCATCGGAGCCGCTGCGCGGGCGATCAGGCCGCCGAACGCATTTGCTCCCGGTTCCGGGACTGCCACATCTCCCGCGCCAGCGCCGTGGCCGCCTCGGGCGTGGGCGCCTTTTGCATCAGGTGCAGCGCGATCGCGGCGGTACCGACGACCGCGGCCTCGCCATACTCCTCCTCGCTCTCCCCGCGCCAGAAACGGCCGAGCCGTGCGATGTCGAGGTGGTCCTCCCGGGTGTGGCGGCGAGAGAACATGGCCGGCCATTCCTCCGCCTCGAGGACACCATTGCGGACCCGCTGCACCAGACAAGGGCTGTCGGGGTTGCGCTCGATCTCGCCACCCTCGCCCTTGATCACCGCCACGTTGGCCTCTCCAAGGAGCAGCGCCGCCTCCTGATGGACGGGGCGGTAACCGGGGTGGAAGATCCCCTGCATCACGTAGGGGGCGTTGAAGGGGTTGGTGCTGCGGGCGACCGTGTGCACCGGCGAGCGGAGCCCCATCAACGGGCGCAGCTCGATGATCTCGTACAGCCGGGGGCAGAGATACTCGAGATCGAGGTAGGCGAAGTTCTCGGTGGCCATGCGCTCGCAGGCCTCGTCGATGGAGGTGCAGGGCGCGATGCCGAGGGCACCCAGCACGTCGCGCGTGTAGATGCGCCCGACGGTGTGGCCGCTGGCGCCGTGCATGAAGGTCCGGACGCCGTTCTGGGCCAGCAGCAGTGTCGACAGCAGGTACCAGGGCAGGACCCGCCGCTTGCCGGCATAGGAGGACCAGTCGAGGTCGACCCTGGGGGCATCCGCGGGGATGTGGATGGCGTTGCGCACCGCGCGTACGAATCCGACCAGTTCTTCCCGCGTCTCCTCCTTCACGCGCATCAGCATCATGTAGGCGCCCAGCTGGACCGGCTCCACCTGTCCGGCCAGGATCATGCTGAACGAATCGAAGGCCTCCTGCTCGGTGAACGGCCGGGTGCCATTCTTGCCCTTGCCGAGGATGCGCACGTACTGCGCGAAGGGATGTTCTTCGTACTGGGTGGGTTCGACCATGCTCGATTCTCCGGGATGTCTGGGCGCGCCGGACCGGGTGGGCGCGGGCCTCCGCTGGCGGCAGGGAAGCATCATAACTCCCGCTCTGTCGCTCGCAAAACGCGGGAATGATTCAACCCCTTGGTACTCAGGGATAAAACAGGACGGTCTTCAGGGCCTCGGACGGCGTCGCGGGCCGCGTCACCCTGGGGACGGTCATTCGAGCCGATCATCCCGGCGTCCGGCATCCGCAGACCGGCGCGCCGCGTCCGCGGCCGAGCGGTCCATAAGCCCTTTCAGCACGGCTCCTATTGCGAGCTTGCTGCCGACCACCAGGATCACCAGCAGGATCCCGACCCAGAGGAAATTCGTCACCAGCCAGGCCGCCACGTCTTCCTCCCTGGGCCATGGAGCCTCGTCCGCATGGATCGTGGTTCAGTCCGCGGCCAGGTCATCGGCCGTGCGCAACCGCTCGATCGCCTGTTCCAGCCCCCGAGTCGGGGCATGAAGGCCGGTGGTGCCCCTGCGCATGCGGCCGGTCTCCTCGGAGTGGAAGACCCGGGTGAGCTCCACGCGCAAGGCGCCGCGTTCGGCAATCCGTGCCACCTCGGTATCGGTGAACTCGATCCAGCACACTGGGCCGGAGCAGTAGCCGTCCTCGAGGCGGACCACCTTACGCAGGCCCGGGATGTCCACGGTCGCCTGTATCAGACGGTAATCCTCTCCCAGCCAGGCCCCGGCGAACAGCCAGCCGTCGCCCTCCGGGATGAACGCCAGGGCCGTGCCATCCAGGTCCAGGGCCGCGTGACATTGGTCGGTGTCCGGGACCAGCGGCGAGGGTTCACAGGTGTACTGCCACTCCCCGGCGATGAAACGCCCGCAGGCGGCAAGCATGACCGTGGCGGCCAGGAGGATGAGGAGAGGCCGGAGGCGAAGCTCGGGCGATCGGGTGGCGTCTTGTCGCTGCACGGTGAGGGGAGGCCGGTTGGGGTGTTCTCGTGGGCCGGAGAGCAGCCCGCATGCGCCACTCTAGCAGCCTCCGTGGATGGCCGTCGCCGGGCGGACCGCGATTGCCTGACTCAGAACACGCCGGCAGGGGTAGAGCGGGTTCGCGTGCCGCTCCCGGTGGTGGCCTGATCCGGGCCACGAAGCCGGCGGATCTGATGCGGACGCGCATCGACCACGATGCCGTCGCGGGTCAGCACCTTGACCCGATAACTCGCGTTGGTGCGGTAGTGCATAGTGATCAGATCCATCGAGGTCCTGGGTGCCAAAGGACTCACGATCACGCCGAGGGCGCCGTTCCACTCGGTGTAATAGCTGGCATTCTGCATGATCACCAGTTCGCCGACCTTGAACGTCATGTCTGCTGTCTCCGTCCGGGAGGGGGCCATGTCCTGAAGGCGTTCCTGTCCTGTCGCCCTCTTGTGGCGTGGGACAGGACGCCTGGTGGCTGCCGCTCATTCCGCCAGGGCTTTGACTCGATTATAGCGAAAGCGTTTCGGCCATTTTCATGCGGGCTGCGTGTGTCGGCCAACGCCGTCGTGGCGCCGGCAAACCGGGTCAGCGCCGCGGAGTTCCAAGGCCCTGGATGGTGCCCTCGTCCTCGGGCCAGGACACGACATACCCGAAGCGGATCTCGGTCTTGCTCCTCGCCTCCAGTTCGGTGGTCCATGCGAGCACACCGAGGCGACCGTCGACATCGCGTTCCGTCGGTGGGGTCGTCGCCGGGGTCAGTTCCACCGTGATGCGTTCGTCCCGAGGCTCGGGCAGACGGTCGAGAACGGTCACGCTGAGTGCGCGATCGTGGTGATTGTTCAGGATGATGCGATAGCCGCGCTCCAGCCTCTTCTGCCGGCGCAGCAGACCTTCGCGTCCGGTGAGATCCTGCTCCAGTTCGTGGCGGATCTCGATGCGGTCATCGACACCGAAGGCCAGGCGCAGCAACATGCCCGGGGCCACCGTACCGACGCGGGTCTGTCCGGCCATCTGCCCATCCTGGAAGAGGTTCACCGGGCCGGGCAGCATGGGCGTCGCCCCCTCGAACACGGTCTCCGCAAAGAGATAGGCGGCGGTGGCGATGGCTGGGACCGCGCGGGCGGAGACATCGACCGCATATGACTGGCTGGCCAACAGGAACCGCTGTTGCCGGTTGTCCGCGGGCAGGCGGACGCGGCCGGGCACACGATATCGCGCGGTGAAGGCCGTGGTTTCCGGCATGGCCTGCTCCATGACCGCCGGTGACGCCGCCATCGTGCCCAGCGCATCCGCCTCGCTGCGCTGCAGCGGCCGGTGCGGCGGTGCGATGTCGATGAACCAGCTCTGCAGTTCCGGCAGGTCTCCACCGAGGCCCGGACGGGAGGTGGACAGATAGAGTGTCACGTCCTGCCAATCCTCACCGGTATTCTGACGCACCTCGGCGCGCTGCACCCACTCCAGCGTCGCTGCGGCGGTATCCAGGCGCGCCTCGTACAAAGGCGACCAGCTCGCGCCGGGGACCGCGTATTCGAGGGTGATCAAGGCCGTTCCCGAGGCCTCCGTGTGATAATGGATCCCGGCTTCGATGCTGTCCCTGCGGTCCGTGCGCAGGGCGTTGAGTTCCCGCTCGATACGGGCGATCTCGGCATCCGCGTCCCGCAATGCCCGATCGATGCGCGCGGTCTGTTCCAGGGCATCGAGCGCGCCCTCGCCGATCAGGCCCCAGGCCCGGTGCCATTGCTCGGGCGCCAGGGCCGGTTCCAAGGCGCCGGCGTTCTCCGTGAGGTGCTCGATGAAACTCAGCTTCAGGGTCTGGGCCCGCCGGCCATCGCTCAGCCCGCGACGCGCATCCTGCGCGGCCTGCAGGGCCTCGGTCAGGGCGCGCTCCCGGGGATAGGCCATGTCCCGGCCGGGGACGGTGCGCGTTTCGACGTGCTGCAGTTGCACAGCGACGGATCCCTCGGCGCGTACGCGCAAACTCGCCGGGTCGAGCCCGGCAGGGAGGGGATGAATCCGGACCATCCCCTTGCCGGCGTCGAGTTCGACCGTGTGCTCGCGCACGACATGGGCCCGGTCCGGGTACACGGTCACCTGGGTGATGCCTTCGCCCAGGACCGATGCCGACGGCAGCATCGTGGCAAACCCAACAAGCAGGGCCATGATAGGACGGAAACGGTACTGCGGGACCATGTGGGGATCTCCAGATAGGGACGCTGGACGATACCAGCCGCGTGGCGGCTACTCCTCCAGCAGGATGATGTAGCCGCCCGAGCGCTGATCGCGTTCCAGCTTGATCAGGCCGGCGCGAGCCGCCTCTTCGAGCAGGGCGCTGAAGGACCGAAACCCGTAGTAGCTTTCGTTGAAGCCCGGCTTGCGCCGTTTGATGGCCTGCTTGACCATCGAGGCCCATACGGGTTCGCCCTCGCCGCGTTCCGCCTGCAGGGCCTCGGCGGTCTCCACCACCAGCTCCATGGCCTCCTGCTTCTTGTCGTCGGCCTCCTGCTCGGGAGGTCCGGGCGAGGCCTCCCGGTCGGCAGTCCTGGTCGTCTTGCGCGGCTTGCGCGTCTTGCGGGCCTCTTCGCGGACCAGGTCGTCGTAATAGATGAATTCGTCGCAGGCCGCGGTGAGCAGATCAGAGGTGGACTTCTTGACCCCGACCCCGATCACCAGCTTGTTGTTCTCCCGCAGCTTGGCCACCAAAGGCGAGAAGTCGGAATCGCCGCTGATCACCACGAAGGCATCCACATGCCCCTTGGTGTAACACAGGTCCAGGGCGTCCACCACCATACGGATGTCCGCCGAGTTCTTGCCCGACTGGCGCACGTGAGGGATTTCGATCAATTCGAAGGCGGACTCGTGCATCGGGGCCTTGAATTCCTTGTAACGGTCCCAATCGCAGTAGGCCTTGCGTACCACGATGTTGCCCTTGACCAGGAGCCGTTCCAGGACCCGCCGGATGTCGAATTGCGGATATTTGGCCTCGCGCACCCCCAGGGCGATGTTCTCGAAGTCGCAGAACAGCGCCATGTTTTTGATTTCCGGAAGATCTGGCATGGGGCTAGGACCCACCCGCGGGCCGATTGAGGGTGTGCCTCTAGATTACATCAATATGCTGCAGACGGCGCGGATTTGACCATGGCGTCGAGCGTTAGTAGTGTCGCGAACATCTTTCAAGAGACTCAGTTCCGCCTCTGCTGGCAGGAGCCAGTGGAACGGTTTCACCCAAAGAGCCCCGGAGGAAAGATGGAAGCGTTAGCGACTGCAGTGTTCCACCCCCAGATGTTCATTCTTGCCGTGATCGGTTTCGTAGCCTTCTATTCCTCCTGCGCGATCGGTATCCGCGCCGGATGGCTGGCCTACCACCCATCCGTCTGCGGGACCGTCGGTGCATTCGCCGGTGCCGCATTGGGCCTGGCGTCGGCAACGGTCTAGTGGGCCATGCGGAAAGTTCGGTGATTATGGAGCACAGCCAGAAGGGCCGGAGCAAGGCGGGCAAGTGCAGGAATAGTGGGCCTATTTCAAACTTGCCCAAC
>JAWLFM010000102.1:0-9351 GCA_041685565.1 Thioalkalivibrio sp.
CACACCGGCACATCGTGTCTGTCAGCCGCCATTACAGCGACCCTTCGTGTCTTCGTGTCTTCGTGTCTTCGTGTCCTTCGTGGTGACCATGCCCTTTGCCCTCGTACGGGCAGGGCAGGCGATCACTCCAGACCGACCTCGCCCGGGCCGAGCCCAAGGATGTTGAATCCGGAATCGACGTACATCACCTCGCCGGTGATGCCGGCCGCGAGGTCCGAGCACAGGAAGGCACCGGCGTTGCCGACCTGCTCGATGGTGACGTTGCGGCGCAGCGGCGCGTTCTTCTCGACGTGGTCCAGGATGCGGCGGAAGTCGCCGATGCCTGCCGCCGCCAGGGTCCGGATCGGTCCCGCCGACACGGCGTTGACCCGGGTGGATTCCGGGCCCAGGGTGTAGGCGAGATAGCGGACGTTCGCCTCCAGGCTGGCCTTGGCCAGGCCCATCACGTTGTAGCTGGGCATGGCGCGCACCGCACCCAGATAGCTCAGCGTCAGGATCGATGCGTTGCGGTCCTTCATCATGCCGCGTCCGGCCTTGGCCATGGCGGCGAGGCTGTAGGAGCTCACATCATGGGCGACCCGAAAGCCGTCGCGGGTGATGTTGTCGAGGAAGTCCCCCTCGAGCTGTTCCTTCGGGGCGAAGGCCACCGAATGCACGAGGATGTCGAGGCCGTCCCAGTAATCGTCCAGGTGCTCGAAGACCTGCTCGATCTCCTGGTCGCTCTCGACGTTGCAGGGTACCAGGATGTCCGAGTCGAAGGCGGCGGCCATCTTCTCCACGCGCTCCCGCAGGCGCTCGTTCTGGTATGTGAAGGCCAGCTCCGCACCCTCACGACGCATGGCCTCGGCGATGCCGTAGGCGATGGACCGGTTGCTGGCGACACCGACGATCAGCGCGCGCTTACCCTTCAGAAACCCCATGCAGTTTTCCTCCTGTCGATATGGGCGTTGCTCCGCGACGACCAAGGCAGCATTGCCTGCTTGCGGCCGGTGGCGATGTCGCCCCAAGATGCGCGACGAGACCGGAACGCGTGCAACCGGATGCGATCATACCGATGTGGCCGGTGTGCGACCACCGATCCAGCAAGACCCGCGGGTTTTGTGCATCATTCAGCCCCGATGGAGTGAAACCGGAGGATTCAGTGAGCCGTCATCTCGGATGGATCGTGAGCCTGATCGTGCTGGGCGTCCTGCTGCTGCTGGTGATGGTCCAGGTGGACCGGCAATGGCAGCGCCTGACCGGCATGGAAGACCTGATGCGCGAACAGTCCCAGGATCTGCGCACCCTGCGCACCTCGCTGCAACGGCTGGAACGGGAGCTCGCCGCCGGCGACTTCGCACTCGGACGGGGTGAACGTCCCTCTGCGGATTTTCCGGCGGCCTTCGAACGCGCCCGCGAGGCCACCGAAGCGCCGGACTACGCCCAGGGCGACTGGCTGGTGCGGGCCTTTGCGACGGGGCTGGCAACCCTGACGCCCTTCGTGTCCAGCGATGCCTACGCCGCGGAGGTGCAGAGCTATGTGATGGAATCGCTGCTGCAGCGCAATCCCGACACCCTGGAATGGGAGGGCCTGCTCGCGCGGTCCTGGGCATTCTCCGACGACGGCATGGTGCTGACCTTCCGCCTGCGGCCCGGTCTCCGGTTCTCCGACGGCGAGGCCCTGACTGCGCACGACGTCGCCTTCACCTTCCGCTTCGTAATGGACGAACGCATCGCCGCCCCGCGCAGCCGCGCCTACCTGGAAAAGCTGGAGAGCGTCGAGGCCCTGGACGATCTGACCGTCGTATTCACCTTCGCCGAGCCCTACTTCAACGCCCTGCAGCTGGCCGGTGGCCTGGAGGTGCTGCCCGAGCATTTCTACAGCCGCTATCTGGACGATCCCGAGACCTTCAACCAGTCGCGTGGCATCCTGCTGGGTTCCGGTCCCTACCGGCTGGCCAATCCGCTGACCTGGACCCCGGACTCCGGTCGTGTGGAACTGGAACGCAATCCGCGCTACTGGGGTCCGGTCGACCCGCCCTTCGAGCGCCTGGTCTGGCGGGTGATCCAGAACGACAGCGCGCGACTCACCACCTTCCGCAACGGCGAGATCGACGTCTACGGCGCCCGCCCGCGGGAATATGCCCGGCTGCGCGATGACGAGGCCCTGCGCGAGCGGGCCGAGGCCCATGAATACATGAGCCCCACCGCAGGCTACGCCTACGTGGCCTGGAATCAGGAGCGGGACGGCCAGCCGACCCGTTTCGCCGACCGCCGTGTGCGGCTCGCGATGAGCTACCTGACCGACGTGGCGCGGGTGATCGACGAGGTGATGCTGGGCTATGCCGAACCGGCAGTCAGTCCGTTCAGTCCCCGAAGCGAGCAGCACGACCCGCAGCACACGCCCATTCCCTACGACGTGGAGCGAGCCCAGGCACTGCTCGCGGAGGCCGGCTACCGCGAGCGCAACCGCGACGGCGTCCTGGTCAATGAGGCCGGGGAGCCCTTCAGCTTCGACCTGGTGTTCTTCCAGGAAAATGAGGACACCCAGCGCATGGTGCTGTTCCTGCGGGACATCTATGCCCGCGCGGGCATCGAGCTGCGGCCCCGTCCGACCGAGTGGTCGGTGATGCTGGACCTGCTGAACCGCAAGGACTTCGATGCCATTACCCTGGCCTGGACCAGCGGCGTGGAGACGGACATCTTCCAGATGTTCCATTCCAGCCAGGCGGTGGCCGGCGGCGACAACTTCATCAACTTCCGCCATCCGGAACTGGACCGCGCGATCGAGGCGGCGCGGGGCGAGGTCGACGAAGAGGCGCGCATGGCCCTCTGGCGGGAGGCCGAGCGGATCCTGTACGAGGAGCAGCCCTACACCTTCCTGATGCGGCGCCAGACCCTGGCCTTCATCGACCGGCGCATCCAGAATCTCGAACAGACGCAGCTGGGCCTGAACCTCGGGGCCATCCCCATCGAGATCTACGTACCGGCGGAACGCCAGCGTTATGGCCGTTGATGTCCCGGCACGATGCTGACCTACATCCTTCGGCGTCTGCTGCTGATGGTGCCGACCCTGCTCGGCATCACGGTGGTGGTCTTCGTGGTGATGGCCGCAGCCCCCGGGGGCATCAGTGCGCTGAGCCTGGTCGAGGGGCAGAACCTCGAACCACAGACGAAGAAGGCCCTGGAGGACTACTACAACCGCCTGTACGGACTCGACCAGCCGGCGCCGGTGCAGTACGCGCGCTGGCTGAACAGCATCTCGCCGGTGGGCTTCGCCCAGGACGACACCGGAGCGCTGACGGGATGGCCCATGCTGAAGGCCCCGGATCTGGGCATCAGCTTCCGCTACGGCAGGCCGGTCATGGACCTGATCGCCGAGCGCCTGCCGATCACCCTGCTCCTGAACGTGCTGTCGATCCCCCTGATCTACGTGATCGCGATTGCGGTGGGGGTGCGTGCAGCCACCCAGCGTGGCCAGGCCTTCGACACCCAGGCGAGCGTCGTGCTGCTGGGCCTGTGGTCGGTGCCGACCATGCTTGCCGGGGTGCTGATGATCGGTTTCCTGGCCTCCGACCAGTTCTGGCAGTGGTTCCCCACCGGCGGCCTCAGCCGGCGCGCCGCCCTGGATATGCCCTTTCTTCCGCAGGCCGAGGTCTGGTGGGCGTTGCTTGCGCTGCTGGTGCTCGTCTTCCTGTTCGCGGCGGCGTTCATGGTCTTTGCCGCGCGAGTCGGACGCCACCCGCGCATGCTGGCGGGCTTGCTCCTCGGTGCGGCCGGCGGCTACGCGATGATTCAGGACCTGGATGCCCTGAACTCGCTGAGCTCGCTGGTCGGCGGCGGGGTCTTCGGTGCCCTGTTGGGGGCCTTCCTGGCGCGTTCCGAGTGGCTGGCGCTGCGGCTGTTCGTCTTCGGCAGCGCGGGGATCTTGTCCGGCGTGGCCGCAGCGGGCTGGCTGATGCCGGCGCCGATGATCCCCGGCTTCCTGCTCGACCGCATCTGGCATCTGGTGCTGCCGGTAATCTGCCTCTCCTACGGGGGGCTGGCCTTTCTCGCCAAGCTCTCGCGCTCGGCCGTGCTGGAGAACCTGACCTCGGACTATGCCCGCACCGCCCGCGCCAAGGGGGTGAACGAGCGTGACGTGCTCTGGCGACACGTCTTCCGCAACAGCCTGCTGCCGCTCATTACGGTGTCCGCCACGCTGCTGCCCTCGCTGTTGGCCGGTTCCGTCATTGTCGAGGCGATCTTCAGCATCGAGGGCATGGGCAGGCTCGCGGTCGAGGCGGTGCAGACGCGCGACCGCGAGCTGGTGCTGTCGATCACGTTGATCAGTGGCCTGCTGACCCTGGTCGGATACCTGCTGGCGGATCTCGCCTATGCCATCGTCGATCCCCGGGTGAGTTATGACTGAGACGGTGCGCGGCCAGTCCTGGAGCCAGCGCATCCTGTCCGAGGTGGCGCTGCGCTGGGGCGCGCGGCTGGGGATTGCCTGGATCGGCCTGTTGACCCTGCTGGCGGTGTTCGCTCCGCTGCTGGCGAACTCCCATCCGTTGCTGGTGCAGGATGCGGATGGCTGGCACAGCCCGATGCTGGTGCATCTGGGCCCGGCGGATACCACACTGCTGGGAATCTTCTTTCTTGCCCTGCTGCTGGTCCTGCTGCCCGGGCGCCGGCTGTCGCGCTTCCTGGCCTGGCTCGGTGGCGCGGTCGCGGTGGGGATCCTGTCCTGGACGCTGGTGTCGCCACCCTCCCTGGTGGTCTACGAGCAGTACCGGGAGGCCGAGGCAGCGGGCGAGTACCAGCGGGTGATCCGGGCGCCGATTCCCTATTCGGCGAAGGATTACCTGCGCGACTACGCCGACACGGGGCTGGAGTCGCCGCGCGCCAGCGAGGCGCGCATGCACTGGTTCGGCACCGACGAGAACGGTGCCGACGTGCTGTCCCGGATGATCCACGCCACGCGTATCGCGCTGTCCATCGGTTTCATCGCCACCGGCATTGCGCTGGCGATCGGCGTGGTTCTCGGGGGGCTGATGGGCTATTTCTCCGGCATCATCGACATCATCGGCATGCGCCTGGTGGAGATCTTCGAGGCCATCCCGACGCTGTTCCTGTTGCTGACCTTCGTGGCCTTCTTCGGCCGCTCCCTGTACCTGATGATGCTGATCATCGGGCTGACCAGCTGGTCCGGCTATGCACGCTACGTGCGCGCGGAGTTCCTGCGCCTGCGCCAGCAGGACTTCGTGCAGGGCGCGATCGCCAGCGGCCTGCCGCTACCGTCCATCCTGTTCCGGCACATGCTGCCCAACGGGATGGCGCCGATCCTGGTGGCGGCCAGTTTCGGGGTGGCCTCGGCCATCCTCGCGGAGGCCACCCTGTCCTTCCTCGGTCTGGGGCTGGTCGATGACCCGTCCTGGGGCCAGATGCTGAACCAGGCGGTGCAGAGTTCCACCTTCAACTGGTGGATGGCGGCCTTCCCGGGCGGCGCGATCTTCCTGACCGTATTCGCCTACAACCTGATCGGCGAGGCCCTCCGCGATGCGGTGGATCCGCATGTCCAGTCCGGCAAGGCGAAGATCCCGGCAAAGGGGACCGTCTGAGATGCTGGAGGTCAAGAACCTGACCATTCGACTGGCACGCGGGACGGAGCCGCTGGTGCAGGACGTGAGTTTCGCCATCGCGCGGGGCGAGATGTTCTGCCTGGTCGGCGAATCCGGCTCCGGGAAGTCCCTGACCGCGCTTGCGATCATGCGCATCCTGGACCGGGGCTTTGCGCCGGCCACCGGGGAGGTGTGGCTGCGGGGGCAGGACGGGCGCCAGAACATGCTGACCCTGGACGAACGGGCCATGGAGGGCATCCGGGGGGACCGTATCGGCATGATCTTCCAGGAACCGATGACCTCGCTGAACCCGGTACTGACGGTCGGGCAACAGATCCTGGAGGTGCTGCATCTGCACCGGCCCGAGCTGGACGCCGCCGCGGCGCGGCGGCGTGCGCTCGAGGTGCTGGGCGAGGTGCAGCTGCCGAATCCGGAGCAGCGGATGCACGAGTTTCCGCACAAGCTCTCCGGCGGGCAGCGCCAGCGGGTGATGATCGCGATGGCGCTGGTGGCCGAACCGGACCTGCTGATTGCCGACGAGCCGACCACGGCCCTGGACGTGACCATCCAGGCCGAGATCCTGAAACTGATCGACCGGCTGCGGGAGAAGAACGGGATGTCGGTGCTGCTGATCACGCACGACTTCGGGGTGGTGGCCCAGGTCGGTGACCGGGTTGCGGTGATGCACCAGGGCCGGCTGGTGGAGCAGGGTCCGGCCCGGGAGGTGGTGCATGGCCCCGGTCACGAGTACACGCGCAAGCTGATCCGCGCATTGCCCGAGAACCTGCCGCCGCTGCCTCCCGTGAAGATCGACGCCGGCGCCAGGCTGCTGGAGGTCGATCGTCTGCGGGTCTACTTCCCGGTGCTCAAGGGACTGCTGCGCCGCCCGGTCGACCATGTGCGTGCGGTCGATGACGTGAGCTTCGACCTGTCGGCCGGCGAGGTGCTGGCCGTGGTCGGGGAGTCGGGCTGCGGCAAGACCACGCTCGGCCGGGCCATCCTGCGTCTGATCGAGCCCACGGGCGGCTCCGTGCGCTATCACGGACAGGCCATGGAGACCCTGGGGCGCAAGGCATTGCGGAACATGCGGCGGCGCCTGCAGGTGGTCTTCCAGGATCCCGCCTCATCGCTGAACCCGCGCCTGACGGTACAGACCACGTTGACCGAGCCCATGGCCGCGCACGGCATCGGCGCGGACGACGAGGACCGCACGGAACGCGCCCGCGCCGTGCTGGAACAGGTGGCCATGCCCGCTGGCGCCCTCTGGCGCTATCCGCATGAATTCTCGGGTGGGCAGCGCCAGCGCATCGGCATCGCCCGTGCCCTGGTGCTGGATCCCGACATCATCGTCTGCGACGAGGTCACCAGCGCCCTCGACGTCTCGGTGCAGGCCGAGATCCTGCAGATCCTGGGGCGCCTGCGTGCGGAACGACAACTGGCACTGATCTTCATCACCCACAACATGGGCGTGGTCGAGTATCTCTCGGACCGCATGCTGGTGATGCGCGACGGCCGCATGGAGGAACTGGGCCGCACCTCGGAGGTGATCGCGCGGCCCAGGGCCGAGTACACCCGGCACCTGCTCTCGGCGGTACCCAGGGTCGGCGATCACCTGGGCAGGGGTCACCCGTCTGAGGCGCGGCCGGCGGCAACGTAGAGGGTGAGCATCTCGCCGGCGCGGATGCCGTCGCCATTCAGCGCATTCCAGCGCTGCACATCGGTGATGTCGACCTGGAAGCGGCGCGAGATCGCGCCCAGGGAATCGCCGGGCCGGATCTGGTATTCGACGCGCCGCAGGGTCGCCTCCGCCTGGCCTCGTGGAATCTCGAGCACCTGCCCCGGCTGTAGCAGGGCGTCGGCCGCCAGGCCATTCCGTTCCCGGATGCCGGCGACATTCACGCCGTACCGTCGGCTGATGGTCCAGAGGCTGTCGCCGGCCTGCACGGTGTGCCGTTCCGCCCGCGCGGCGGTCCGGACCGGCCCGGCGCCTGCCGTCGCCACCGTCCCGGAAACGGGAACGCGCAGTCGCTGGCCGACGCGGATCAGATCGCCGCGCAGGTTGTTGGCGCCGCGCAGTTCGGCCACGGTCACACCGTGCCGTTGGGCGATCCGGCCCAGGTTGTCGCCGGGGCGCACCTGGTATTCGGTGTAACGGACCAGGGGATGATCGGGTCCGTGCTGGTGCAAGGCGACCTGCAGCCGTCGTGCCGCCGGCGTCGGCAGCAGGAGGTGCTGCGCCGCATGCGGGTGCGTGATGGCCCTGCGGTAGCCCGGGTTGAGCTGGAGGACCTCCCGCGCCTCGATGCGGGCCAGCTCGGCCACGTATTCGAGGTCCGCCTGGCGACCCAACTGCACGGGTTCGAGATAGGGCCGGTTGGCAAGTTTCGGTACCGTGATGCCATGGCGCGCAGGGTCTTCGATCAGCGCGCGCAGTGCCAGGAGGCGGGGCACATAGGACATGGCCTCGCTCGAGAGATCGAGGCTCCAGTAGTCGGTCGGGCGTCCGGCCGCGGCGTTTGCAGCCATGGCCCGGGCCACATTACCCTGCCCGAAGTTGTAGGCGGCCAGCGCAAGGTACCAGTCGCCGAAGCGCTCATGCAGGCTTTCCAGGTAATCCAGCGCGGCATGCGTGGACTGATAGACGTCGCGGCGACCATCGTACCAGTCGTCCTGGATCAGACCGAAGTGCTCGCCGGTACTGGGGATGAATTGCCAGATGCCGGCGGCCAGCCCGCGCGATGTGGCCTCGGCGGCGTAGCCGCTCTCCACGATCGGCAGCAGAAGCAGCTCTCCGGGGAGGCCGCGGCGCTCGATCTCTGTCAGGATGAAGTAGGCGAAGGGCTTGGCCCGGGCCGAGGATACTGTGATGATGTTCGGATTCCGGCGGTAATGGTCGATGTAGACCGCAACCCGGGGATGGTCGAGGGCCTCGGTCATCGCGAACCCCAGCCGGGCCCGGGTCCAGATGTCGGGGGCGTCTTCGGGTTTCATCACCGGCGGCCGGAGGGCGCGGCTCGCATCCCGGGACAGCGCGGGGGCGGAGCGTTCCGCGGGGCCTCGCTCCGCGTGTGCCGGAACCGCTTGGGCGGCCCCGGAGGCCGCGGTCCTCGCCGGATCATGAAGGCTGCAACCGGTGCCCAGCAGGGCGATGGCAAGCAGGACGAAAGACAGAGGAAGAAGCCGGATAATCATGGACCTGAAGCATAGTCCAGAGAGAGCATTTCACCAAGCATTTCGAGCCGATTGCCTGCGCGACTGGTATGCCGGCACCCAGGGACAACGGATGCTGGAGTTGCTCCGCCTTGAACTCGGGGCCTTCTGCCCGATGCGGTTCGGGGATCGCCTGCTGGAACTGGCTCCGGTCGCCCTGGTGTCTCCCGAGTGGACCGGGTCGGCCTGGACGGTCCGGGTGGGATCCGGGGATGCCGGGCTGCAGGCCGAGCCGAATCGCCTGCCGCTGGCCCCGAACACCTTTTCCTGCATCCTGGCGGCTCACCTCGGGATGGCTCCCGGCAACGCCGGTGCGGTGATCGCGGAGGCCGCCCGCGTACTCATGCCCGAGGGGCATCTGTTGCTGCTGGAGATCAGTGGATGCCCACCGGCCGAGGCGGGCCGGCTCCGGACGGCAGTCCCCGTGGGGTTGCAGCGCCGCCGCTATCGACGGTGGCTGGAGCAGGCCGGCCTGAAGGTCCACCGGCAACGCACGCTGAGCCTGCTGCCCAGCCAGCTTCCGCAATCCCTCCACCGCCGTCTGGGCCGTGTTGACGCGCTG
>JAWLFM010000103.1:0-9313 GCA_041685565.1 Thioalkalivibrio sp.
TTCCCCCCGGGCGGCGCCGCCGGCATCGGTCGCCCCGGCGCCGCGACGGTATCGGTCCATGCAGACCAGGTGGCAGGCCTCGTGCAGGGCCGAGTGGACCGGCGTGTCCGGGCGCACATGCAGGGTATGACCCACAATACCCGCCTCGGCGTCGCCCCAGTAGCTGCCCGGCAGTGGGGCGTCGAACGGATGCAGCCGGAGATCGATGCCAAAACGGGCGAGGAGCGCGCGCAGTGCCGTCAACCGCTCGGGGATGCAGCGGTGCAGGGTATGGCCTTGTGCAGGTGCCGCCGCCTGCGAACCCGGCGGATGGAGAACCATCGCGGTCAGGATGCGGCGTACTCCTCCGGTGTCATCGCGCGGATGGACAGGGCATGTACGGCGCCGCTGGCGATCTCGTCACGTACGGTCGCGTAGACGGTCTGGTGCTTCTTCACCGCGTTCATGTCGGCAAACATCGGGCTGACCACCAGGGCCTCGAATTTACCCTCACCGCCGGTGACCTCGACCTTCTCGGCCTCGGGCAGGCGGGAACGAATGCGTTCGGCGACTTCACTGGATTGCATGGGCTTCTCCATTCAGGGTTTGTATAAAACCGGCATCATAGCCAAATCGTGTTGCGCCCACAGCCAGACCCACGGGAGGTCGGGCCAAGGGCACGGCGGTGCAGCCACGGGAACTCCCTGTGGGGCCCGTGACCAAAAACGACATACATTCGTCCAAAGGGAGACAGACCATGATCTTCAGGCAACTGTTCGAGATCGAATCGTCCACCTACACCTATCTGCTGAGTTGCCCGGATACCGGCACCACTGCGCTGATCGACCCGGTGATCGAGACCGTGGAACGGGATCTCGAGGTGCTGCAGCAGCTCGGGCTGCGCCTGGATTACGCGATCGAGACGCACCTCCACGCCGATCACATCACCGGTGGACGCATGCTGCGCGAGCACACCGGCTGCAGGCTGGCGGGGCCGGCGCTGGATGAGCTGCCCTGTCGGGACATCGGTTTGCGCGAGGGGGAGCCGATGCGCATCGGCAATCTGGTGCTGAATCCGCTGTTCACGCCCGGGCACACCGACACGCACCATGCCTTCCTGCTCGATCACGCCGGTCTGCCGATGCTCTTTTCCGGCGATGCCCTGCTGATCGAGGCCTGCGGCCGCACCGATTTCCAGTCCGGCGATGCCCAGACGCTCTATCACTCCATTCACGAAAAGTTCTTCGTACTGCCCGACGAGACACTGGTGTATCCGGCCCATGACTACTCGGAGCGTCAGATCACCACCATCGGCCAGGAAAAGCTGCGCAACCCCCGTCTTGGCCAGGGCAAAACGCTGGAGGAGTTCGTGCAGATCATGAACGGCATGGATCTGCCCTATCCGAAGAAGATCGACTGGGCCCTGCCGGGCAATGAGGCCTGCGGCGCCTGTCCGGACAACCTTCCCCCCGAGAAGGAGCGCCTGTGCGAGCTTGATCGCCAGGGCTGAGGTCTGCCAGTGGGCGGCGTGGTCGGTCGGTGGCCCTCGGGTTGGCGGCGGCCGCGCGCCCGCCGGGACGGGTTTCGGCTGTTGGCCCTTGCCGTTCTCGTCCCTGCGATCGCCACCGCTCAGACCGCTCCCGGAATTGGCGGCTTCCAGCTCGACCTCGAGATCGACGCTGCCGTCCACGAAGCCTTTGCCGCCGAGAACCTGCGTGCCCGCGTATTCTGGAGGGATCGCCAGCCCGGCCTCGAGCTGCGTGCCGATGGCCTCCGCCTCCCGGAGCCCGTGGGCAGGGTCGTCGACCTGCATCTGTCCTGTCCGCAGGTGGACCTGACCGACGAAAGACTGGCCTGTGCGCAGGCCAGCCTGAGCGCGAGGGCCCCGGGCTGGCGGCTCGACGCCGCGACACTGGCCCTCGATTGGGACCGCAGTGCCGGGAAGATCCATTTCTCCCTGCCCTGGCCGGGTCTGTTCCAGGGCCGGGGCCGGCTCGATGGCAGCATCGAGGCGGCGGGTCTGCGTCTGAATCTCGAACTGGCGGGGGTCGATCTGCAGGCGCTGCTCCGCGCCGGCCTGATCCCCGATGTGCTTCCGGTGGTGGTGGAATCCGGAGTGGCGGCCGTTTCAGGTCGGTTCGACAGCAGCGGGCAGGGGCTGGCCGTCAGTGCCGACGTGGTCCTGTCCGACCTGACCTTCAGCGATGATGCCGGCCTGCACGCCGGTGAGGCGGTCGCGTTGCAAGGCCGGTTCGGGCACGGGTCCGATGGCGCCGAGGTTCAGCTGCGGTTTACCGATGGCGCGCTATTCTTCGATCCCTGGTTCCTGGACTTTGGCGAGGTCGGTCCGGTGGACGTAGCAGCGTCGGGATTGCGGCTCGCGCCGCCGGGGCGGCACGGGAGGGATCTTCATGCCCGCGCGGCGACGCTGCGTCTGGGCGACCATGCGGAACTGCACGGTGAGGACCTGCTCTATGCCGACGGGTGGCTGCAACAGGGCGAGATCGCGTGGGCAGGCCACCGTCTGGACGTCGTTGGCGAGTGGCTGGCGCAGCCCCTGCTCGCAGGCACGGTGCTCGGACGGGCCCGCTTTCAGGGCGAGGCTCGGGGAAGCCTGAGCATCGCCGAGGGACGGCCGCGTGCCGCGAAGGGCCAGTGGCAGGGCTTGGGCATCGAGGACGAGGGCGGCCGGTTCGCGCTGCAAGGGTCTGCGGGAGCCCTGGACTGGCGGGACCATGGCACCGGCGCGGATTCGCGGATTTCCGCCGTGGCTGGCGAGATCTACGGTTTGCCGGTGGGCGCCTTCGATGCGCGATTCCGGCTCGAGCCCCAGGGATTCCTTCTGCTCGAGCCGCTCTTCATCCCGGTGCTCGATGGGGGGGCTGGCATGGATGTCCTGCACGTGACCGTGGAGCCCGAGGGTCCCGAGGTCGAGTTCGAGGGTGGGCTGCGCGCAGTGAGCCTGGAAGCCTTGACGGAGGCCCTCGGCTGGCCCCGCTTCGCGGGAAAACTCGCCGGCATCATCCCGCGGGTGTCCTACGATGCGGACGGGTTGCGGGTGGACGGGCGTCTGCTGGTGAAGGTCTTCGACGGCGAGGTCGTGCTCAGTGATCTGCGCATCCGCGATCTGTTCGGGGTCGCGCCGATCCTGGAGGTCTCGGCCGATGTCCGTCGGCTGGAACTCGAGCTGTTGACACGCGCCTTCGACTTCGGGCGCGTCGCGGGTCGGCTCTCGGGGCGGGTGGATGACCTGATGCTGGTGGACTGGCAGCTTCAGCGTATGCGGCTCGCCCTCAACACACCGCTGGATGATCCGGGTCGCCGGCGGATCAGCCAGCGCGCCGTCGAGAACCTGACCGCCCTCGGCGGCGGGATCCAGGGTGCGCTGTCGATGGTCTTTCTGCGCTTCTTCGAGGAGTTTTCCTACCGCCAGTTGGGCTTCAGCTGCGCGCTCGATGGTGAGGTCTGCCTCGTCGAGGGCGTGGCCGACGGTCCGGACGGTTCCTATATGCTGGTGCAGGGTGGGGGCCTGCCCCGGATCGAAGTGATCGGACACAATCGCCGGGTGGACTGGCCGGAACTGATCCGCCGCCTGGATGCCGTTCGAGAAGGCCCCCCGCCTGTTGTAGAGTAGGCCTTCGCCAGAGATGTGTCCGTTTCCGCCCGCCTCGAACCCTGGAGTAGTGTCATGAAGGCCATGCAGCGTTTATCGGCGATCTTCCTGGTCGCCCTCACAACCAGTGCCTGCGTCACGATCCACATCTATTTTCCGGCGGCTGCGGCCGAGGAGGCGGCGCGCACCATCGTCCGCGATGTGCTGGAGATCAGCGATCCTCCCGAGTCCGCGCCGGGGGCGGACACCGAACCCACCAGCCGTGGCATCTCACCACCGGCGGGGCTGAACCTGCTCGCCTGGACCTTGCACCGTATGGTGCCGGCCGCCGCCGCGCAGACTCCCGACCTGCGCGCGGAGACACCGACGACGGACCGTCTGCGCGCGTCGATGCGCGCGCGCCACGCCGCGCTGGCCCCGTACTACAGCAGCGGCGCGATCGGCTTCGGTAACGACGGCCTGGTGGCGATTCGCGATCTCTCCCAGGTGCCGCTGCGGGAGCGTTCGGAGGTGCAGCGCCTGGTGCGGGAGGAGAATGCCGACCGCAGCGCGCTGTATCGGGAAATCGCCCGGGCCAACGATCGGCCCGACTGGGAGCAGAATATCCGTGAGACCTTCTCGCGGGTGTGGGTGGAGGAGGCGCCGTCGGGCTATTGGTATCAGGATAACGGCGGCAACTGGCGCCAGAAGTGAGTTCGGCCCCAGCGGAATCCGGGCGTCTCGAGGACTGGTGGCGGCGCGCCGACGCATTGCTCAACCGAGCGGACCTGACGACGCTGCCCCGCAGGCAGGCACTGCTCGTCGGCATCTTCCGTGGTCTTGCCGGCATCGTTCGCGAGGCCACCGAGGGCCAGCTGACGCTGCGCGCGATGAGCCTGGTCTACACCACGCTGCTCTCCGTGGTGCCGCTCCTGGCCTTGTCCTTCTCGGTACTCAAGGCCTTTGGCGCCCACAATGCGGTCGAGCCCCTGATGCTGGGCCTGCTGGAGCCACTGGGCGAGCAGGGGGTCGAGGTCACCCAGAACGTTCTGACCTTCGTCGACAACATGCGCGTCGGCGTACTCGGTTTCGTGGGGCTTCTCTTCCTCGTTTACACGGTGATCTCCCTGGTGCAGAAGATCGAGCTCGCCTTCAACGGCATTTGGCACATCGAGGGCACCCGGAGTCTCGGGCAGCGCTTCAGCAACTATCTGTCGGTGATCATGGTCGGGCCGCTGCTGGTGGTCTCGGCGCTGGGGATTTCCGCCACGGTGATGTCGTCGACGCTGATGCAGACCGTCACGGCAATGGAGCCCCTCGGTACCCTGTTCGAAATGGCCGCCAGCCTGCTGCCCTTCGGGCTGATCGTCGCCGCGTTCACCTTCATCTACATGTTCGTGCCGAATACGCGCGTACGGCTGTTGCCCGCATTGATCGGCGCAGTGGTCGCAGGCATCCTCTGGCAGGCGGTCGGCTGGGGATTCGCCACGGTGGTGGCCGGTTCCACGCGCTACGATGCGATCTACTCCGGCTTTGCGATCATGATCCTGCTGCTGATCTGGATCTACCTGGCCTGGCTCATTCTCCTGATCGGTTCGAACATCGCCTTTTATATCCAGTACCCCGAGTACATCCGCGTACGCGGTTCCAGGTGGAGGGTTTCCGGCGCCATGCATGAGCGCCTGGGTCTGCACTTGATGGCGCTGGTGGGCCAGCGTTTCCTGACCGGGGCGAAGCCACCCCGCCTCGACGAGGTGGCGCACGAGTTACAGGTCCCGAGTCGCGCCCTCGCCGGCCCTGCGGAGGCCCTGCGCAAGGAGGGTCTTTTGGTGCCCACCGGGGACGACGACCCGGCCTACCTCCCGGGGCGGGACCTGGCGGAGATCGAGGTCAATCAGATCCTCACGGCCCTGCGTCGCGATGCCGAAGACGACCTGTACCAGCGCCTGGCCGGCCACTCCGCGGTGGAGAGGCTGGTCTCGCGGGTGGAGGACTCCCGGTCCGAGGCGCTGGATTCGCTAAGCCTGCGCGACCTGCTGACACAGGACGCTGCCCCGACGTAGATCGGGTTGCGCGGCGCTAACCTGACCTACCTTCGGGACTGGAACAGGAAATAGACACCGGCGGCGATGAAGATGGCCGCGATCACCAATGCGCCGATGCCACCCATGCTCTGGCCTTCGCTGACCGTAAGGCGGCTCAGGAAGATCTCGCCGGTGTAGATGGCGTAGCTGCCGATCGCGATCAGCACCAGGCCGACGATCACCAGGCCCCCGTCGAAGCGCTTAGGCCGCATGTCCCGAGCCCAACCGTTGCCCTGGGACGGACCTACCGCTGCGGCCGGGTGTCACCGCGTCGCATCCGTCGCTGTTCCGCGTCCTGCCACGGATGCATATCCTCGGCATCGCGCTCGTTGCCCCGCAGCCGGCGGTCGCCCCGACGGCCTTCGTCTTCCCACTGGTGCCGGTCATAACGCGGGTAGTCCCGTCCGTCCGGATCCCTGGTTCGTCCCGTGTCGCGATTGCCACGCCGTCCGCCGTCGGCCTCGCGGCGAGGGTCGTGCTGCCAGGCGCGTTCGCGATCGCGGCGGTAATCGGGAACACCCGGGCCCCAGGGCGAGGGGCGTTGCTCCGCACGCGGGTCCCTCTGGCCGGAATAGGGCGGCGGCGGGGCGGGCATCTGGCCCTGCTGGCCGCGCCAACCGTATGCGGGTGCCTGCGCCGGAGGCCCCGGCATCTGCCGTTCCTGGACCTGCCAGCCATGGGCCGGGGCATGGGGTGGGGGCTGTGCAGAGACCTCCGCGCCCAGCAGGGTGCCCAGCAGCAGCGCGGGCCAGGTCGTGGCGATCAGGCGACGGCATTTCGCGCGTGGCGTGTTGGTCATGGATCTCTCTCTATGTGCCATAGCTGTCCCCCACTATACCGCGCGACATGCGAACGATGATGGAATCACGGCGCGATGCGCGAGCCATGTCAGACCCGGTAGAGATAATCGCGGGTGGTGGGCACCGTGTCGTGGTGCTTGGCCATCTGCGCCTGAAAGACGACCTGGTCCCAGTGCCGGAAGGTGCCTTCACAGGAGGCAAGGTAGAATTCCCACATCCGGCAGAAGCGCTCGTCGAAGCGCTCGGCCACCTCCGCCCGAACCGACTGGAAGCGGCGGAACCACTCGGCGAGGGTGTCGGCATAGTGCAGACGCCAGACCTCGAGATCGGTGAGCATCAATGGGGTGGGTTCGATCGCCGCTGAGAGTTCTGACAGGGCGGGGGTGTATCCCCCGGGAAAGATGTACCGGCGCAGCCAGGCGTTGGTCGTGCCCGGTGCGCTGGTGCGGCCTATGGTGTGGAGCAGGGCGATGCCGTCGTCCTTCAGCAGGTCGTTGAGTTGTTCGAAGAAGGCGCCGTAATAGGGTTGGCCCACATGCTCGAACATGCCGACGCTGACGATGCGGTCATACTGCCCGCGGTGCTCGCGGTAATCGCGGAAGTGAAAGGCCACCCGATCGTCCAGTTCGCGCCGGGCGCATTCCTCGCGGGCGACCCGCAATTGCTCGCGCGAGAGCGTCAGTCCATCGACCGACACATCGTTTTCGCGCGCGAGGTGCATGGCCAGGCCGCCCCAGCCGCACCCGATATCGAGGACGCGCATACCGGGTTCCAGGCGCAGCTTGCGCGCAATGATGCGGCACTTTGCCTCCTGGGCCTCTTCCAGGGTCATGTCGGGCCGCTCGAAGTAGGCGCAGGAATAGAACATGCCGCGGTCCAGGAAGCGGCGGAACAGCCACTCATCCAGGTCGTAGTGGTGCGAAACGTTCCGGTAGGCCCGGCGGATCCGGTTGCCCTGTTCCATGGCCTTGCGCAGAAAGCCCAGGGGCGTGCGGGCACGGTGGGCGAAGTATCCCGCGAAGTTGCTCATGGTCACGTCGAGCAGGGCGGGCAGCCCCTCCTCGCCACAGTCCCAACCTCCCTCCATGTAGGTCTGCCCGAACTCGAAGCCGGGGTCGTAGGCGATGCGCCGCAGGGTGCGGGCATCCCGGAAACGGATGGTCGCCTCCGGCTGTCCCGATCCGAACCGATGTTCCGATCCATCCGGAAGCTGCACCGTCAGGGTGCCGTGACGAAGGTTTTCCTCCAGCAATCTGAACAGCGTCATGCGATCGTCCTTGAGGAAGTGAGTGGGTGCAACGCGAAATTATTCCCATCACCATACTCTAGCGCAAAAGCCGCCGCGGCCCGGCGCCCCTTGGTGCCACAACGTCGGCTCTTTTGCTCAAGTTCCACACCCCGCGGGGCGCCCCTCAACCTGCCTCGAGCAATCCATGCCGTCGCAGAAGCCGCAGCAACTGCGCGAGGCTGGCGCGGATGGTCGCACGCATGCGATCGGGCCGGGCGTTTCCCAGCATCCTGGTGAGCGCCGGATCCCTGGCCGTGGCCGATCGCGTGCCTTCCACCACGCCCGCGTGATCCCGATGCCCGTCGAGGAGCGCCAGTATGCATGCGGAGAGCGGATCCAGCTGCAACGCCTGGTGCCGTGGCGTCGGGATCAGATGCTCTCCCGCGTCGGCGAGGCTGCGGGCCAGCCGCGACGCCTTCGGATGGACGGCCGTCGCGGCCCCGGGTTTGTCGCCGTTCAGGCCCGGGACAGCGGGGCCGCAGAGGGTTGGCTGCAGTGCGCCGGAGATGAAGAGGTTGAAGAGCTCATGCATCAGCGGGCCGGTCTCTGCGTCGGCCCCTCCGGTGTTCCCGGTGACCCGATCCATGGCGGCTGGCAGCAGTTCCGCGAGGAACCGGGCGCGGGGAAAGTCCTGCGCCAGCTCCTTCAGGACTGCGCGAAGCAGGGGACTGTCCGCCTGGAAGCCCTTGCCCGCGGAGTTGCGCAGCATTCCCTCCGCATCCGGTGTCAGGTCTGTGTACAGCGGCAGGGAGAACAGGTGGTCCAGGTCGATCTCACGGGTGAGGGGATCGGCGGTTCGGCAGAGCAGTGACTGGCGGAAGGGACGCAGGCGCAGAAAGTCCGCGTACTGCTCCTCGTCGATCAGGTCGTCGAAGCGGGCGAGGCTGGACTCTGCCGCGGCGCCGAGGGTCGAGGGAAACAGGGTGTGCAACTGCGTGTCCGCCAGGTACTGCAGCCCGTGCGCACCGGCCCGTGCGACGAAGTCGCTGAACAGCAGGGGGTCGTTCGTCTCCTCCAGGTACTCGTGGTAGAGGTAGCTGTCGCGCGCGTCCCGAAGGCGGAGCAGTTCGGCGCGCAGCCAGTCCTGGCCGGGTGGCTCCGTCTCCAGCGGGGTGGCCAGGAACTCGATCATCTCGCGTGCGGCCGCGAGCCGCTCCCGGGGGCGCGTGTGGCTGCGCGCATGGTGCAGCAGCATGTCGCGCAGCATGCTGCGCTGGCGGCCGCCCGGCAGGGTGTTGTAGCTGATGTAGGCCACCCCGCCGGGTGCGAGCCTTGACCCGCAGATGCGCAGGACATGGTCCTGCACCGCCGGGGGCACCCAGGAGAAGAGACCGTGCGCGATGATGTAGTCGAACGGCTCCCCCTCCGGTGCGAAGGCCATCAGGTCCTGATGCCTGATCTCGGCATTGCGCAGGTCCAGGGCATCGGCCAGGTCCGCACCGCGCAGGGCCTGGGTCCGGGACAGTTCCAGCCCGAGACAGTGGGTCTCGGGCAGATGCCAGGCGATCGGCAGGAGGTTGCCCCCGGCGGCGCAACCCAGTTCCAGCACCCGGGCGCGTGCGGGCTCAGG
>JAWLFM010000104.1:0-9231 GCA_041685565.1 Thioalkalivibrio sp.
CAACGTACTCGCCAACCGTATGCGTCTTGTAGCAGACCTTGATCGGCTGCTGCGTCTGAACCAGGAGCCCCGCATCACGCAGTTCGATTGCCAGGGCGTTTTCATACACTCGCTCCAGGAACCCCGGTCCAAGTTCATTGGACACCGCGAAGACACAGGACCGGATCCGATAGGTCAGATCCTCTTCAACAAGCGTTCCCTGCTCGTCCATATCCATTCGCCCTTCATCCGTGTTCATCCGTGGCCGGGCCTTGGTCATTGGTCCTTCGTCGTCAGTAGTCCAGCGGCAGCGGCGTTTGGCGGCCGTCGCGGGCGGACAGATACGTGGCGATGAGGATTTCCAGGGAGCGCAGGCCCTCGCGGCCGTCGGTTTCCGGATCGGCTTCGCCGCGCAGGCTGTCGATCACGTTTTCGTAGTACGCCGGGTGGCCGAAGCCGTAGACCGAGGTGGTCTCGTAATTGGCCTCCTGCACCTTGGCGTCTTCGGGCTGCTCGTCCGCGAACTCCCAGTGCTGGATCTCGTTCACCGCGACGCCACCCACGCGCACCGTGCCCTTCTCGCCGAGGATGGTGATGGAGCCTTCCAGGTTCTTCGGGTAGGTGAGCATGGTGACGGCCATGCTGCCGAGGGCGCCGTTGCGCCACCGGACGTTGAGGACGCCCGAGTCTTCGACCTCGATCAGGCGGTCCTGCGTGGCGGTGTAGGCCTGCACGCTCTCCACCGGGCCGATCAGCCAGTCGAGCAGATCCACGTAGTGGCTGGCCTGGTTCATGAAGGCTCCGCCGTCGAACTCCCAGGTGCCGCGCCATTTCGCGCTGTCGTAGTACTCCTGCGGGCGCGTCCAGAAGACGTTCAGGTTGACCATGAAGATACGGCCGAAGCGGCGCTGGTCGACTGCCCGCTTGAGCAGCTGCAGCGTCGCGTTACGCCGGTTCTGCTTGACCACGAACAACCGCACACCCGCATGGTCGCAGGCCTCCACCATGGCTTTGGCGTCCGCCCAGCGTGTGGCCATTGGCTTTTCGGTGATCACGTGCTTGCCGGCCTCGGCGGCCATGATGGCCTGACGGGCATGTACGCCGCTGGGGGTGCAGAGGATGACGCCGTCCAGGCCCGGGTCCTGTTCGAGAAGATCGCTCAGATGGCGGTATCCGGGGGCGCCGGTACGCGCCTCGGCCTGGGCTAACGCAGCCGGGTCGATGTCGCAAACGGCGGCCAGTTCGATGTTCTCGGCGTGCTTTTCCAGCGCGTCGATATGCTTCTGGGCAATGCGGCCACAACCCACCAGGGCCAGGCGGATGCGGCGATCGGTAATCGGGGTGAACTGATGAATCATGGGGTTCCCTGTGTTGGATGGGCTCAGGCGCGAACGATCTTCGGGTCGGTACGATCCCGGTAGACCCCGCGGGTATCGAGGATCAGCGGCGCGTATTTCTGGACCTGGTCGTAGTCCACCGCATCGTGATCGGTGGCGATGAGGACACAGTCCTGCGCCGCCAGGGTTTCCTCGCTGATCGGCGTGTGCTCAAGATCGAACTGGTGCTCACGCATGGGGGGGAAGCTGGGCACATGTGGATCGGAATAAGCCAGGACGGCGCCCTGCTCGCGCAGGTATTCCATCATCTCGACCGCCGGGGATTCCCGCATGTCGTCCACGTTCTTCTTGTAGGCGATGCCGAGGATCAGGATGCGACTACCGTGGACGGCCTTGCCGCGTGCATTGAGCGCGTCGGCGAGTTTGCGCAGCACCCACTCCGGCATGCTGCTGTTGACCTCGCCGGCGAGCTCGATGAAACGGGTATTGAGCCCGTACTCACGCGCCTTCCAGGTGAGGTAAAAGGGATCGATAGGGATGCAGTGCCCGCCCAGGCCCGGCCCCGGGTAGTACGGCACGAAGCCGAACGGCTTGGTGGCGGCTGCATCAATGACCTCGTAGATGTCGATACCCATACGGTCGGCGACCATCTTCATCTCATTGACTAGGCCGATGTTCACCGCGCGGTGGATGTTCTCCAGGAGCTTGGTCATCTCCGCGGCACGGGCACTGCTGACCGGTACGACCCGATCCACCACCTGGCCGTACAGGGCCTGGCCTACCTCCCGACATGCGGGGGAGTATCCGCCGCAGACCTTGGGGATCGTCTGGGTCTTGAAGTCGGGGTTGGCGGGGTCTTCGCGTTCCGGGGAATAGACGAGGAAGATGTCCTCCCCCACCTTGAGCCCGCCGGAGCCGATGCGCGGTGCCAGCTCCTCTTCCGTGGTGCCCGGGTAGGTGGTGCTCTCCAGCGAGACCACCTGGCCGAAGCGCATATGCGGAACGACGGCATCCGTGGTGCCCACCACATAGGACAGATCCGGTTGACGGTAGCGATCCAGTGGCGTGGGGACACAGATGATCAGGGCGTCCGCCTGCGATGCCCGCGACATGTCGCTTGTGGCCTCGAACAGACCGCACCCAACCGCATCGGCGATCTGGTCGCTGTGGATATGCTCGATGGGGCTTTGCCCCGCGTTCAGCTGCTCGACCTTGGAGGGGTCGTTATCGAACCCGAGTACGTGGTAGCCCAGCTCCACATAACGAAGCATGAGGGGCAGACCGACGTAGCCAAGCCCGATGATGCCGATGACAGCACTGCGCTCTTGCAAGCGCTTGATCAGTTCCTGTTGTACAGACATTCCGTTGTATTCCGTTTAGTTTCTTGGGGTTCGCTGATTCGCTTGGGCACCGTCAATGTCGCGGGCAGTCATGATCGCCTGAAATCCCGGCTCTTCGCTTCGCTGCGGCCGGGATCACCGAAGCTGCGTGGCGGAGCGGTCATTGGTGTGGGGCAGCCTGCCTCGCGCCCGGCTTCGGGCGGGGCTTCTCGGGCGGGCCTACTTCCACAGGTGGCTGGGGCCCAGCCACCTGTGCGCGGTCTCCTACACTGCTTCAGGAACTCGGTACTTCGTGCGCCCTGGGCCTCGGCCTCGGCGCCGTGATGATCACAGAGCTAACGCAAGATATGCATTTCGATGCCGATGTCCAGACGTGCCCAGGCGCGATCGGCGGTTAACACCGGGAGCGCCTTGTCCATCGCCAGAGCGATACAGGCCCGGTCGGCCATCGACAGGCCGTGCCGCAGGGATGGCTCCCACAGTTGTGCAGCCAGCGCTGCTTGTTCCGCGGTAAAGGGTTCGAACAACAGCCCGACATCCACAAACTCCTGTTGCATCCCCTGAACGTTTACCTCGCGCTGCAGGGACTTCTGCAACACCTCGGACCAGTTCACCGTCGACATGTGGCCGCCATCGAGCACGCGGGCGACGCGGTCTCCGCCGGGCTCGTCGTGCAGGAAGGCCAGCAAGACCGAAGCATCCAGTACCGGGGTCATGGATCCCCTTGCTCGTGCTTGGCTTCGGCCCGCCGGTCACCGATGAGTTCATCCACCAGGCTGACGTCCTGCGGAATATGCTTGAACCGCTCGCGCAACCGTCTCTCCACCAGTTCTCGCCGTTCCAGCACCAGGCTTTCGCCAACCAGGCGAGCAATCAGACGGTCGCCGGGTTGCAGCTTCATCGTATTGCGCAGCGCCGCCGGGATCACGACCCGACCTTGCGCGCCGACTTGCACCTCATTGTCTTTTTGTGCCACGACTTCCGGCTCCTGCCACAGAGGCATCCAGCATGTCACACAAGACCCTGGCGCACCACATCACGGGCGTTCGATCAGCGATCACTCCCGGCGCCGTTGTTTGCCGGAGCCGCGAACCATCGCCTGTCTCGAAAACAGATCCGCACAAAAACGGGGACCGATTGCTTTCTGCCGACCACGTCGGGGCCGCCGCCACCGCTGGAGACCCCGGCTCTTCGCTTCACTGTGGCCGGGATGAAGTCAGGGAAGCCTTTCTGGTTCAACGTGGAATACGGTGAACGCGGAGGCCGGGGACCTTTGCAAAGTCACCATCGCCCGTCACGAAGGCGCCTTCCGGATCGACCGCCAGCAGGCAGGCCGCCTGAATGGCATCGGGCGTACGGAGCCCATGGTGGGCACGCAGCTCCGTGGCCTTGTCCAGAACGGCGGCATCCAACGCAATGACCGACAGGCCTGGATCGCCAAGAAACGCATCCAGCTGCTCCAGCGCCTGCGCATTCGATTCACGGAGCGGCCGGACGCGGCATTCCAGACGACTCAATGCCGAGACCGCCAGCTCCGGCGCACCCTCTCCGCGCTTCAGATCCCGCAGCACGTGGCGTACAGCCTCCCGGGTACCCGGGTCGCCCTCCAAGAGGTAGATGATGGCACTGGCATCAAGAAAAGCCAGCATCAATCAGACCAGCCATCGCGCTCCGCTTGCAGTTCGCGGTCCAGCTCGGCACGGCTTCGCGGCAGGACTGGTGGCGCATCCTCGTTCAGCAACCGGCTCCACAGCCGCTGCCTGGCCTCTACGCCGGTCGACAGTCGCTGGTAGTCGTCCTCGCTCAAAATCACGTACCGCGGGCGATTGCGCTGGATCACATGCACCGGCCCGTTTTTCAACGCTTCATCCACCGCGCTGATCCCGCGGCGCTTGAGCTCCTGTGCCGAAATCACGTTCTCCATCATGGCCTCCAGTACCGCTTTTGGTACTCATTTTAGCACCGAAGGGGGAGCCGATTAATTTTCTCACGACCCCGGAGGGTTGACGGGCCACCGCAGGCCTTCGACTTGTAGGAGCCGGGCCTCTCGGCGATGGGGACGTTGGAGAGGCCCGATCGCCCAGGGGGCTGGACTCCTACAAGAGGGCAAGGTCTGCCATTGTGCGGCCCTTAAACCTTCCCCTGGCGATACACCGTATTGCGATCAGCAACGCGGACGACCAGCACCCGGAGCCGATCGTCGTCAATCGACGCAATGACACGGTACGGGCCAACGCGGTAGCGCCAGTACTCGCCCAGCTCGCCCGAAAGCGATTTACCCAACCTGCGTGGGTCGTCAAGGGGCGCGATCCGCTCGTTCAGATATTCCAGAATCCACCTGGCTGCCTGCTTGTCCAGCGCGCGGAGATCCTTTTCCACGCGTTTGTCGAACTCAATCTTCCAGCTCAAGTCGGCGCCTCATTTCGTCCATGGAGACTGTCTCGCCGCTTCCCTTGCGGTGGTCAATCAGGCGTTGTTCGGCCAGGTAGATGTCTTCAAGGTCTTCCAGATGTTGCACGATCGCCTCGCGCGCATAGTAGCTCTTGCTACGACCTGTGGCCTTGGCCAGGGCAGCCAGGCGTTCTTCCACATCTTCAGGCAGACGCAAAGCCAGCATGGGGATCACCTCCTGGAAAGTGCTATACAAGTATAGCACTTCGGGGGGCTAGCCAAACTCGGCAACCATGCCAGCCAGTGGGGCCGATGCAATCGCCCGGAGCCCGGCACGCGAAGCCTGTCGTCCTGAATGACTGCCATTACTGGCTCACTCGGCATCAGGGGCCTTCGGGCGCGGGGACCCGGTCTGGGCCTCGACGCGCAAACGCTCGATCTCCTGCATCAGGGCTTCGTGCTCGGCTCGCTTGCGCTGCAGCAGGTGGTAGGCGAGATGCGCCTTTTCCTGCAGGCCGCTGGGGGTGAGCTTGTAGAGATAAGCGCGCTTGTTGTCGCTGCGGCGAAAGTTGTGGGCCTTGACCAGGCCACGATCCAGCAGCGCGCGCAATGCGTGGTTGGTGCCACCCAGCGAGATATCGAGCGCGCGAGCGAGCTCCCGCTGGGAACGCGTGGAGTCTTCCTCCAGCAGGCGCAGGAGTTTCAGGTGGAGTTCTTCCGGGGTCATCGCGAGGACTCGGGCACGCTACCGCCGGGACGGTGACACCCTTGAATCAGGTCCGTCGGCCGGTACGTTCACGGTTTGAACGTGGATTGGACCACGTGGGGCTGAAGATCTGCAAGCGCGCACCTCTGTTCTTCCGAATAGGGTTCGGGATTGAGGAACGCGATGGCGAATCGGCCAGGGGACTGGCCTCCTGCGGGGGGTGTCAGGCGTCTGGGGGGGCCTTGAGGCTCTCCCGGACCTGAGCGCCGAATTCGGCGAAGAATGCGCCGAACAGGCCAAGCATGGCGCCAAGCACCAGCCCGAGGGCGAGGATGAGGCTGCGGCCGGTACCCACCGGGGACTCGCTGCGGAGCGCTTCGACCACCACATGGGTGGGGGTGATCCAGTCGCGCTGCAGCTCGTTATCCTCGATGTCGCGCATCAGGGTACTCAGGTTTCGCTCGTACTGATTCATCAGGTCCGATACCTGGAGGCGACTCATCAGGGTGGTCAATGCGAGATCCTGTTCGCCTCCTCCGGGTTGCATCGTGCTTCCAGGCGGGTCCTGCTCGCCCCCTCCATTCAAAGGCTCATCGAATTCCAGGGCGGCAACCGCACTCCCAAGACGGTTCAACTCCTCCAGGCGCTGGTGGTGAAATTCAAGACGCGCGTAGAGGTGCTCCAGGCGCTGTTCCGTTTGCGCCGAAATCACATCCAGGATTTCGGAATGCCGGGCCACCAGCATTGAAGCGAGCTCGGAATGAAAGGCCTCCACGAGACCTTCATTCTCAACCCCGCTCTCACTGCTCAGTGACACCAGGCCCCCCGCTTCCTCAGCCTCTATTGCGACATCAAAAGGTAGTCGCTCCAGGCCGTGCCTCTCCGTAAAGGAGCGACGGAGTGATGGCATGAGTTGTCGCTCGAGCGTCTCCTTCACCTCGTCTACGTTGCTCACCCTTTTGTCGATATTCAGCTCACCGATGCGAACGGTGGTCATGTACCGGTACTCGTGCTCCGTTGACAGCGCGATCAGCAGTGCCAGCACCACCGTACCCACAGTGATACCCACCACCCACCAGCGGCGCGTCCAGAGTACCTTTGCGAGATCAACCAGCGAGATCTCATCGGAGTACGGACCAGAATCCGGGTAGCCGGCTGGCACAGGGGTTTCTCGCGATGTCACGTCATCGGAGCCGGCGACCGGGTTTTTAGCCACGCAGGAGTCCTTTTTCTGTTTCCAGTTCGCAGTTCATCAGTTCGGGTTGCCGCTGGCAGGGACCGGAACCGGAAACCTTGGTAGATCGTGACCCAGTGCCGGTATCCAGTCGCATGGACCGGATCGCGGTTTGAATTCGGCCACGGCCGAACGGAGAACCTCGTGTGCGCGCTGTGGATCCGTGTTCGTGACGGCCTCCTGCAAGTCCTGCAGCAACCGTCCGAGTTCAGTGCTCGATAGCGCGTCTTCGTCGGCGCGCATGATCTTCGGATGGTTCGTGCCTGAAACATTCTGTCCGATCAGGAGTTCCTCGAAGAGCTTCTCCCCCGGCCGCAGTCCGTTGATTTCGACTCGAACGTCCCCGTGCGGGTTCTGTTCATTCTGCACGCGAAGACCGTGAAGCCGGATCATGCGGTGCGCGAGATCGATGATCTTGACGGGCTCCCCCATGTCCAGTACGTAGACCTCCCCACCCGTAGCCATCGCGCCGGCCTGGATGACCAGGTCCGCTGCCTCGGCGGTGGTCATGAAGTAACGTGTGATATCGGGATGGGTCACCGTCACCGGCCCGCCTTCACCAATCTGGCGATGGAACAGCGGGACAACCGAGCCCGATGAACCGAGGACGTTGCCGAACCGCACCATGGTGAAGACGGTCCCGCAGTCCGGGCGAGCGGACATTTCCTGAAGCACGAGTTCCGCGAGGCGCTTGGTCGCACCCATCACATTGCTGGGCCGGACCGCCTTGTCCGTGCTGATCAGCACGAAGCGCTCAACACCGCACTCCGCGGAGGCCTCGGCCAGCACCCGCGTCCCGAAGACATTGTTCTCCACGCCCTCGAGGATGTTGTGTTCGACCATCGGCACGTGCTTGTACGCCGCTGCATGATACACGGTCTGGACCTTGAAATGCCGGAATACCGACTTCACGCGGCGACTGTTCGAGACCGAGCCTAGAATCGGGATCAGGGCCGTCGCGATTCCCCGGCCCTCCCTCAGTGCCGAGAGTTCGGCCTCGATCTTGTACAGCGCGTACTCGTTGCGCTCGTAAAGGACGAGGGACTCGGGTTCCTGTACCAGGATCTTGCGGCAAAGCTCGGAGCCGATGGATCCGCCCGCCCCGGATACGAATACCGACCGTTCGCGGATGTCGCGGGCCAAAAGCTCAGGCACCGGCGGGACCGGGTCGCGCCCCAGCAAATCGCCGATATCGATGTCGCGCAGCTGGTTGATCCGCGCCTTGCCGCCCACGAGTTCGTCCATCGCAGGGATGGTCTGCACGTGAACCGGGTGATGCTCCAGCAGGTCCAGGATGCGCCGGCGCGTGGTGCGACTGGCCGACGGAATAGCCAGCAGCACACGCGTCGCCGCGAACGTCTCCGTCAGATCGGGGATCTGCCTGGGTGCGTGTATCGGTATTCCATCAATCACGCTGCCGTGCAGGCCCGGATCCTCGTCGATGAAGGCCACCGGCAGGTAACGGTCACCCCCATGGAGGCTCTTCGCGAGGTGCGCCCCGGACACCCCCGCTCCGAATATGATCACCGGTTCTGCACCGCGTCGGGGCCCCCCGATCATCATCTGGTACCAGGCCCGCACGAAAAACCGGCTGCCTCCCACATACACGAGTGCGACGGCGGCAAAGATCAGAGGTATGGATCTCGGCGTGCGTGCCTCCGTTGGGAAACTGGCGAGGAACAGTACGGCCGCGAGGATCAGCACGCCGGCACTGACTGTCCATATGGCCTGCCAGCCCATGTACCGTACGACGGCTCGGTAAAGCCCCAGCCGCCCGAAGATGTAGACTCCAGCGAGCGGGACGAGCAGGAATAGCCACCACCCGGATTGCATTGCCGGCGGAAACGGTTCGGCAAGGCGAAGCATGTAGGCCGACCAGAGCGCCAGCGGCAGCATGACCAGGTCCGCAGACACCATCAGCCAGCGCTTCCGGTCGCGAGGAAGGGCGAGAAGCCATGTAAAGGGATTCATCATCTTGGATGGGAATTCTATAGGATTTATTGATCATTGTGAAAGGGCACACCGGCGCGCGGATCCGTGTTCTCTGCCTGCAGGAGGCCAGCCTCTGGCCGATCTTTCCCGGCGCCGAATCGGCGAGAGGGCTCGCCTCCTACAAGATAACGACTGCTTTTCCTGACGGGCAGTCTTGTGTATCGTTCGCGACCCCCAGCAGCCATCCCGGAGTCCCGCCCATGCACCCGATGCTCAACACCGCCGTGAAGGCCGCCCGGGCCGCCGGGCGCG
>JAWLFM010000011.1:0-32050 GCA_041685565.1 Thioalkalivibrio sp.
GGACCGGATCTTTCTCGACGCCGGCTTCGAGTGGCGCGAACCGGGCTGTTCCATGTGCCTGGCCATGAACGCGGACCGGCTGGAGCCGGGCGAGCGCTGTGCGTCCACCTCGAACCGCAACTTCGAGGGGCGGCAGGGGCAGGGCGGGCGGACCCACCTGGTCAGCCCGGCGCTGGCGGCGGCTGCGGCCGTGGCCGGTCACTTCATCGATCCCGCAGAACTGGAGGGCTGAGTCATGCAGGCCTTTACCGTACACGAGGGCATTGCCGCGCCGCTGGATCGCGCGAACGTCGATACCGATGCCATCATCCCGAAGCAGTACCTGAAGTCGGTGAAGCGCACCGGGTTCGGGCCGAATGCCTTCGATGATTGGCGTTACCTGGATCCCGGCGAACCGGATGCGGACAACGCCCGGCGCAGGAAGAACCCGGACTTCGTCCTGAACCAGCGTCCGTTCGATCGGGCGACGATCCTGCTGGCACGGAAGAATTTTGGCTGTGGTTCCTCGCGCGAACACGCCGTCTGGGCCCTGGACGACTTCGGCTTCCGGGCCGTGATCGCGCCGTCCTTCGCCGACATCTTCTTCAATAACAGCTTCAAGAACGGGCTGTTACCCGTTGTTTTGAAAGAAGAGGAGGTCGACGAACTGTTTCGGCGGGTGGAACAGGAGCCTGGACTTCGGCTCGAAGTGGATCTGCAGGCCAAGGCGGTCCGGGTCCCGGGCGGCCCCGTCTTCCATTTCGATCTGGATGAATACCGGCGGCATCGGCTGCTGGAGGGACTGGACGACATCGCGCTGACCCTTCAGCATGCGGACGAGATCCGCGCCTACGAGGCGCGTCGCCGCGAGGAAGCGCCCTGGTTGATGTAGGCGGCGTGAATGAGGTTTGACTGATGTGCTGGTGCCGGGCTGCGCATCCGGCTGCCCGCCGGCGGGACGCCGTGAATACATCCCTGTAGGCTTGACGGCAGCATCCCTGCTGCCGACACCCGCCGGCAGGCAGCCGGACGCGCAGCTTCATACAAACGGGTTTGGGTGGACACGAGGAGAAGACTGGGTGCAGAGGATTCTGGTGTTGCCGGGCGATGGGATCGGCCCGGAGATCGTCAGCGAGGCCCTGAAGGTCCTGGACCGGGTCGCCGCGCTGGAAGGGATGGACATCGAGATCGACGAGGGCCTGATCGGCGGGGCGGCCTACGACGCGGTCGGTCATCCCTATCCGGAGGCGACGCAGCGGATGGCGCGCGAGGCGGATGCCATCCTGCTGGGGGCCGTGGGCGGGCCGCAGTATGAGGCGCTGGAGCGGGAGTTGCGGCCGGAGCGCGGTCTACTCGGCATCCGGGCCGATCTCGGGCTGTTTGCCAACCTGCGCCCCGCGATCCTGTATCCGCAACTCGCGTCGGCCTCCACGCTGCGCCCCGAGGTGGTGGCGGGGCTGGACCTGCTGATCGTGCGCGAGCTCACCGGCGACATCTATTTCGGGCAGCCGCGTGGCATCGAGCTGCGCGATGGCGAGCGCGTGGGCTTCAATACGGCGGTGTACAGCGAGTCCGAGATCGAGAGGATTGCCCGCGTCGGCTTCGATGCGGCCATGAAGCGCGATCGCCGCCTGTGTTCCGTGGACAAGGCGAACGTGCTGGAGGTCTCGGAGTTGTGGCGCGAGGTGGTGATCCGCGTCGGCCAGGAATATCCCGAGGTGGAGCTTTCCCACATGTATGTGGACAATGCGGCCATGCAGCTGGTGCGGGCGCCCAAGCAGTTCGACGTGATGGTGACCGGAAACATCTTCGGGGACATCCTCTCCGATGCCGCCGCGATGCTCACCGGCTCGATCGGCATGCTCCCGTCCGCCTCGATGAATGCGACCGGCGCCGGGCTGTATGAGCCGATCCACGGCTCCGCTCCGGACATCGCGGGTCAGGACAAGGCCAATCCCATTGCCACCGTGCTGTCGGTGGCAATGATGCTCCGGCACAGCCTGGGGCAGGACGCCGGCGCGCGCCGGATCGAGGCGGCCGTCGGGCGCGTACTCGATCAGGGGCTGCGAACGAGCGATATCCAGTCCGAGGGCGGCACGCTGGTCGGAACCGAGGCCATGGGCGACGCGCTGGTCGCGGCCTTGGATTGACGCAATAGTTTATAAAATGGCGGTAATATCATGAATACGAAGACATTTGACGTTGCGGTGGTGGGCGCTACCGGAGCCGTCGGCGAGACGATGCTGTCGATCCTTGCGGAACGCAGGTTCCCCGTGGGCACGGTCTACGCCCTCGCCAGCGAGCGCTCCGCAGGCAAGACCGTGGCCTTCGGCAATCGCGAACTGGTGGTGGAGGATCTGGCGGAGTTCGACTTCGGAAAGGTGCAGATCGGTCTGTTCTCACCGGGGGCGTCGGTCTCCGCCGTCTATGCGCCGAAGGCCGCGGCTGCCGGTTGCGTGGTGGTCGACAACACCTCCCAGTTCCGTTACGACGACGATATTCCGCTGGTGGTGCCGGAGGTGAATCCGCAGGCGATCGCGCAGTACACCCAGCGGGGGATCATCGCCAACCCGAACTGCTCGACCATTCAGATGCTGGTGGCGCTGAAGCCGATCTACGACGCCGTCGGGATCGAGCGCATCAATGTCGCGACCTACCAGGCCGTGTCCGGTACCGGCAAGGAGGCGATCGAGGAGCTGGCCCATCAGACCGCAGCCCTGTTGAATGGCAAACCGGTGGAGTGCAAGGTCTATCCCAAGCAGATCGCCTTCAACGTGCTGCCGCATATTGATGCCTTCATGGACAACGGCTATACCAAGGAAGAGATGAAGATGGTCTGGGAGACCCGGAAGATCTTCGGAGACGAAGCCATCATGGTGAATCCGACCACGGTGCGGGTGCCGGTCTTCTACGGTCATTCCGAGGCGGTACACATCGAGACGCGGGAGAAGATCAGTGCCGAGGCGGCGCGCGAGTTGTTGTCGCAGGCGCCGGGGGTGACGGTCCTGGACAAGCGGGAGCCGGGCGGCTATCCGACCGCCGTGACCGAGAGCAGTGGCCGCGACGGCGTGTTCGTCGGGCGCATCCGCGAGGACATCTCGCATCCGCGCGGGCTGGACCTATGGGTGGTATCGGACAATGTGCGCAAGGGGGCCGCGTTGAACACGATTCAGATCGCCGAGGTCCTGGCGCAGGAATATCTGTGATTTGCATCACATGAACGCGAAGGCTCTGGTAACCTAGGATCATTCCGCCGGCCGAGTAGAGGGGAACATGCCGGGCGGTTGGTTGGCCTGGGCCGGAGGCCTCGGTTCATCGCGAGGGGAGATGCGCGTGCTCAAAATCATCCTGGTCCTGTTCGTACTGGCGTTGGGTACACCGGCAATGGCCAGTGTCAGCCTCGGAGAGATCGAGGTCCGATCCTTTCTCAATCAGCCGCTGCAGGCGCAGATCCGGGCGCAGGGAAGTGCGCTGCTCGATGAGGGCCTGGATGTGCGGCTGGCCTCGGAGGCGGCCTATCAGCGCGCGGGGTTGTCCCGCGCCGCAGTGCCGGCGGATCTCGATATCCAGCTGGAGGGCACCGGCACCAGCCGCATCGTGCGGCTGACCACGCAGAGACCGGTCCGCGAGCCCTACGTGGGGTTGCTGCTGGAGGTGCGCTGGGGTGCCGGTCGTGTCCTGCGTGAGTACACCATTCTGCTTGATCCGCCGGTCGCCTTTACCCGGGAGCGCAGCGCGGCTCCGGTGGTGACCGGAGCCCAGACGACGGACCGGGCCCCGGCGGCCACGCGTACGGCGACGCGTACACCCCGTGCCGGCGTGTACGCGGTCCGCCCTGGCGATAATCTGCTCGCCATCGTGCGCCGCCAGGGATACTCCGGCGTCTCCGCGAACCAGGCGATGCTGGCGATACTCGAGGCGAACCCGCGGGCCTTCGCCGATGGCAATGTGCACCGGTTGCTGGCCGGCGCGCAGTTGGAGCTGCCCTCCGAGGAGGCGATGGCCGCTGTCGATCCAGGCGTTGCACGCGCTGCGATCCAACGCCAGACCGAGATCTGGCGGGGCGGCGTGGCTCCGCAAGCCCCGACAACGCCGCCCCCGGAACCGGCTGATCCGGCGCCCCCGGAGGTGGAGTCACTCCCTGAAGGGCGCGATCCGGATACGCAAACCGAGCCCGCAGCGGCTGCAGCGGCGGATGACATCGAATCGGCGGCCGCCTCGGAAGATGCCGGGGACGAGGCCGCCGCAGCCGTTGCGGGCGATGGCGAACCCCTGGCAACGGACCGGCTCGAGATCCTTGGCGAGCAGGACCCGGCGTCCGGCCAGGGCAATGGTCAGAGCACCCAGGTGATCGAGGAGGCCCTGCTGTCGCAACAAACGGCGATGGCCGAGTTGCGGGACGAACTCATCTCCCTGCGCGGCGAGGTGGCCGAGCGCGATCAGATGATCACCGTGATGAATTCGGAACTGGCGCAACTGGAGCAGCGTCTGCGGGAGATGCCGGCGCAGCCGGGTGCCGACGCGCGTGTTGGGACCTCCGGCGAAGACATCGCGTTGCACCAGAGGATCGCTACGGATCCCCTACTGTCGCTGCTGGCGCTGACCTCGATGCTTCTGCTTCTCCTCCTGCTGGTGTCGGTCTTTCGGCCGGTACGGAGCAAGGCCGCCTTGGTGCAAGACGTACCGGCATCGCCGACCGGGGCCACCGAGGTACCGCCGACTCCGGCGGCCCGTGCTGCAGAGAGGGCAACCGCGAGCGCAGGCGCAGTCGCCGCACCGGTTGGAGCCGGTCTCGTGGCCACCGGAGCGCCGCAGGCCGCGAAGGAACCGCAGCCGCAGCCCCCCAGTGATTCGGATAAGGGCGCGAGCAGGGAGGAGGACCTCCTTGCGGACCTCGATCTCTACCTGGCCTATGGCATGAACGACCAGGCGATCTCGGTGCTCGAGAACGCCATCAAGGAGGGTCACGACAGTCCGGAATACCGCATCCGCCTGATCGAGGCCCACGCCGCCAACGGCGACGCCGAGGCGGTCCGTGCCCATGCAGCGACCCTGCGCGAACGTCTGGGACCGGGAGACGATGCCCTGCGCGAGCGGATCACCGCGGCGGAGGGACGGGTTGATGCTGCCGCGGATGCTTCCCCCGCCGGCGCGCCGGCCGGCGCCGGGAATGCTCCCGAAGGGGATATCCAGGGGAATTCCCTCGAGTTCGAGGCCTTCGATGCGCCGGAAACGGAGGCCGTCCCGGCTGCCTCGAAGCCAGGTCCGGCGGCGGAGGAAGACGACGACAACATGTTGCGGTTCGATCTCGATGCGATCGATGCCGGGGACTCGCCGGATCCGTCTTCCGGATCGAAGGGTCCGCAGACGGGCAAGCCGTCGGCAGCAGAGGAGGACGAACTCGCGATGCTGGACCTGCCGGATTTCGATGCCCCGTCTGAGGCCACACCTGTGCCGGCTGCTGCCGGATCCGGGAGCGAGGCGGATACCTCCGAGAACGGCATGAAACTGAGCCTTGCCGAGGCCTTTGTGGAAATGGGTGACCGCGAAGGAGCCCTGTCGCTCCTCGACGAGATCAAGGCCACCGCGACCTCCGAGCAGATGGCGAAGGCGGAGCAGATCCGCGGCCAGATCGAGGGTAGCCAGGACTGAACGGCAGGGGTCGCCATGGCCCGCCCGGACATGCCCGGCCACCCGTGGCCGATCCTCGGTCCGATCTCTGCCGACTGGCTCGCCACCCTGGCCATCGCCGGAATCCTGCTGCTGTCGTCGATCCTGGTGCATCCCTCCGCCATCGCGCTGCTGCCCGGCTTTCTGGTGCTGGCGCTGCTGGTGGCCATGGGTGAGTGCCCCGTGCGCCGCGGCCTCGCCCTCGCATGGCGACTGAAATGGTTCTTCCTGTCCCTGCTGTTGTTCTTCGGCTGGATGGACCCCGGCGCGGGGCCTTGGGGATGGGACCGCCTGCGCCCGTCCCCCGAGGGACTGGGCGACGCCGGTGTACGCATCGGGGCGCTGGTGTTGGTGGTCTGCTGGGTCGCGTGGCTGACCGCCGCGTTCGAACGGACTGCGCAGATCCGGGGTCTGGCGCGCTGGCTGTCGCTTCTGAGGCCCCTGGGGTTGCGTGCCGAGGTCGTTGCCGAGCGACTGTTTCTGGCGCTGGATTACTTCGAGGCGCAGCGCAGGGACTATCTCGAATTCCGCTTGCGGGTGCAGGGGACCCGCTTCGGGCTGCTGCGGGCCGGCAGGGAGTTCCTGATCACCCGCCTGGACGCTGCCCTCGCCGGGGCCTCGCCCCGGATTCGCCAGTCCGACGCGCCGGAAAGGGAACGGCTGCGGCCTCTGCCTACGGGCGCACGGCTGGTCGGCCAGGTACTGCTGCTGTGGCTGGCAGTGTTGCTGATCGCGGGTCTCCGGCTTGCCGAGTGAGAGGACGGTATCGGTGCCTGCAGCCGCGATGATCTCCCAGCGCTGGGCCCTGGGTGTCGAATATGACGGCAGTGGCTTTGTCGGCTGGCAGCGCCAGAAGGATGGTCCCAGTGTGCAGGCGGCGGTCGAGGCGGCCCTCGGCTTCGTTGCCGGGCACGTGGTGGAACTGCACTGCGCCGGGCGGACCGATGCCGGTGTACATGCCACCGGTCAGGTCATTCACTTCGACACCACCGCGGTCCGCGAAGAGCGGAACTGGCTGTTGGGCGCCAATGCCCGTCTACCCGATGCCGTGGCCCTGCTCTGGGCGCGGCCCGTCTCGCGCGCCTTCCACGCGCGTTTCGCGGCGCAGGCCCGGCGCTATCGCTACGTCATCGCCAACCAGGCCGTGCGCCCCGCCATTCAGGCCCGGGGCCTCGCCTGGTGGCGCTACCCTCTGGATGCGCAACGCATGCACGAGGCGGCCCAGTTCCTGGTTGGCAGCCACGATTTCACCAGTCTGCGTGCCACGGCCTGTCAGGCGAAGTCGTCGACGAAGACCATCCACTCCATCAGCGTGACCCGACAGGGCCGTTTCGTCGTGCTCGATGTCCATGCCAACGCCTTTCTCCATCACATGGTGCGCAATATCGCCGGTGTCCTTATTCCGATCGGGCAGGGCAGGCGTGAGCCAGACTGGGTCCGGGCGGTGCTCGAGGCGCGCGACCGCAGGGCCTCGGGCATCACGGCTCCGGCCGGTGGTCTGTATCTGGTCGGCGTGGATTACGACCCAATCTTCGGGCTGCCGGAGGCGGGCACGCAGCCGGTCTGGCCGATCGTACCGGCCCTTCCGGCAGAGTAGTGCGCCGGGTTCTGGGCAACACCCGGACCAGCCTGTTCTGGTAATCTACGCGTTTGCCGGATGCTGGGCGGAGCGGCCGCGCGGACGAGGAAGCCGCCCGGGGTACCGGCCCATTCCGGCCCCTGGAACCATCGGGGCCACGTGCGATCGGAGAACCATCCCCCGATGGCCCCTCCGCGCCGCGGAATCCCCCGGAGCCGACCAACCGCCAGTCGCCCATCATGCGCTACCGAATCAAGATTTGTGGCCTCACCGATCCCGGGCAGGCGCTGGCAGCCACCCGCGCCGGGGCCGATGCCATCGGGCTGGTCTTTCATGCGCGCAGCCGTCGCGCCGTGAGCGTCGAACAGGCAGCGTCGGTCGCGGCGATGATGCCACCCTTCGTCGCCACCGTGGGGCTGTTTGTCGATCCGGAGCCGGTTGAGGTCGAGCGGGTCCTGAAGGGCTGCCGGCTGGACTTGCTGCAGTTTCATGGTGCCGAGACCGGTGCCTTCTGCCGGGGCTTCGGGCTGCCCTACCTGAAGGCCGTTGCCATGGGCGACGGGTTCGACCCTCGGCCGGAGATGGATGCCCACCCCGAGGCGCGGGGCTTTCTGCTCGACGGCCACGCAGGCGGCATGATGGGTGGCTCCGGCCAGGCCTTCGATTGGCGCAGGATTCCGGATGCGTTGGAACGCCCCTGGCTGTTGGCCGGTGGTCTGCATCCGGGCAATGTGGGACAGGCGCTGGCGCAGACCCGACCCTACGGCGTGGATGTCAGTTCGGGCGTGGAGCGCGCGCCCGGACAAAAGGATCCCCGGTTGGTCCGGGATTTCGTGGACGCGGTGAGACAGGTGGAACGTGAGTGAGATGAAGCAGGCAATCGACTGGGCGGCCTTTCCGGATGCGCGCGGGCATTTCGGGCCGTATGGCGGACGGTTCGTGGCCGAGACCCTGATGGGCGCGCTGGACGAGTTGCAGGCGGTCTACGAGAAGTACATGCAGGATCCGGAGTTCCTGGCCGAACTCGATGCGGATCTCCAGAACTTCGTCGGCAGGCCGAGCCCGCTGTATCACGCCGAGCGCCTGTCACGGGAACTCGGCGGCGCGCAGGTCTACCTCAAGCGCGAGGACCTGAACCACACCGGCGCGCACAAGGTGAACAACACCATCGGTCAGGCCTTGCTGGCCAAGCGCCTGGGCAAGACCCGGATCATCGCCGAGACCGGTGCCGGGCAGCACGGCGTGGCCACGGCCACGGTCGCCGCCCGTCTGGGGCTCGAATGCGTGGTGTACATGGGCGCCGAGGACATCCAGCGGCAGTCCCAGAACGTCTACCGCATGCGCCTGCTGGGCGCCGACGTGGTGGCGGTCAAGTCCGGCTCGCGCACGCTGAAGGACGCCCTGAACGAGGCCATGCGTGACTGGGTCAGCAACGTGGACGGTACCTTCTACATCATTGGCACAGTGGCGGGGCCGCATCCCTATCCGGCGATGGTGCGTGACTTCCAGTCGGTGATCGGTCGGGAGGCGCGTGCCCAGCACCTGGAGATGACCGGACGCCTGCCGGACGCCCTGGTGGCCTGTGTCGGTGGTGGTTCCAATGCCATCGGGCTGTTCCATCCCTTCCTGGCGGACGAGTCCGTGGCGCTGATCGGGGTCGAGGCGGGGGGCGAGGGCGTTGCCACCGGTCGCCACTCCGCCCCATTGTGCGCGGGCCGTCCGGGAGTCCTGCACGGGAACCGGACCTACCTGATGGAGGACGACAATGGCCAGATCATCGAGACGCATTCCATCTCGGCGGGCCTGGACTACCCGGGCGTGGGACCGGAGCATTCCTGGCTGAAGGATCTGGGACGGGCCACCTACATCTCGGTGACGGACGATGAGGCCCTGCGCGCCTTTCACCGGATGACCCGCACCGAGGGCATCATCCCGGCCCTGGAGACCAGTCACGCCATTGCCCACGTGCTGGACCTGGCGCCGCGGATGCGGGCGGACCAGAGCCTGATCATCAACCTGTCCGGGCGCGGGGACAAGGATCTGAACACCGTCGCCCGCCTTGAGGGGATCGAACTGTGAGCCGGATCGCGCAGCGTTTTGCCGAGACTCGCGCCAGCGGCCGTGCCGCGCTGGTTCCCTATGTGACCGCCGGCGATCCCGCCCCTGAGGTGACGGTGGCGCTGATGCACGACCTGGTGGCGGCGGGTGCCGATCTGCTCGAGCTCGGCGTGCCGTTTTCGGACCCGATGGCGGACGGCCCGGTGATCCAGCTCGCCTGTGAACGGGCCCTGGCCCACGGCACCAGTCTGCGCGACGTGCTGGGCATGGTGCGGACGTTCCGGGAAGCCGATCAGGACACCCCCGTGGTGCTGATGGGGTATCTGAATCCGGTGGAGCGCATGGGTATCGAGGCCTTCGCCGAGGCCGCCGGCGCCGCTGGCGTGGACGGCGTGCTGCTGGTCGATCTGCCGCCCGAGGAGAGTGCCGAACTGAGCGGCGTCTTCGAGCGGGTCGGCATCGAACCCATCTTCCTCGTGGCCCCCACCACCTCGGACGCGCGCCTGCAGCATGTCGCGGCTGCCGCGCGTGGATTCATCTATTATGTGTCCCTGAAGGGGGTGACCGGTTCCCAGAGCCTGGACACCGCCGAATTGGGTGCCCGGCTCAGCACCATCCGGGCATTGACCGAACTGCCCTTGGGGGTGGGTTTTGGCATCCGTGATGCCGCGACGGCGGCGCGGGTGGCCAAGGTGGCCGATGCCGTCGTGGTGGGAAGCGCGATCGTCCGCCTGGTGGAGCAGTTTCCGGATGCACCGGATGCGTTCCGCAGCGCGGCCGCGGCCCTGGTTCGGGAGATGCGTACGGCAATGGATGGGGCGCGCATGGCCCGGGCTCCGGAGCCGGCCTGAGTGGGGGTAGGGCGCAGGCAAGACAGGGATAACGCATGAGTTGGTTCGAGAAATTGATGCCCTCGCGGATCCGCACCGACAACGCGATCAAGCGTACGGTGCCGGAAGGGCTTTGGGTCCGCTGTGTGGGTTGCGATGCGACGCTGTATCGCCCGGAACTGGAACGGAACCTGGACGTGTGCCCGAAATGCGGGCATCACCGGCGCATCGGCGCGCGCCGCCGGCTGGAGATCTTTCTCGACGAAGGGCCGCGCGAGGAGATCGGGTCCGGCGTCGAGGCCTCCGATGTCCTGAAGTTTCGGGACAGCAAGAAATACCGCGATCGCCTCGCGGCGGCGCAGAAGGCCACCGGTGAGAAGGACGCCCTGCTGGTGATGCGCGGCGAACTGGAGGGAGCGCCCATCGTCGCGGCGGCCTTCGACTTCTTCTTCATGGGCGGCTCCATGGGTTCCGCCGTCGGCGAGCGGTTCGTGCGCGGCGCCGAGCGGGCACTGAAGGAACGGATCCCGATGGTCTGCTTCTCCGCAAGCGGCGGTGCGCGGATGCAGGAGGCCCTGTTCTCGCTGATGCAGATGGCCAAGACCAGTGCCGCGCTGGCGCGCCTGCGCGAGGCCCGCGTGCCGTTCGTGTCGGTAATGACCGACCCGACCATGGGCGGCGTCTCGGCCAGCCTGGCCATGCTCGGCGACATCAACGCCGCGGAGCCCAAGGCGCTGATCGGGTTCGCCGGTCCCCGGGTCATTCAGCAGACCGTGCGCGAGACCCTGCCCGAGGGCTTCCAGCGCTCGGAATTCCTGCTCGAGCATGGCGCCATCGACCTGATCATCGACCGTCGCGAGATGCGTGCGCGGCTGGCCTCGCTGCTGGCATTGCTGACCCATCACATCGCCCCTGCGACCGCGGCCAATGATCCGCTCAGCCCCGGTCTCTCCGGGGGGCACGGCGGCGTACCCGGGCCGGGACAGGCCCACGATACCGGTGACGCCAGGAAGCCGGGCTGAGCGCGGATGACAGGAGCCCATGGTCGACCGACGCCGGTCCCGGTGGTCGGGGTGGACGGCCGGAGCAGGTCAGATGTCCGCCGCGCCGCGCCCGTCCCCGGCTGACGGCCGCGGGTTCCATGCAGGGCTCCGCAATGCGCTTCGATACGCTGCAGCAATGGCTCGACTGGCAGGAGACCCTGCATCCCCAGGCCATCGACCTGGGGCTGGAGCGCGTCGCCGCGGTTGCGGATGCCCTGCAGCTGCGCACCGAGGCACCGACCACCGTCACCATCGCCGGGACCAACGGCAAGGGCACCGTCGCCACGGTGGTCGCGGCGCTGCTGCGGGCCATGGGCTTCCGGGTGGGGCTGTACACCTCCCCGCATCTGCTGCGCTACAACGAACGCGTGTCCGTGAACGGAGAGCCCGCCTCCGATGACGCCCTGTGCCGGGCCTTCGCCGCTGCCGATGCCGCGCGCGGTCCCCGCACCCTGACCTATTTCGAGTTCGGCACGCTGGCCGCGGCCTGGCTGTTTCGGGAGGCCCGAGTGGACTTCCAGGTGCTGGAGGTCGGTCTGGGCGGGCGGCTGGATGCGGTGAACGTCTGGGACCCGGATGTCGCTGCGATCACCAGCGTCGATCTCGACCACCAGGCGTGGCTGGGCAACGACCGGGAACGCATCGGCTGGGAGAAGGCAGGCATTCTGCGGCCGGGACGGCCGGCGGTGCTGGGCGAGGCCAGCCCACCGGCCTCGGTACTGGGCGAGGCGCTCAGACTTGACGTACCTCTCTCCCGCTTCGGACACGACTTCATGCTGGATGTCTCGGTCCCCGGGGGACGTTGGGCCTGGGCGGGCGGCTGCGCGGATCTGGGACTCGATGCCACCCTGACTGCGGCATTGACCGGGGCCCGGGGGCAGAATGCGGCGACGGCCCTGGCGGTGGTGCACCTGCTGCAGCTACAGGACCGCCTCGGTCGGGAGGTGTTGCAGAGCGGTCTCGGCGCCGCGCCGCCCGGACGCCTGCAGCGGGTTGCCGGCACGCCGGAGTGGCTCCTGGACGTGGCACACAATCCGCAGTCGGCACGGGAACTCGCCGCGTGGCTCGAACGGCACCCGGTGCCGGGACCGGTGGTGGCGATCGTGGCGGTGATGGCCGACAAGGATCGCGGCCCGATGTTCGCGACCCTGGACCCGGAGATCGATGTATGGGTGCCAGTGTCCATCCCGTCCCGGCGCGCCCTGCCCGCGAACGAGCTCGCGCGGGAACTGGAGATCCTGCCGGGGCGTCGCGTGGTTCGCGCGGAGGAACCCGGGGCGGCCATGGCCGTGGCCGCGGAGCAGGCCGGTCCCGGGGGGCGCGTCGTGGTCCTCGGTTCCTTCATGACCGTGCAGGCGGTGCTGGAACGGCTGCCGCCGGCAGGAGGGGACCGGGTTCGGGCCTGATCCGGGTGGGGTCGCCCGGAAAAACTCCCGATGGATCGTTATACTTGCCTCTTTCGGCGGCATGGGCCGCCGCGCGCCCAGCGCCGTTGCCAACCGGGTTTCCGTCTCATGATCATCGTCCCACGCTCAGCCATGAACCCCCGTTGCAGTCCCGCCCGGACGGCTGTGCCATGGTCGGTCCAGGTGCGGGCGCACTGATTGCCGATGGCGATGGAGGCCCCGTTGCGGTATCGGATGGTCGGCGCAATCGTGCTGATCCTCGTGGCCGTACTGGTGCTTCCGTGGATGTTCGATGGCGCGGGTTACGAGTCCATCCAGGGGCTCGCGGAGCCCATTCCGCCGCGGCCGGAGTTCGTCGTTCCCGAGACGCCGTCGGTCCCCGCGCGTCCGCCAATGCAACAGCGCGCAGAGGGCGACCGCGATGGGGCCGAACCGCAGCGGCCGCAGCCGGCTCCGAGGGCACCGCGCCCGGCCGGCGCCGAATCCGCCGCGCCGGCCGGTTCCGCCGGGCAGGAGGCCACCCGGCCCGATGTCGCGGCCGTTTCCGAGTCCACTCCGGCTGCGGTGGGCTGGGCCGTGCAGGTCGGCAGTTTCGGCCGCGAGGCGAATGCGCGCGAGCAGGCAGAGCGGCTGCGTGAAGCGGGGTTTGCGGCCTTTGTCGAGCGGGCCAGCGCCAATGGCCGCGGGGTATGGCGGGTGAAGATCGGGCCACGGGCCCAACGCGACGCGGCATTGCGTCTGCGCGATGAGATCGAGCGCCGCATGGAGGTCTCCGGGATCGTGATCGCGCACCCCTGATGGCCTCCGAACCGCGCGGGACACCGGCCAGTGACGGGGAAAATGCCCGGGGTCTGGGGTAGACTAGCGCGCTTCCGGGATGCCCCCGGCGCGGCCCGTCAGGAGAGGGGTCCGAACGCGCGGCGGCCGGGCCGCGCCATCGCCATGCAGATGAGAATGGGACGACGTGAACTGGATTGACTTCGTATTCATCACCCTGGTGGTCCTTTCCGGACTGATCAGCCTCTATCGCGGTTTCGTGCGCGAGGTCTTTTCGCTGCTGACCTGGATCGTCGCCATCTGGGTGGGCGTGCGCTTCGCGGGCGACGCGGCCGTCTACCTGCCCGCGGCGATCGGGGACGAGACGCTGCGGCTGGGGATCGCCTTTGCGGTGCTGTTCATCCTGATCCTGATCGTGGGTGGCGTCGCCGGGATCCTTGCCACCCGGTTGGTGCGGGGCACGGGCCTGAGCGGGACGGACCGCTCGCTGGGTGTGGTGTTCGGCCTGTTGCGGGGGGTGCTGATCGTTGCCGTGCTGGTCTTTCTCGCCTCACTGACCTTGTTGCCCGAAGAGCCGTGGTGGCAGGAGAGCCGGCTGATTCCCCAATTCGAGCGGATCGTGGCCTGGATGCTGGACCTGCTTCCGGAGGGGATCCAGGAACGCCTGCGCGATCTCCCCGACGAGGCCGATCGTGAACTGGGCAGCTAGGGAAACGCTGATCAATGCCTTGTCATTGCGGGCGAAGCGCGGCATTAATGCGCCTGGCGCATTGAACAGCCGAAGGCTGGCGCGCAGGGCGAGCGTCGCGAGTCATCCAGACGGCGCATCTGCAATCAATGCCTTATGGATTGCCACGTCACTTCGCTCCCGGCGATGACGGATTGATCCGTGTTTCCCTAGAGACCCCCTGGAGTTGCCATGTGTGCAGTTGTCGGTGTAGTCGGTACCGCAGCGGTCAACCAGTTGCTCTACGACGCGTTGCTGGTCCTGCAGCATCGCGGTCAGGATGCTGCCGGTATCGTCACCTCCGATGACCAGGGACGCCTGCACCTGCGCAAGGACAACGGGCTGGTGCGGGATGTATTCCACGCGCAGCACATGCGCGGCCTGGTCGGCAACATGGGCATCGGCCACGTGCGCTACCCGACCGCCGGCTCCTCCAGTTCGGCCGAGGCCCAGCCGTTTTACGTGAACTCGCCCTTCGGCATCACGCTTGGGCACAACGGCAACCTGATCAATGCGCGGGAGCTGAAGCAGGCCCTGTTCGCCACCGATCGCCGCCACATCAATACCGACTCCGATTCCGAGATCCTGCTGAACGTCTTCGCCCAGGAACTGCTGCGTTTTCTCGATAACGGCCTGAACGGCGAGGCGGTCTTCAATGCCATTGCCCGGGTGCACGAGCGGACCCAGGGTGCCTATGCGGTGGTCGGCATGATCGCCGGGCGCGGCCTGGTGGCGTTCCGGGACCCCTTCGGCATCCGGCCGCTGGTCTACGGCCGGCGCGAGACGGGGGATGGTGTCGAGTGGATGGTGGCCTCCGAGAGTGCCGCGCTGGACTCCCTGGGTTTCGAACTCGAGCGCGATCTCGCCCCCGGGGAGGGCATCTTCATCACCCCGGACGGTCACGTCGAGACCCGCAACTGTGCGCCCAACCCGACGCTCAATCCCTGCATCTTCGAACACGTGTACTTCGCGCGCCCGGATTCGGTGATCGACAATGTCTTCGTGCACCGCGCCCGCATGCGCATGGGCACCCGGCTGGGGCAGAAGGTCCGGCGGATCTGGCCGGACCACGACATCGACGTCATCGTGCCGATTCCCGACACCGGACGAACCGTGGCCCTGGAGATGGCCCACGAGCTGGGTATCAAGTACCGGGAAGGGTTCATCAAGAACCGTTACATCGGTCGCACCTTCATCATGCCGGGCCAGACCCGGCGGCGGAAATCGGTACGCCAGAAGCTGAACGCGATCGGGCTGGAGTTCCGGGACAAGAACGTCCTGCTGGTGGACGATTCCATCGTCCGTGGGACCACCTCACGCGAAATCGTGCTGATGGCGCGGGAGGCGGGCGCGCGCAAGGTCTATTTCGCATCGGCGGCGCCTCCGGTGCGGTTTCCGAACGTCTATGGCATCGACATGCCCGCGGCCGATGAACTCATCGCCCACGGCCGTGACGAGGATGCAGTCTGTGCCGCCATCGCCGCCGACCGGCTGATCTATCAGGACCTGGACGACCTCGTTGCCGCCGTGCAGCGTGGCAACCGTGCCATCGAGAGATTCGACTGCTCCGTCTTCACCGGCGAGTACGTGACGGGTCTGGCACCGGATTACCTCGATTATCTGGCCTCCCTGCGCGCCGACTCGGGCGCGTTCGAGGCGGAACCGGTGGCCGGCGAGGTGCTGGATCTGGCAAACAAGAAATAGGGTCGTCGCGCGACCCGCCTTCGGCCCGGGGATCAGTGATGGCAGCGTCAGCGGCATGGTTGGAGGCGGTGGTTGCGGATGCACTGGTCCGCGCGCCGCAGGGCTGGGGTCGGCCGGTGCTGATCGTGCGTGCGGACGAGCAGCGCCTGTACGTCTGGGAGGCCGGGCACGCGCCTGAGGCCTTCCCGGTGTCCACGGCGGCCCGCGGGGTCGGCAACCGTGATGGCAGCCTGCAGACCCCGTCCGGACTGCACCGGGTCGCGCAGCGGATTGGCGACGGGGCGCCCGCCGGCGCCGTGTTCCGCGGGCGGAGCGACACCGGCGAGGTCGCTGCGATCCTGACCGACCCCGATGCGGTCAGTGGCGGGGATCGCATCACATCGCGGATTCTCTGGCTGGAGGGGCTCGAACCCGGCATCAACCAAGGCGGAGATGTCGACAGTTTCGCCCGCTACATCTATATCCACGGTACCGACGAAGAGGGTCGGATCGGTTCGCCGGCCTCCCATGGCTGCATCCGGATGCGCAATCAGGACCTGATCGGGCTGTTTCCCCGGGTGCCCCTGCATTCCCTGGTCCTGATCCTCGAGCGGGCGCCCTGAGGGGCTCGGGCGGGGCCTTCGACCAGCCTCCATGCCCCCGCTCGAGGGGCGGTGCTGTCGATGCCCTGCCGGCCCCCGCCAAAGCGCCTATAGTCTCCATGGTCTTTCGTCATTGGCCTGCCACAATGATGGAATTATTCTTGAGTGGGATGGTCAAGAAAACGGAATGGACTCCCGAGCCAGAATGGAAGGCCTTACACACCGATAGCAGCAATCCCTGGAGGCGATCTATATGAAGTTGTCAACCAAAGGCCGTTACGCAGTCACCGCCATGATGGACCTGGCCATCCATGACCGTATCGGCCCTGTGACCCTGGCGGATATCTCCCAATGTCAGGGAATCTCCCTGTCCTACCTCGAACAATTGTTCGCCAAGCTGCGCAAGGCCAGCCTGGTGGAGGGCGTACGCGGCCCGGGTGGTGGCTATCGGCTGGCCAAGCGCGCGGACCAGATCAGCATCGCCAACATCATCATGGCCGTCGACGAGTCGGTGGACGTCACCCGGTGCAAGGGGCAGAAGGACTGCCAGCAGGGGGAACGCTGCCTGACCCACGAGTTGTGGGACGATCTGAGCCAGCAGCTGTACGACTTCCTCGATGGCATCACGCTGGCCCAGTTCGCGAACCGGCCTGAAGTGCAGAAGGTCGCACGACGCCAGGACGAGCGCCGGGCCCGGCATCACTTCATCTTCCGCCACGACGCCGCCTGATCGTCTCCGTCCCTCTGCTGGGGGTTCGCTGTCACCATACGCCGGGCTGAGCCCGGCGTATCAGTGCACCGGGCCTCCGCCTCAGGTCTTCGCCTCACCCAGTGCGCGCCACAGCTGGCGCTGAAAATCCTCCCGCTGCTGCGTATCGAGCTCGGCGTAGCGCAGATGTGTGTAGGCCCGTGCGAAGTCAGCCAGCGGGTGCGCGAGATCGGGGCGCGCGGCACTCACACGGGCGGCATAGGCAGCAACGGTCTCGTGGGGCTCACGCGCCAGCTGGTGGCGACGCATTCGGCGGGACAGCCGATCCAGCGCCCGCTGGGCCGGGTCCCGACCGTCCCGGGGCCGGCGCAAGAGCGCGAGCAGGCCCGCAAGCAGGGCGAGGCCGCCGAGAGACCCACCCAGGGCGATGAGTACGCTGCGCCAGTCGGTGGCGTCGAGACCGAAGCGTGCGAACAGTTCGCGCTGGCGTTCGGGGTCGAAGGCCAGCACCATGCTTTCCCAGCGGAAGGTCATCAGGTCGTGCCAGTCGGAGAGTCGCAGACGCCACTGCACCGTCCAGGGCAGCCCGGAACGACGGAGGAAGGCCGGCGCATCGGCATCTTCGCCAAACCAGCCGCTGAGGCCGGTCTCGATGCGCTCCGGGGCGATGGCGGCGGTGGGATCCACACGCGTCCAGCCCCGGTCCTCCAGCCAGACCTCGGTCCAGGCATGTGCGTCGGCCTGACGCAGGCGCAGGTAGTCCCCGGCCTCCATCCACTGTCCACCCTGGTACCCGGTGATCACGCGCGCGGGAATGCCTGCGGCGCGCATCAGTACGGCAAGAGTGGAGGCATAGTGTTCACAGTAGCCGGCCCGCGACTCGAACAGGAAGGCATCGGTGCGGTCGCCGCGCAGCAGGGGCGGCCGCAGGGTGTAACGGAAGGGTTCTTGGGCGAACAGCCGCAGGGCCTCCCGGACGATGGCATGATCGTCGCTGCCGTGGGCGGCGCGCCAGAGCCCGGCCTGAAGCCGTGCCCGTGGCGCGGCATCGGCGGGGAGGGCCAGGGCCCTGGCCCGTTCCTCCGCGGACAACGGCCATGCCGGCGGGGCATCCAGCCGGGCGTGGCCCGAGTACTGCATGCGGCTGTCGATGCGCCGCGGGGTCACCACCTGCAGGTTGTCAAGCAGCCGGGCCTGCCCGGGGATGCCGACCGGAAAGTCCAGCACGGGCAGGTACCGGGCACGGGTCGGCTCCAGTGTCGCGGTATAGGCGACGTCTCCCGGCGCAGCGCCGTCCGTGGGCACCTCCGGACGGCCGCGGTCGACCCGCCAGCCGCGGCCGTCGAAGTCGGTCATCACCAGGGCACGCCAGTACTGTTGGCTCGAGGCAGGGACCGGGCCGTCGAAGCGCACCCGCAGGGCCGTCGCCTCGTTCTCCAGCAATTGCGCGATGTCCCCGGGCTCCAGACGATCGGACAACCCGGTCTGGCCCGTCGGTGTGTCGTGAGGACTCCCCCAGATCGGCCCCGGGATGCGCGGGAAGACCAGGAACAGGATCAGCATGATCGGCAAGGCGTGCAGCATCATCAGCCCCGATGCACGTGCCAGCCGCGCGAACGGCAGCACCCGACCACCGTGTACCTGGATCAGGGCGGCCGTGATCAACCAGGCGGACAACAGCGAATAGCCGGCAATCAGGATCGACTGGTTGAAGAAATAGGTGGTGATGATCACGAAGTAGGCCAGGAACAGGGATACCACGATGTCGCGCTGGGTACGGATCTCCAGGAGCTTCAGTGCAAGCATCACCAGCAGCAGGGCGGTGCCGGCCTGCTGTCCGAAGACGGTGCGGTATTCGGCCAGGGTCAGGGCTACCCCCCCCAGGACCAGCAGCACCATCAGCCAGCGCGCGGGCAGGCGGGCATTGCCCAGGTGAATCAGCAGGCGCCACAGCCATGCCGCCATCAGGACTGCGAAGACCCAGGGCGGCTGTTCCCAGGCGTGAGGCAGGGCCGCGACAGGCACGGCCGCCAGCAGGAGCCACAGACCGAGAAGCTCTGGAGGTCGGGCCCAGGTCCGCGTGAGCAAGCCCATCATGCCGGCCTCGATCCGGGGCGACCGAAGAGGGCCAGCGCGCGCAGGCAATGCCCCAGGTGCGCCGGTCCGGTATCCGGCCCCAGCCGTTGGCCGGGTAGGCGCAGCCCGAAGGGCTGTCCCGAGGCGTGCGCCTCCAGTACCCAATGGCAGAGCACCGACAGGCGGTATTCCGGGTCGGACCCCTGGATGGCGTCCCAGTCCAGCCAGGTCGGCGCCGCCTCCCCCGCGCTGGAATCACGCACGAACAGGCGCCCGCTGCGGGCGACGGCCTTCCAGGCGATGCGGTTCGGCGCATCTCCGGGTCGGTAGTCGCGGATCTCGTCGGGGATGGCGTCGGTGGCATCGGGTACCGTCGCCGCTTCGCCGTCTCCGGCGGCCGCGGCCGCCGGGGCGGAGGCAGCGGGGATGGGTACCGGGTACACCAGGACCTCGCTGTCCAGGGTGAGCCAGGTCCAGGCCTCCAGCAGGCCCAGCGGATAACGCGTGGAAAGGCGCTGGCGGGGCAGGCGGTAGCTGCCGCGGGGGCGCGGTTCCAGCACAATCGCGATCTCCGCAGATGCCTGCGCTTCCACGTAGGCCGGCGGGCCCGCCTTCGCGCCGGCCGCCAGCTGCAGGGCCTCCCGCGGCCTTCCGTCCGTCTCCTCGAGACGCAGTGACAGCACCGGTGCTGTGCCGGCGAACACCGGTTTCACCGGGAGTACCGTGGCCTTCAGCCCGAGCAGATTGCGGTGGGTGTACCACATTGCGTTGTGTCCGATGCCGACGATCAGAAAGGTCAGCAGAAAGGCCATGTTGTTCGAATAGTTGATGGATCCCAGCAGCATCACCAGCAGGATCAGGAGCAACATGTAGCCTTGGCGTGTCGGCAGGATGTAGACCCGGTCACGGCTCACCCGCGCGCGCCGCCCGTCGGCGTGGTGTCGCCGCGTCACCCAACGGATGAAGTCCTCGCGCAGCCGCCCCCACCGGGCCGCCAGGCCGGGTCCGCGGGCCGGGTTCAGTTTGCCGGAGCGCATTCCAGCAGCCGGGCGATGGTGGCCGCGCCGGGCTGGGACTCTCGGGACGCGACGCGGTGGATGGCGACCGAGGGCAGGACGGCGCGCACATCGTCCGGGGTCACGAAGCCCCGGCCGTCGATCAGGGCGTAGGCGCGGGCCGCCTGCAGCAGGCCGAGTCCCGCCCGGGGCGACAGTCCGCTGCGGAACAGCGCCGGGTCGCGGCTGCCGCGTAACAGGGCCTGTACATAGTCGAGCAACGCGGGGCGCGCCACGACGGCCGCGACCTCGCGCTGCCATGCCAACAGATCCGCCGGCCCCGCCTCGGGCGCCAAAGGGCCGGAGGCGCCGATCATTCCGCTGCCCTCGAGCAATGCCCGCTCTGCGGCACTGTCCGGGAATCCCAGTTCGATGCACATCAGGAAGCGGTCCAGCTGGGACTCCGGGAGGGGATGGGTCCCCACCTGTTCGGCGGGATTCTGGGTCGCGATCACGAAGAACGGCTGCGGCAGATCGTGGGTGCGGCCATCGACACTCACCTGATGTTCCTGCATGGCCTCGAGCAGCGCACTCTGGGTCTTGGGCGGGGCACGGTTGACCTCGTCCGCCAGCAGGACCTGGGCGAAGATCGGTCCCGGATGGAACTCGAAACGGGCACGGGCCTGCTCGAAGACCGACACACCCACCACGTCGCCGGGCAGGAGATCACTGGTAAACTGGATGCGCCGGTAGTCGAGCCCCAGCACCTGGGCGAGGGCATGGGCAAGGGTGGTCTTGCCGACGCCGGGGAGGTCCTCGATCAACAGGTGTCCGTTGGCAAGCAGGCAGACCAGCGCGAGGCGAACGGCCTCGGGCTTGCCCAGAAGGACACGGTTCAGGGTCTCTTCGACACGGACCAGGGTGGGCCGATACATGCGCTCTGCCGGACTGTTCATGGGGTATCCTTGTTTGCCCTGCCTGTTGAGTCGGATGGCAACCGGGGGTTCCCCGGTGTGGGACCTATTATGGACCGTTGATGCCAAAATGAACCCCGGATCGTCCACAAACGCCGATGGCTGAGAAGGAACATGCAGCGGCCGCTGCGCTGCGTTATTCCGTGCGGGAGGGGTCTCCCGCCCGGATGGCGCTCGCCGGCCGCATGGATGCCTACAGCGTCGGTCCCGTATGGACCTCGGTGCTGGAGGCGGCCGCGCGGGCGGCCGGCACCGGCGAACTGGTGGTCGATCTGTCCGATGTGACCTACTGCGATGGTTCCGGCGCCGCGCTGCTGTACAGCCTGGAGCAGTCGGCGGCGCAACGCGGCGGCGCCCTGCGCATGAATGGTGTGACCGAGGCCGTCGAGGGGCATCTGAAGCCCTATCGCGAGGCGGAGGGCGTGGTCTCCGCCCGCCCCCCGCAGGACCAGCCGTGGAGCCGGCGGCTACGCGACGGTGTGAGCACGGTGGGGCAGGAGATCTTCAGCCAGATCGCCTTCATCGGCGAGTACGGGAGCGCCCTGGTGGGCGCGGTACGTCATCCGCGCCGGGTGCGCTGGGGCGACACCCTGCGCGTGGCGGAGGCGGCAGGGTTTCAGGCACTTCCGATTGTTTCGTTGATTGCCTTCCTGCTCGGCGTGATCCTCGCGTTCCAATCGGCGATCGCGATGCGCCAGTTCGGGGCGGAGATCTTCGTGGCCGACCTGGTGGCCATCTCGCTGTTGCGCGAACTGGGTCCGCTGATGATGGCGATCCTGCTTGCAGGCCGCTCGGGTGCCGCGTTTGCCGCCGAGATCGGGACGATGAAGGTGAATGAGGAGGTCAATGCCCTGACCACCATGGGGCTCGACCCCGTCCGTTTTCTCGTGGTGCCAAAGATCCTGGCGGGGGTCTTCGTGGCGCCATTGCTGACCCTGTATGCGAACCTGATCGGGCTGTTGGGGGCGGCGCTGGTGATGCGCGGCTTCGGGATCCCGATGGTCGCGTTCTTCAACCAGGTCAGCGACGCCGTGGACCTGACCGACCTGACCTCGGGCCTGTTCAAGGCGGCGGTATTCGGCCTGCTCGTCGCCAGCGTGGGCTGTCTGCGCGGCCTGCAGACCGGCACCGGTGCGGCCGCTGTCGGTCGCTCGACCACCAGCGCCGTGGTCAGCGCGATCATCCTGATCGTGATCGCGGACGGCCTGTTCGCGGTCTTGTTCTATCAGCTTGAGATATGAGCATGGTCGATCTGAACCGGGCGGGCGCAGACGGGATGGACGACGACGAGGCGGTGATCCGGGTCGAGGATCTGACCATGGGTTTCGGGTCCATGGTGATCATGGAGAATCTCAACTTCAGCGTGCGTGCGGGCGAGATCTTTGTGATTCTGGGCGGCTCGGGGAGCGGCAAGAGTACCCTGCTCAAGCACATGATCGGCCTGTATTCGCCGATTGCCGGCCGGATCCTGATCGGCGAGGCCGACATGGCGCGGGCCGAGGGCGCGGAGCGCGAGGACATCCTCCGTCAGGTGGGTGTAACCTACCAGATGGGCGCCCTGTTCGGTTCGATGAGCCTGATGGAGAACGTGCGCCTGCCGCTGGAGGTGCACACGGATCTGCCGCTGGAGGCAATGAACCGGATTGCCCGTGCAAAGCTCCAATTGGTCGGCCTCGCGGAATACGGCGACTTCATGCCCTCGGAGATCAGCGGCGGGATGCAGAAGCGCGCGGCCATTGCCAGGGCCATGGCGCTGGACCCGAAGGTTCTGTTTCTCGACGAGCCATCTGCGGGCCTGGATCCGATCACCTCGGCGGATCTGGACCAGTTGATCCGGCGGCTCGCCTCCACCTTGGGCATGACCCTGGTCGTCGTCACGCATGAACTGGCGAGCATCTTTGCGATCGCCGACCGGGTGATTATGCTGGACAAGGAAACGCGTTCGATCATTGCCGAGGGGGACCCCAGGGTGCTGCGCGAGACCAACGATCACCCCTGGGTGCGGCGCTTCCTGCGCCGTTCGGAGACAGAGGACCAATCGGCATGAGCGCCGTCCATCATTTTCGTCTGGGCCTGTTCATCCTTGGCGCCATCGTGGCCCTGATCATCGGACTCACCGTGATCGGAACCGGGAATCTGCTGCGGCCCACGGTGATGATCGAGACCTACATCGACGGTTCGGTGCAGGGCCTGGATGTAGGGGCGCCGATCAAGTTCCGGGGCGTGACCATCGGCGACGTGACCCGGCTTGGCTTCACGGCCGTCGAGTATCAGGAGGATGTACCGCCCACGGAACGCAAGCGTTACGTGCTTGTGGAGGGGCGGGTGCGCCCGGACCGGTTCGCCTCCAGCACCCGCGAAGGCCTGTTCACTGAAGACCTGATGAGCCCCCTGATCGCCGCGGGTCTACGGGTGCGCATGACTGCACAGGGGATTACGGGAATCAACTTCCTGGAACTGGACTTCGTGGATCCCGAGACCCACCCGGCGCTGCCGATCGACTGGGATCCGCGCCACGTATACATCCCTTCGGCTCCCAGTATCGCTGTCCAGTTCCTGGAATACGCCGAGAACCTGCTGCGCCGGCTCGACCTGCTGGACATCGAGGGGGTCGTCGAAGGCGCGATCTCGGCGCTCTACACCCTCGAGCGCACGGTGGCGATGCTGGATACGGAGGCGTTCAGCCGCGAGGCGCAGGCGTTGTCCAACCAGTTGCAGCAGACCGTTGCCCAGAGCCGGGAGTTGCTGCAGGCGGCTGAACGCCTGTTGCAGGATCCGGACATCCGGGCGCTACCCGGGGAAACGCGAGCCACCCTGCGGTCGGTGCGGGGCACCCTGGAGGACGCCGACCTCGGGGAACTGATCGCCCAGATCGAGCGGGTCGTGGTCCGGCTGGACCGGGGTCTGGCCATCAACGAGGAGCGGCTCGCTGCCACCCTGGGAGACCTTCGGGCCGCCACGACGGCGCTGCGTTCCCTGACCGAGGACGCGCGGCGCAACCCGGCCGGCGCCATCTTCGGCGCGCCGCCGCCACGCAGCACGATTGAACGGAGTCCCTGATGAACAAGATCTCTGGAGGCTGGGTCGCGCTCGCGTTGCTGGTCGCCCTGGGCAGCGGCTGCACCTTGGTGCCCGAACGACCGGCCCTGGACCGGGCCTGGTTCCTCCTCGAGGTGCCGGAAGCCGCCCGCGCCGAGCAACCGGGTGCGTTCATCGAGCTGAGTTCGGTTCGGATCGCTCCCGCCTTTGCAGCCAAGGGCCTGGTCTACCGATTGGGTCCGTATCGCTACGAGTCGGACTTCTACAACGAATGGTTCCTGAGCCCTCGCGAGCACGTCGAGCAGCTCCTGCGCGAGCGCTGGACCCGTGCAGGCGGGCCGGTCACCCTGATCCCCGATGCCAGCACCCACCCGCAGGCGCGGCAACTCGACATCCTGATCACGGCCCTGCATGGGGATCTCCACACCGAGGGTCGGGGTGTGGCCCGGGTGGGCCTGCGCGCCTTTGTCCAGGGCCGGGAGGATCCGCAGTTCTGGGAACTGGAGCAGCAGGTGGAGCTGGGCGCGCGCACGCCGCAGGCGCTGGTCGCGGCGCTGTCCTCGGGCATGGCTGCACTCCTCGAAGATCTTGAACAACGCCTGGGGGAATGACCCATGACCACCGTGCATGACTTCAGCGCCCAGCGCCTGGACGGAACACAGGAGGACCTCGCGGCGTATCGAGGGCAGGTCCTGCTGGTGGTGAATGTCGCCAGTGAATGTGGATTCACGCCGCAATATGGGGGTCTGCAGAAATTGCAGGAGGCCTACGCCGGGCAGGGTTTTCAGGTCCTCGGCTTTCCCTGCAACCAGTTCGGCGGCCAGGAGCCCGGTGGCCCCGATGAAATCGCCCGCTTCTGCAGCAGCCGCTTCGGGGTGGATTTCCCGCTGTTTGCCAAGATCGAGGTGAATGGTGGAGATGCCCACCCCCTGTACCGTTTCCTGAAACGGGCCGCCCCGGGGGCCCTGGGAACGCAGGCCATCAAGTGGAACTTCACCAAGTTCCTGATTGGTCGCGACGGGGCCGTGCTCGCGCGCTTCTCCCCCACCACGCGTCCCGAGGAGCTGACCGGCGCGATTGAGCAGGCCCTGCAGACGGGCCGGGATGCTTGAGGGAGTTCGGGGTTCCGGTCATGGCGATGCCCCCGGTCCCGGTTGCGGAGTCTCCTGGGCAGGCACAAGTGGATCGGGATTGGATGCTGCTGGCGCTGGAAGCGGCGGCGGCGGGAGGGCGGGCCGGAGAGGTCCCGGTCGGGGCGGTCCTGATCCGCGCTGGCGAATGCCTGGCCCGCGCCCACAATGCCCCGATCGCGGCGCATGATCCGACGGCGCATGCCGAGATCCGGGTGCTCAGGCAGGCCGCGCAAGCGGTGGGCAACTACCGGCTGCCGGGCACCACCCTGTATGTGACGCTGGAACCCTGCCCGATGTGTGTCGGGGCGATGATTCATGCCCGTGTGGCTCGATTGGTGTATGCCGCGAGCGACCCACGCACCGGGGCGGCCGGCGGCGCGCTGGACCTGGTGTCGCACCCCTCGCACAACCACCGCCTGACCGTGACCGGAGGGGTGGAGGCCGAGCGGAGCGCGGAATTGCTGCGCGAGTTCTTTCGTGCCCGGCGCGGCTGATCTTCCACCGGGGGAACGGCAGCCCAATGTCCTGCGCCAGGGGGCAGGACCAACCGACAGCGGGTCATTCCGTTCGTGGCGAATCTGTGACTGGAACCGACGTGTTCAGGCCTTGCTATAGGGCGAGGGGCAGGCTCAGATAGAGGGGGCTGCGATTCGGATGGTCGTCCGGGTGCGGATACAGCTGCACCAGCCAATCGTAATAGCTCCGGATGTTCTGTACATAGTTGACGGGCTCCCAGCCGCGGGCATAACCGTACCGGGTCTGCTGGTGCCACTCCCGCTGCGCCAGCTTGGGCAGCCAGGTCATCACGTCCAGCCACAGATTCGGATTGTCACCTCCCGCCTCGGCGAGTTGCCGGGCGTCGAGCAGGTGTCCGAGGCCGACATTGTAGGAGGCGAGGGCCATCCAGGTCCGGTCGGGCTCGGTGATCTCTGCCGGAAGGCGCTCCATCATCTGCAGGACGTAGCGGGCTCCGCCGTCGAGGCTCTCGAGGGGGTCGGTGCGGTCGGCGACACCCAGTGATTGCGCTGTGGCGTTGGTCAGCATCATCAGTCCGCGAACCCCGGTGGGCGACACGGCCTCCGGATCCCACAACGATTCCTGGTAGCTCACCGCGGCGAGGAAGCGCCAGTCCAGGCCGTGGGCGAGGGCGACCTCGCGGAACAGGGGCTGGAATTCCGCAAGCCGCTCCTCGACGAGACGGGAAAAGGTAATGACGTCCACCAGGTCATGGACCTCGAGGTGGCCGAAATGCCGGTCGAACAGGAGTTCGAACTCCCGCCCGGCTCGAAGCGCGGCCAGGTAGTCATGTGCGGAGTCGATCAGGCTCTGATCCAGGCCCGGCGGAAAGAGCCAGACCACTGAGGCCCGGCCGTCCAGCGCGAGCGCCATGCGCAGTTCCGTATGGACACGCCGCAGGCGGCTCAGCTCGATGGAGGTGAGGATGCCGTAATCGACATATCCCTGGCTCATGGCAAAGACCAGTTCCGGGCCATCGGCATACTGGATGAGTTCCATTGGCGGTTCCTTGCCCACGGCGGTGACGAGCGGGCGCAGTTCGGCAGGCAGGGCATTACGGGAGGTCGCGCCGATCCGGGTACCCTCGGGAAGGTCCGCGACGGAAGCGACGGCCCCACCGTTTCGCTGCCAGTAGACCAGCGATTTCCGGATCGGGAGGATTTCCGGGCCCACGGCGACGTCGGAGTCCTCCGTGGGCGCGATCAGGAATCCGGCGGCCAGATCGACGCGGCGCGACCGCAGGAGCCGTTGCGCCTCGGTCGGCCCCGTGACCCGGGACAGGTGAAGCCGGGCGCCGATGTGGTCGGCAAATCCGCGAAGAAGCACGAGTTCGAACTGGTCCGAACCGTTGTTGATATCCATGGAGGTCAGGTCATGTGGGTGGCTGACCAATGCCACGCGCAGTTCCTTCTTGAACAGCGCGAGGTCCAGGCCGGAAGGGGTGTGGTACCAGGCCCAGATCAGGGTCCCCGACAACAGCACCGCAAAGGCGCCGATCTCGATCCGGCGGAGCAGACTGTTGCGGGGACGAAGGTGTGATTGCCAGCGCATAAGGCTGGATCATAAATCATAGGCCGGCCCCGGGCGCGGACCGCAGCCGATGAGAGCAACAACGGCGGGACGGTGAGCGGGGCGTCCGACACCGGAAGCGGTGGCAAACGAATGAAGCCCTCGAGGCCAGGCCTCGAGGGTGGCATTCAGAAGCTCATGAACAGCCCGCCGTTCAGTTCGTAGTTCGCGCCCGTGACGTAGGCGGCGCGATCGTCACAGAGCACCCCGACCAGATAGGCGACCTCGTCCGGTTCCCCCATACGCGACATCGGCACCTGGGCGATGATCTGCTGTCGGACCTCCTCGGCCATGGCCTGGGTCATCTCGGTTGCAATGTAGCCGGGGGATACGGTGTTGACCGTCACGCCCTTGCGTGCCACTTCCTGTGCCAGGGCCATGGTGAACCCGTGGGCGCCGGCCTTTGCAGCGGAATAGTTGGTCTGGCCGAACTGCCCGCGCTGGCCATTCACCGAGGAAATGTTGACGATCCGACCCCAGCCGCGCTCGGTCATCCCGTCGACGACCTGGCGGGTCACATTGAACAGGCTGTCGAGATTGGTGGCGATGACCGCCTTCCACTGGTCGGGCTCCATCTTGCGGAAGGTCTTGTCCCGGGTGATCCCGGCGCAGTTGATCAGGACGTCGATCGGACCCACACGGGCCTCGATGTCCTTCACCATGTCCTGGGAGGATTCAAAGGAGGAGACATCACCGGAGGCGATCTCGAACTCCCTGCCTTCGCCCCGCTGTTTTTCCTGCCACGCCTCGGCCTGGTCCTTTTCCGCCGGGTAGTAGCCAGCGACGACCTTGAAGCCCTTTGCCGCCAATTCGACGCAGATCGCCGATCCGATGCCGCCGATACCTCCGGTCACTAATGCGATACGTGCTGCCATGAATCCTCCGTTGGCGGCCTGTCGGAGGCGACTGGGGCCGGCCATCGTGGCCCGAACCCGGTTGCTCCCGGCCGGTTTGCTGTCATTTACGCGGTAGCCTTGGCCGCCGCCTTCTTCACGGTCTCGCCGGCTGCCTGCATGTTCTTGTTGGCGAGCTGCATCTGCTTGTCCATCACCTCGGCGGCGGAGTCGCGAGCCTCGGTGAGCAATTCAATGGCGCTGCGATAGTTGTTCAGCCATTCCTTGCCGTATTCCTGGGTCAGCTTGGCCTGGTTGCTCACCAATTCCTGGTAGCCCTTGGCCTTGGTGACGTCTTCCATGCCCTTGGCGCTGGTCTCCAGCATGGTGTTGGTCAGATCCAGCTGCTGCTGCAACAGCCGCTCGGTAGTGCGCATGTTGATTTCACCCAGCTTGCGCATTGCTTCGAAGCTGCTCTGGGCCATTTCATTATAGGCATCGAACATCTGGTTTTGCATGAGTATCTCTCCGTTGAATGCCACCACACCTGTTTGGTGCAGTGCAGCATTGTTGCATTGCAGCATAGGCGGGTCCGGGGGCAATGTCAAGCACCCCAGCAGGGTTTTCAGCGGTCCGGAAAGGTAAGTGCGTCGGAGCCCCAGCGGCGTGCCGGCGGTCCGGGAGGGCCGGGCGGAACCGAACTCAGCATGCGCGGGCAGGCGTCCTGCGGATCGGCCGGGCCGGCGATCGGTGCCAGCGGCGCCTATTTCTTCCGCCGGGCCTGCGCCGGGCGACTGATCCCGGGGAGGGCGGCGGCCTGGAAAAAGCTGTCCTGCATCTCGCGCCAGAGTTCCATGTTGCGCTCGGTCAGGTCGGTCCAGTTCTGGAGGGCCTCGCCCGGAACCAGCTGGTCGAGTTGCGCCTGCATCTGTGCCTGCTGCTCGGAATACAGCTTGAGGCTCTGGTCCAGGAAGCTGGAAAAGGCGTCCTGCAGTGATTCATCGTAGAAGCGAATGAAACGGGTGAGCATGTCCGTGGTGAACAGCGGATTGCCGCCGGCTTCCTGCTCGGTGATGATCTGGATCAGGATGCCGCGGGTGATGTCATCGCCGCTCTGCGAGTCCACGACCTTGATGTCGGTCCCTTCACGGACCAGTCGCTGGACATCGACCAGCGTGATATACCGACTTTCCTCGGTGTCGTACAGCCGACGGTTCGGGTATTTCTTGATGAGTCGCGGGTCGGTCACGAACGCTGCCCCTGTCAGGCCTTCATCTCCCGATTCTACATGATGTCGGGGTGTATTTCCGGCCATGCAGATCCCCCCTACACGGCAGAGCGGGCCGCGTAGGGGGCGGGTGTCGAAGCTTCTAGTCGACCAGCTCGAGGGCCATCGCAACGCCTTGCCCACCGCCGATGCACAGCGTCGCAAGGCCGCGTCTGGCGTTGCGCCGCCGCATGCCGTGCAAGAGGGTGACCAGTACACGGGCGCTAGAGGCCCCGATCGGATGCCCGATGGCGATCGCGCCGCCGCTGACGTTCACCTTCGACAGGTCCCAGCCGAGGGCCTTGTTCACGGAGATCGCCTGTGCTGCAAAGGCCTCGTTGGCCTCCACCAGGTCCAGATCTTCATGAGTCCAGCCGGCCTTCTCCAGGCAGTCACGAGTGGCCGGAATCGGACCCGTGCCCATGATCGCGGGATCCACCCCGGCGGCAGAGAAGGCCACGATTCGCGCCATGGGCTTCAGCCCGAGTTCCCGGGCCTTGCTCGCCGTCATGACGATGACGGCCGCCGCACCATCGTTGATTCCCGAAGCGTTGCCTGCAGTGACCGTGCCGTCCTTGGCAAATGCGGGACGAAGTTTGCCCAGGCTCTCCGCCGTGACACCGGCGCGGGGAAATTCGTCGGTATCGAAGACCTTGGGATCCCCCTTGCGCTGCGGGATCTCGACCGGCACGATTTCGTCGCGGAAGACGCCGTCGCGGATCGCCGCCTCGGCGCGCTGCTGCGACTGGGCGGCAAAGGCATCCTGTTCATCGCGGCTGATCTGGTATTCGTTGGCGATGTTCTCCGCCGTGTTGCCCATGTGCACGTCGGTGAGCGCGCACCACAGTCCATCGTTGATCATGGTGTCCTTCATGGCCCACGCGCCCATCTTCATGCCCGAGCGCGAACGGGGCAGGGCATGCGGTGCCAGGCTCATGCTTTCCTGGCCACCGGCCACCACGATCTCTGCATCACCACAGCGCACCGACTGCCAGGCCAGGTGCACGGCCTTGAGACCAGAGCCGCAGACCTTGTTGATGGTCATTGCCGGCACGGTATGGGGGATGCCAGCATCCAGGGCCGCCTGTCGCGCAGGGTTCATTCCCGCGGCGGCGGTGAGGACCTGCCCCAGGATGACCTCGCTCACCTGTTCCGGCCTTACGCCCGAACGCTCGAGCAGGCCGCGGATGACCTTGGCGCCCAGCTTGCTGGCGGGGATGTCGGCCAGCGAACCCAGCAGGGTTCCGACCGGGGTGCGTGCGGCACCCACGATCACGATTTCTTCACTCATCTCCTGCGTCTCCTCTGGATGTCTGCCCTCTGTGGAGCTTGCGCCCCCAGGGCCTTGGGATCGGTATGGCGGGGATTATGGCATGCTTGCGGCCATAGGCCTCAAGCGGCCGGCTGCGGTATCCGGACATCCACGGTGCGGCTGTGACGGGTCGGTCGTGGCGGAATGGTGCGTCGCACAAAACCCGTGCTAGTATCTCGAAGAGGTTCTAGTATTGGGAACAGGGCGCAATGCCGCTGCGCGCGGCAACTATCAGGAGAGACAGATGGCTGATTCGGATTCGACCGGCGACCAGTGGCTGGAAGCACAGCAGCGCTATTGGGATGCATGGATGGACATGGCCCGGCGCGGCCTCGAGGCAACGAGCCCGGCACAGAAGGCTTCGGCGAATCCCTGGGCGGATGCGATGGAACAGTGGTGGAAGTCGGTTGCGCCGGCCACACCGAAGCCCGCGCACGACCTGCTGGGGCAGATGGTGAACCTTGGCAAGAGTTATTTCTCCATGGCCGAGGGCCTCGGAAAGATGGACCCTGCCGGGGACACCTCGCAGATCGTGGAAAACTGGACACGGATGATGACGGAGGCCTTCAGCAGCGCCAGCCAGGGGATGAACCCCTTTGCGGGCGTGGCGGGCAAGGGCGGCCGGCAGGGCATGGCCTTCTGGGATCTGCCCTTCGACACCCTGTCACGCACGATGTCGGCAGGGATGCCGTTCCCCGGTGACTTCATCAAGGCCTTCGAGATCGAGCGGCCCACCGACGTGCGCGAACAGATGGATCGCATCCTGTCCGCGCCTGCCCTTGGTTATGCGCGCGAGTCTCAGGAACAGAACCAGAAATTTGCGCGCCTGGTGCTCGAATACGAACAGGCGATGAGCGAGTATCAGAGCGGCTTCGGAAAACTCGGAACCCGTTCCATGGAGGCCTTCCGCAAGCGGCTGGAGGATCGGGCCCAGGAAGGCGGCCCCGTGAACTCCATTCGCGAGGTCTTCAACATTTGGGTGGATGCCTGCGAGGAGGTCTACGCCGACTACGCGATGTCCGATGAATACGCCCGCCGTTACGGGCGCATGGTCAATGCGCTGATGGCCGTCAAGCATCAGGGCGCGCAATTGGTGGACGAGTGGCTGGAAACCATGAACATGCCGACGCGTGGCGACCTCGGAACGGTACAGCGGCGCCTGCACGACACCCGTGCCGATTACCAGAGACTCCGGGCCGAGAGCGAGTCGATGCGTGCGGAATTGGACGCAATGGCGGGGACCGGCACCGAGATCGAGTCCCTGCGGGCGGAA
>JAWLFM010000011.1:32150-35437 GCA_041685565.1 Thioalkalivibrio sp.
CTGCGGGCGGAACTGGCGGAACTGCGCAAGCAGCTCAAGGGCATCTCGTCCGCAACCACCCCCAAGGCGAAAACCAAGGTTGAAACAAAGAGTGAGGCCGCAGGGGAGGGCGCTGAGAAGCCCGCCGCCGCGCCCCCGAAGAAGGCCGCAGGGGAGGGCGCTGAGAAGCCGGCCGCCGCGGCCCCGAAGAAGGCCGCAGCCAGCAAGCGTGCCCGCACCGCCAGCACCACCCGGAAGCCCGGCACGACGCGGAGGAAGACCCAGTCATGAGCCCGATCCAGATCCGACCCGACGAAGCCCTGGACGAACTGACCAGATTCCAGACCAAACTGACCCAAGGTGTCCAGAACCTGATGGATATCGACGAGATCACCACCGGGGTCACCCCGAAGGAGATCATCTATCAGGAAGACAAGTTGACCCTGTATCGCTTCCAGGCGCCGGCGAGCGTGGTGCAGAACACGGTACCGATCCTGATCGTGTATGCCCTCGTGAACCGTCCGTATATGGCGGATCTTCAAGAGGACCGGTCGACCGTTCGAGGGCTGCTGGACGCCGGCATGGACGTCTACCTGGTGGACTGGGGTTATCCCGACCGCTCGGACCGCTATCTAACCCTGGACGACTACATCAACGGCTACCTGGACCGCTGCGTCGATGTGATCCGCAAACGGCATCGGCTGGATGCGATCAATCTGCTGGGAATCTGCCAGGGCGGCACCTTCAGCCTCTGCTATGCGGCAACGCACCAGGACAAGGTGGCGAACCTGGTGACCATGGTGACCCCGGTCGACTTCCAGACCCCGGACAACATGCTCTCCAAGTGGGTGAAATACCTGGACGTCGATCTGACGGTCGACGCCCTGGGGAACATCCCGGGAGAGATGCTCAACTGGACCTTCCTGAACCTGAAGCCCTACCGGCTGATGGGGCAGAAATATCTCGACATGGTGGACGTGCTCGACAAGCCGGAGCAGGTAGCGAATTTTCTGCGCATGGAGAAATGGATCTTCGACAGTCCGGACCAGGCCGGCGAGGCCTACCGCCAGTTCATCAAGGACTTCTATCAGCAGAACAAGCTGATGGAGGGTGGACTGCGCATCGGGCCGCACGAGGTGGACCTGAAGAATGTGACGATGCCGGTGCTGAACATCTTTGCGATGCAGGATCATCTGGTCCCGCCGGACGCCTCCAAGGCGCTGAAGAAGCTGGTTGGGACCAAGGATTACAGCGAGATTTCCTTCAAGGGTGGCCACATCGGAATCTACGTCAGCGGTCGCGCCCAGAAGGAAGTGCCGCCGACCATCGGGAAGTGGATCGACGAGCGGACCTGAAACGGCCCCCGCGCCACACCGGCGTCGGGGCTTCTACACCACCGAGGTCTGTGCCCTGGCGGCATCGCGACCAGAGGTCGATCTTGCGCTGCACGGCCGCATAGGAGCGCTTCCAGCGGCGATGCCCTTTGCCCAAGGGGCATTTGCGGCCGTGCCGTTCAGCCCTTCATGCGTCCCGCAGTGCAAAGTACACTGCGACCCTGCCCTGCATGCCGCGAGCCCAGCCGATGACCGAGCGTTCCGAATTCCGCCTGACCGTCTCCTGTCCGGATCGCCTGGGCATCGTCTCCCGCGTGGCACGCTTGATCGCCGATGGCGAGGGTTGGATCACGGAGGCGGCGCAGCACACCGATACCGAGGCCCATTGGTTCTTCATGCGCTGGGTATTTTCGCTGCCGGCAGGGGGTGATGGCGATCTTGCCGGCCATTTACGGGCGTTGGCCAACGAGTTCGACATGCAATGGTCGCTGATGCGTGCACAGGCGCGACCCCGAGTCGTGATCCTGGTCAGCAAGGAGCCGCACTGCCTGACGGACCTGCTGGCACGTTGGCGCTCCGGCGAGTTGCCGATGGAGATTCCCGCGATCATCTCCAATCATCGCCTGCTGGAAGAGATCGCGGCCTGCTATGGCATCCCCTTCATCCACATTCCGGTGACGCCCGAGACACGCGACCAGGCCTTCCTGCGCCTGCAGCAGCAGCTGCATGTCCTCGATGCCGACACCGTGGTCCTGGCCCGCTATATGCAGATTCTCCCACCGAACCTGTGCATGGAGTTCCGGCATCGGGTGATCAACATCCATCACAGCTTTCTGCCCTCGTTCGTGGGCGCGCGCCCCTATCATCAGGCCTTTGCCCGGGGCGTGAAGCTGATCGGCGCGACCTGCCACTACGTGACCCAGGAGCTGGATGCCGGGCCGATCATCGAACAGGACGTGGCCCGCATCCGTCACGATGACCAGGTGGCCGACCTCGTTCGCAAGGGCCGCGACGTCGAGCGCTGGGTTCTCGCGCGCGGGTTGCGTTATCACCTCGAGGGACGGGTGCTGACCCACGGCAACAAGACCATCGTATTCGACTGACCGGGAAGGATGCCGCGATGACTGCAGGCGCCGGCTTGCAATTTCGGGACATGTCCGCATCATGACGATATGACAGACGAAACGCGTTTCCGTGTGACCTTTCTCAATCAGGGGAAGGTGTACGAGATCTTCGCCCGCGAGGTGTACCAGGATCAGTTGTACGGGTTCGTCACGGTGGAGGAACTGCTGTTCGGTGAACGTTCCCGTGTGGTCGTGGATCCCAGCGAGGAACGGCTGCGGCACGAGTTCGAGGGGGTCCAGCGCTTCCACATTCCGCTCCATGCCGTGATCCGCATCGACGAGGTGGAGCAGGTCGGCACGGCGCGCATTCGGGACATGACCGGGGGCGGAAACGTGCATGTCTTCCCCGGGGTGCTGCCGCCGGACTCGGGACGGGCAAAGTAGGCGGTTTTCTCCGCCTCCGGAATTGCGGTTTGCTATGCTCTGGTTTAACCTGCGCAGCCTCGCGGGCATGGGCCATGGCCTTGCCCGCAGGAGTTTCGGAGAGGTGGCCGAGTGGTTGAAGGCGCACGCCTGGAAAGTGTGTATACGGTAATCCCGTATCGAGGGTTCGAATCCCTCTCTCTCCGCCAGACATGACAAAGGGGCCCTCGCGGCCCCTTTGTCATGTCTGATGAAGCCGGATTCGAACCCTCGATGATTCAACACGATGGTTCGACTACCCCGACGCGGAGCGTCGGGGTAGGATGCCAGCTTTGCTGGCGCCCCGAAGGGGTGAGCCGCAGAGCGGCGAATCCATCCCTCTCTCTCCGCCACACCCCAAGTCACGAGTATGCTCACCGAGATTCATGACTGCCCGAGGCCCCGCACCACGCGGGGCTTCGCGCTTTTACCTCCTGACTGCGACTTC
>JAWLFM010000105.1:0-9124 GCA_041685565.1 Thioalkalivibrio sp.
CCGACACCACGTTCACCACCACCATCACGGTCGCGTATTCGACGAAGCCGATGCCGAAGAAGTCCGCCGAAACGATGTTCACCAGGTTGGAGATCACCAACGGCAGGCTCGCGGTGTCCGCGATGAACCCCGCCGCCACCACGAAGGCCACCGCCGCCACGGGGCTGAAGCCCAATGCGCGCACGATCTCCAGCACGATCGGGGTCAGCATCAGCGCCGCCCCGTCGTTCGCAAACATCGCCGCCACCGCCGCACCGAGCAAGACGATGAAGGCATAGAGCCGCAGCCCGTTGCCGCGTCCCCAGCGCGCCACGTGCAGCGCCGCCCACTCGAAGAATCCGGCCTCGTCGAGCAGCAGCGAAATAATGATGATGAACACGAAGGTCAGCGTCGCGTTCCAGACGATATCCACCACGATCGGCACGTCCGAGAAGCTCACCACGCCAGTGGCCAGCGCCACCGCCGCGCCGCCCATGGCCGACCACCCGATACCAAGCCCCTTCGGCTGCCAGATCACCAGGGCGATGGTGATCACGAGGATGACCAGGGCGGTCAAGAGCATGGCGAATCCTTCCGTTGTCTTGTAGGGAAAGGCGGGGCGATGATGGCGGCATCAATCACTTCTGACCAGTCATAGGAAAGGCCTCCGCCTTCAGGCGGGGGACCGCCGCGGGCCCAACACCGGGAACCCGGCACTGTGGCCACAAGGGTTGGCGCGCATGAAGGCGGACGCAACGGCAGTGTGCCGCAACCTGGCGGGCATGACGATCGGACGGGCCGGCGCGCCTCGCAAGCAGGCCATCCGCAAATCCGTGCAAGCGGGCTCGCATGCGATGCCGATCGGCGTGATCTATGCTTACGCCGTGAATCAACCTGTTTTCCCTTACCGATGCGTACCATGCACATTCGAAACCGTTTCCAGATCTACGCCAGCGTGATCCTTTCTTCCGTTCTGCTCGGAGTTCCCGCGGTCGGATCCGACTGCGTATCGGCGACCTTTGCCGACGAGGTCTACTACAGCTGTTCCGGGGCGCTGACGGTGGTCCCCCGGGATGCTGCAACGCAAGCGGGCAAGGATCGCGCGTCGGAATCGCCCACGCCGCAGACTGAATCGGCGGCAACAGGCCTCGCCGAACCCGATGCCGAGGCCGACCCGGAAACCCCCTGATCCGGGACCAGCCGGCAGGGGCCAAACCGATATCGATCACCCACTGGTGCTGCGCCTTCAGGCGTTGTAACGGACCTGGCCGTGTCCGGTGAGGTCGTAACCGCCCAGGGACTCCGCCCGGCTGCGGAAGCGCTCCGTCCTTGCAAACCGCAACAGGGTCTGCATCTCCGGCTGAAAATATGCGCGGCGGCGCATCCCGAGGTCGAAGCGTTCCTCGCAGACCGGCACAAAATCCAGTCCATGACGCCGCGCTGCAGCCTCCACGCCGAGGCCGCAATCCGCACCACCCCGCAGCACCTCCAGGGCGAGATCGTCATGGGTCAGCGCACAATCCTCCAGCGCATGGACCTCGTCCAGTGTCAGGCCCGCCTGCTTGAGCAATTCCCGTAGCAGGACGTCGGCACCGGCGTCCTGCTGCCGCCGAAGGACACGAATCCCCGGATTGGCCAGGGCCCGGACATCGCGGATGTCCAGGGGATTGCCCGAGGCGACAATCAATCCCTGGGTGCGTCTCGCCCACTCCACCGTCACCAGGTCGCGCAGCCCGCCCAGACCGCAATGCGTCGGATTGTTCCAGCTGCCGTCTTCATGGATCAGATGGAAGCCGATCACCCGGGCCTGGTCCGCGAGTAGCCGCCTGACCCCGTCAACGCTGCCATTCAGAAGGAGTGCCAGATCCGACCCCGATTCCCTCACCGCCCACTCCAACAGCGGGTCATGGCTCCCCGCCACGACGGCTGGGGCATCGCGGACCATCCGTTCGTCGCTCTCCAGATGGTTCATGAGCCAGAGATCGATGGCCTGGCGGGGAAAAAGCAGCTTACCCGTCACACGCACACAGGGGATGATCCGCTCGCGCACGAGTTCGTAGACCTTGCGCTCGCCCAGGCGAAGATATCCCGCAACCTCGGCGGTGGTCATCAGATCCTCGCGCGGTTGCATATTCATGCGTTGGGCAGATTCCTTTTCGTCTCTGGGCATAGGATTCAGCAAAGCCCGCTATTCTGCGGGAAGTATGCAGCCCAGAGATCCCCTTGAACAGCCACGATCCCTTTACCCTGGCGCTTTCGCTGATCCTCTCCGGGGATCCCGGCCTGTTCGGCATCATTGGGTTGTCGCTGCAGGTCAGCCTGAGCGCGGTCCTGGTCGCGAGTCTCATCGGTTTACCCCTGGGAGCGGCCATTGCGTTGTTCCGGTTCCCCGGAAGGGGCGTGGCGATCACGCTGCTGAACGCCCTGATGGGACTGCCGCCCGTGGTGGCCGGACTGCTGGTCTATCTGAGCCTTTCACGTGCGGGCCCCCTGGGCCAGTTCGGGCTTCTGTTCACGCCCACTGCCATGGTCATCGCCCAGACCCTGCTGGTCCTGCCCATCATTGCGGCACTGACCCGGCAGGCGATCGAGGACCTCTGGGAGGAATACCGGGAACAACTGCAGTCCATGGGCTCGGGTCGAGCGCGGGCGATACCAACGCTGCTATGGGATGCGCGCATCACCCTGACCACCGCCGTCCTGGCGGGCTTTGGCAGGGCCAGTGCCGAGGTCGGGGCCGTACTGATCGTGGGTGGCAACATTGAAGGGGTCACGCGGGTCATGACCACCGCGATCGCGCTCGAAACGAGCAAGGGCGACCTGCCTTTGGCGCTGGCGCTTGGGCTGGTCCTGCTCGCCCTGGTCGCCGCGGTCAACGCCACCGCCTACCTCCTGGGCCAGGCAAGCCGAAGGCACATGCAATGAGCGGCTTGCCGCCCATGGCCGGGCAGCATCCGCTACTGGAGTTGCGCGACGTCAGCTTCGTGCGTTCCGGAAGGGTGCTGCTCGACCGCAGCAACCTGGCGCTTGCGCCGCAGGGGCGCACCGTGGTCATCGGACCCAACGGCGCTGGCAAGAGCCTGCTGATGCGGCTGGCGCACGGATTGCTGGAGCCCTCCACGGGAGCCATCGTCTGCCGATGCAATGGATCCGCCGCCCCCCGCCAGGCCATGGTCTTCCAACGGCCGGTACTCCTGAGGCGTTCGACCATTGCCAACGTGACCCATGCCCTGGCCCTCAGCGGAGTCCCGCGGCGGCTTCGCCGCGGGCAGGCCGAACGGGCCCTTGCCCGTTTCGGGCTGGCTGACCTGGCCCAGCGCCCGGCACGGATCCTGTCCGGAGGCGAGCAACAGCGCCTCGCGCTGGCCCGCGCATGGGCACTTGAGCCCGAGATCCTGTTTCTGGACGAACCCAGCTCCGCACTCGATCCGGCGGCCACCAAGGCGGTGGAGGATGCCGTTAACGTCTTTCACGACAAGGGCACCAGGATCGTGATGACCACCCACGATCTGGGTCAGGCGCGACGTCTCGCAGACGAGGTGGTGTTCATGTGCGGCGGTCGCATCCTGGAACACTCCCCAGCGTCCTCCTTCTTCGATGCCCCGGCGACCGGCGCGGCCGCCACATTCCTGCGGGGGGAGTTGGTCCTCGACCCTCACGAGCCTGCCACCCTGCCCGCAACAAGGCGGTGAAACCGATGCGTCATCCTCGCCGATGGCCGAGCCTTGCATCCCTGCTGTTGCTGCTCGCCACCCCCTCCGCCCAGGTGACCGCTGACAGACCCTTCATCACCCTCGCCTCCACGACCTCGACCGAACAGTCCGGTCTCTTCCGGCATATCGTTCCGCAGTTCACGGCACGCACGGGCATCGAGGTCCGCGTCGTCGCGGTGGGCACGGGCCAGGCCTTCGCAATCGGCAGGCGGGGGGACGCCGATGCCCTGCTGGTGCATCATCGAGCGGGAGAGGATGCGTTCGTCGCCGAAGGCTACGGGACCGAACGCCGCGACGTGATGTACAACGACTTCGTGCTCGTCGGTCCTCGTGCCGACCCCGCGGGCGTGGCGGAGACCCGATCGATACAGGACGCCCTGGCGAAGATCGCGGCGTCGGAGTCAGCCTTCGCTTCCCGCGGTGACGACAGCGGCACGCACCGCAAGGAACTGCAACTGTGGGGCATGGCCCAGATCGACCCCGCGGGCCAGTGGTACCGCCAACTCGGGAGCGGCATGGGCCCCACCCTGAATACGGCGGCGGGCATGGACGCCTATGTGCTCACCGATCGCGCCACCTGGCTCAGCTTTGGCAACCGACAGAACCTGATGATCCTCTTCGAGGGCGAGGCATCGCTGTTCAACCCCTATGGCAGCATCCCCCTCAACCCCGCGCGTTTCGAATGGGTCAAGGCGGATCTGGCTCAACAATGGCATGCATGGCTCGTCGGCAAGGAGGGGCAGGCGGCCATCGCCGGGCACCACATCGACGGCGCGCCACTGTTCTTCCCCATGAGCGAGGACCGCGCGGGTCGCGTAGAGTAATGGCCCAGTGGGGCCTAAGGCACACGGGGCGCCCGCACTCCAACCACCTTTTTGGCTGATGGATCCCGTCGAGGACAGATCGCAGAGGAGTTTCGGTGGCCGAACAGACCAACCCTCCGGTGGCCCGGCGCACACCCCTGAAGGAGGCCATCACGATCATCGACGGACTCCCCTGTGCGCTGCCCGGACAGGAAACCGTGGCGCTGGAGGCCTGCGCCGGTCGCATCTCCGCAATCGCGATTCAACCCCGGCATCCCGTCAGTCACGAACGGCGAGCGCTCGCGGACGGGTATGCCCTTGCTGGGCTGCAGACGGTGGGCGCCAGTCCCTACAATCCGCTCAGCTTCCGATTGCTCGGATCCGCCGCTCCGGGGGCACCCTTTCCGGGTTCACTGGCGCCCGACACCGCCGTGCGCATCGCGATGGGCGCCACGCTCCCCAGGGGGGCCGACGCCGTTCTGCCCCCGGAGGCCGCGCAACCGTTCGGGGACCGGATCGACGTCTTCGATGCCACCGGGCCGGGTGCCTGGACCGATACTGGCACAGCCCACCGCCCGGGCTCCGATGTACCGCCGTTCCCCGCGCAGCGGCAGCTGCGAGCCTTTGATCTCGCCCTGTTGGCCGCACAGGGCCTGACGGAACTCGCCGTCCAGCGCGCGCCGCGGGTGCGCATTCTGGTCCTGTCGACGCAACCGGGCATCATGGGCGCCGGGCCTGGGTCGCCAACACCGCGCATCGACGCCAGCAGCCCCATGATCCGTGCACTGATCGCAAGGGACGGCGGAGTCGTCGAAGACTGCCTCCGGCTCGATGGCGACGCCACCACCGTGCAGGCTGAGCTCCGGCGACCGGGCGCCGAGCTGATCCTTACCATCGGCGGCACGGGCATGGGATTCAACGACCGCACCATAGCCCTCGTGAAGGAGTCGGGCTCGGTGCTGTTCCATGGAGTGAGCATGCGGCCGGGAGAGTCCGTGGCGGCGGCCTCCCTGCCCGTCGCGCCAGCGATCCTGTTGCCGGGTGATCCGGTGGCGGCTGCGGGCGCCTATGAATGCCTGGCCGCGCGCCTGGTCCGACGTCTCGCCGGCCGCATGGCGGATTGGCCTTTGCCGCTGCGTCGCGCCAGGTTGGTGCGCAAGGTCTCGTCCGCACTTGGCGTCAGCGACTGGTGCCGGGTTCGTTTCCTGGATGCCGAGTCCGTCGAGCCGCTCCCCTTGTCCGGGCCCCCATCGCTGGTGCATCTTGCGCAGGCCGATGGATTCCTCCTGATTCCTCCGGACTCCGAGGGCCATGCCCCGGATTCGCTGGTCGACATCCATGCCTATGCCTGAAGCGCCCATATGCAACCGATTGACCGCAGATGACCAAGACCGAATCTCAAACCCTTTCTGATCGCATTCGTGACGCCTCGGAGCAGCGGCAGTTCCTCACGGTCCTGTCCGCGGACGAGGCCCGTGCACGCTTCGAATCGGCGCTGTCGCTTGCCCCACGGGGCGTTGAGCAAGTCACGCTTGCCGACAGCCTGGGGCGCATCCTCGCGGAAGATGTCGTCTCGGCCATCGATGTACCGGGTTTCGACCGGGCCAGTATGGACGGCTTCGCGTTGCAGTCCACGGACACCATCGGTGCCACCGAGGAGGCCCCTGCCCGGCTCCGGCTCAACCCGGAGCTGCTGTCACCCGGCGTTCCGCCCCGCGTTACGGTCCAGCCCGGCACGGCGACCGCGATCGCCACCGGTGGCATGCTGCCTCGCGGCGCGGACGCCGTGATGATGGTGGAGCAGACGGAACTCCGGACCGACGGGGATGGCGACTGCGTCCAGGTGCACCAGGTGGCCGCGCCGGGGCAGTCCTGGGCCTCCGCGGGATCGGACATTGCGCGGGGGGAACTGGCCCTGCGCAAGGGAACGCCGATCACCTCGCGGGAGATCGGTATCCTCGCGGCACTGGGGATGAACCAGGTTCCCGTCTACCGACGCCCACGGGTGGCCGTCATCTCCACCGGCGACGAACTGATCGCGCCCGGTGAGCCGCCACATGCGGGTAGCGTCTTCGATTCCAATGGGGCGATCCTGGTGGCGGCCATCCGCGAACTCGGGGCCGAGGCCGAACATCTCGGCATCGTCGGTGACGATGCGAAGGTGATGCAGGCGGCGATCGCGCAGGCCCTCGCGTACGACGCGGTGTTGCTCTCCGGGGGTACGTCCAAGGGCGCCGGAGACCTCTCCTACCGGGTGGTGGAACGGCTCGTCGGCGCGGACGGCATTCTCGCACACGGCATCGCCCTGAAGCCGGGCAAGCCCCTTTGCCTGGCCGCCCATGCGGGGCGTCCGGTCGTGATCCTCCCGGGCTTCCCCACCTCTGCGATCTTTACCTTCCATGAATTCGTCGCGCCCGTGCTGCGGGCGCTATGCGGTCATGCACACCGAGCCATTCGTCAGGGCATCCGCGCCACCCTGGCCGTATCGCTGCGGTCGGAACTGGGCCGTACCGAATTCGTGATGGTCGGACTGCTGCGTACGGACGCGGGCTTCGTGGCCTATCCCAGCGGCAGCGGCTCCGGGTCGGTGACCTCCTTCAGCCAGGCCGATGGCTTCGTGCCCATCGATGCCGATAGCGAGGGAGTCGCAGCCGGCACCGAGGTCGTGGTTCAGATCATCGGCCAGGGGCTGGAACCGGCGGACATCGTCTTCATCGGATCCCATTGCACCGGCGTCGACTACCTGCTGGGCCACCTGCAGCAGGAGGGATTCGCGGTGAAGGCGCTGTACGTGGGCAGCATGGGGGGGCTGGCCGCGGCGCGGCGCGGCGAGTGCGACGTGGCCGGAATGCACCTGATGGATCCCGAGACCCGGATCTACAACCGTCACCTGCTGGACGAGGCGCTCCTCTGCTTCGCCGGCTACCGGAGGATGCAGGGCATTGTGTACCGCAGGGATGACCCCCGTTTTCACGCGACATCCACCGTGGCCCCGCTCCAGGCGGCACTGGACGATCCCGACTGCCTGATGATCAACCGCAATCCGGGTAGCGGCACACGGGTGCTGATCGACGAACTTCTCGGTGACAAGCGCCCTCCCGGCTATGGCGTACAACCGCGATCGCACAATGCGGTCGCTGCCGCCGTCGCCCAGGGCCGCGCGGACTGGGGCGTTGCGATCGCCGGCGTGGCCGCCGAATACGATCTGGGCTTCCTGCCGCTTCAGGAGGAGCACTACGACTTCGTGGTCCCGCGTTCGCGGGAACAACGCCCGGTGATACAACGGTTGCTGGAACTTCTGCGGGACCCGGACGTACGCTCTCATCTCGGCACGCTGGCCCTGATGCCAAGCGACTCCTGACATCGAAGAGACTTCCGACAATGCACAGAAAACTGCTTCTGCTCCTCGTCCCCTTGGCGCTGATCCCCGTCGGCTGGTTCGCGATCACCATGCTGCCCGAGGCGCCCTACAGATCCCTGGATAACGAGGGTCTGGAACAGATGGTCCGTAACGGTGCCACGGTCATCGACATCCGCCGTCCCGAAGAATGGCAGCAGACAGGCGTGGTCGAGGGGAGCCACCTGATCACGGCGTTCGACGAGCGCGGCCGCATGATGCCCGACTTCGCCGCCCGCTTCGGCCAATTGACCGACCCGAACGAGCCGGTGGTGCTGATCTGCCGAACCGGCAACCGAACCAGCACCCTGGCGCGCATGCTCGCAGAACAGGCCAACTATCAGGAGGTATACAACGTCTCCCGCGGCATCGTGTCCTGGATCGCCGCTGGCAAGGCCGTCTCGCCCTGCTCCGGTCCGGGCCCGGATCTGCGCTGCTGATCGGCCTGGGGCATCTGCATGGGCCACCCCGTGGCGGGGCCGAGCCCGTGCCGCGTCGGGAGCCGTTCGCGCGGATCCCGGTTGCAGGAGCGCGATGATGCAAGACCTGGCCTGGGTGATGTTCGGGTGCACCCTGGGAGGCATGGCGCGCCTCTGGGTCTCGGGTATCGTCGGCAGCCGTCTTGGCGAGGCATTCCCCTGGGGGACCACGGTGGTGAACGTCAGCGGTGCGTTCTTTATCGGGATCTTCGCTGCCGCCGCGGTCGCCGGCCAAGGCTGGTTCGGGGAACCGGCGGCCTGGCTGTTTGCCGGAATCGGATTTCTCGGCAGCTACACGACCGTTTCCGCCTTCAGCCTCCAGACCCTGTTGCTGGTACAGAACGGCCAGGGATGGCGGGCCGCCGGCAACGTCGCCCTCTCCCTGGTTCTGTGCCTGCTGGCTGCCGCATTGGGCCTCCTGGCCGGCACCGGCATCACGGCGATGGGCTGATCCCGCATCATGACCGCGCCAGAAGACACCCCGTCCCCATCCCGCCAGGACGCGACTCCGCGATCACCGGCAGCCGAACAATCTGTGGTTCCGAAAGGCCCGCGGATACCCCTCGGCACGGCCGCCTTACTCTACCTTGCCGTCGGCCTGGGCAGTGGCATCGGCGGCAGCACCCGCTGGTTCCTGTCGGATCCGATGCTTGCCCCGTTCGGCGCCGGCCTCCCCTGGGGTACCCTCTTCGTGAATGTCACCGGTTCCTTCCTCATCGGCCTGTATGCGGCACTCGCCGCACCCGGCGGCCG
>JAWLFM010000106.1:0-9047 GCA_041685565.1 Thioalkalivibrio sp.
TTCCTGGTTGTCCTTGTTATACGCGAGTGGCTGACCCTTCATCAGGGTCAGCAGGCCGATCAGGTGGCCATACACGCGGCCGGTCTTGCCACGCACCAGCTCCGGCACGTCGGGGTTCTTCTTCTGGGGCATGATCGAGGAGCCGGTGCAATAGCGGTCCGGCAGGTCGATGAAGGCGAACTGGGCACTGGTCCAGAGGATCAGCTCCTCGGCCTGGCGCGACAGGTGCATCATGATCAGCGCGGCGCCGGCGGTGAACTCGATGGCGAAGTCGCGATCGCTGACGGCGTCCAGCGAATTGCGGCAGACGCCGTCGAAGCCGAGCAGACGCGCGGTGAGTTCGCGGTCCAGCGGGTAACCGGTACCGGCCAGCGCGGCGGCGCCCAGGGGCAACCGGTTCACCCGGCGCCGACAGTCGGCCAGGCGCTCGGCGTCGCGCTCGAGCATCTCGTACCAGGCCATCATGTGGTGGCCGAAGGTGACCGGCTGAGCGGTCTGCAGGTGGGTAAACCCCGGCATGACCGTCGCGTGCTCGCGCTCGGCCAGATCGAGCAGGCCACGCTGGTAGCGGCGCAGCTCGACCAGCAGGGCATCCATGGCCTCGCGCAACCAGAGGCGGATGTCGGTCGCGACCTGGTCGTTGCGCGAGCGTCCGGTGTGCAGCTTCTTGCCGGTCTCGCCGATCTTCTCGATCAACCGCGCCTCGATGTTCATGTGCACGTCTTCGCGCGCCACGCTCCAGGTGAACGCGCCGGACTCGATCTCGGCCCGGATCGCCTCCAGCCCCTGCACGATGGTATCGGCCTCCATCTCGGTGAGGACCCCCACGGCGGCGAGCATGCGCGCGTGGGCAATCGAACCCGTGATGTCCTGTGCATAGAGGCGTTGGTCAAAGGCCACCGAGGCGGTGAATTCCTCCACGAAGGCATCGGTGGCCTCGCTGAAGCGACCGCCCCAGGGCTTGGCGGCGGGATTGACCGGGGAATCGGGCACGTTGTCCTGCGGCATCGGGCTTCTCGCTGGAGATGGAGCTCGCGATTCTACCATTGGGATGAAGGTCCGACGGCCCTGTGCGCCGGTGCAGGGGCGGTTCACCGCGAAGACCGCGAAGACACGAAGTTGGATCCATGAAAATAACCAAGAAATCCCGAGCCTGGCGCCTAGTGCATCACCGGTTTGACACGTCTCCGGGTGACCGCACGCATCGCTCTGACGGGCATCTCGCCGCAAGGCCCATCACACGCTCTTCTTCGTGTCTTCGCGGTCTTCGTGGTGAACATGCCCTTGCCATCCGCAGGCCACGACGTCGAAAAAAGCGTCCCGGCCCCGGCTATACTTCAGGGTTTAGCCCATGGTCGCCCGGCGGCCCCAGCATGGATCGCCCATGAAAAGTCTTCTGCGTATTGCCACCCGAAAGAGCCCCCTGGCCATCTGGCAGGCCGAACACGTCGCCGGGGCATTGCGGCGGCTGCACCCGGAACTCGAGGTCGAGTTGGTCACCATGACCACGCAGGGCGATCGGATTCTGGACGCGCCGCTGGCCCGCATCGGGGGCAAGGGGCTGTTCGTGAAGGAGCTGGAAGCAGCGATGCTGGAGGACCGGGCGGACATCGCGGTGCATTCGGTGAAGGACGTGCCGATGGAGTTGCCGGAGACGCTGGTCCTGCCGGTGATCCTGGAGCGCGAGGATCCCCTGGACGCCTTCGTGTCCAACGACCACGAGCACCTGGACCAGCTGCCCGCCGGATCCCGTGTGGGTTCCTCCAGCCTGCGCCGGCAATGCCAGTTGCGGGCGCGCCGGCCGGATCTGGTGGTGACGGACCTGCGCGGCAATGTCAATACCCGCCTGGCGAAACTGGATGCCGGCGAGTATCAGGCCATCCTGCTGGCCGCCGCCGGGCTGAAGCGGCTCGGCTTCGACCACCGGATTCGCACCCGGCTGGAGCCCGAGCTCAGCCTGCCGGCCGTCGGACAGGGTGCGATCGCGATCGAATGCCGGGAGGGCGATGCCGAGGTGATGACATTGATCGCCGGGCTGGCCCACGCGGACACCAGTACCCGGGTGCGGGCCGAACGGGCCTTCAACCGACGGCTCGAGGGCGGCTGCCAGGTGCCGTTGGCGGCACATGCGCTGCTGCACGGCGGCGAACTGCACCTGCGCGGCCTGGTCGGCGCCGTGGATGGCAGCCGCATCCTGCGGGCCGAGATCCGCGGGTCCAGGGACCAGGGCGAGGAACTCGGCGTGTCCCTGGCGGAGGACCTGCTGGCCCAGGGCGCCGGGGAGCTGCTCGCGCAGGCGCACCGGTAGGGCCGCGTGAAGGCGAAGGGGCCCGGGAACGCGGCCGGAACCCTGGCCGGGAGACACGTGGTGGTGACCCGCCCTGCGGCCCAGGCGGAGGCCTTCTGCAGGATGCTGGCGGCAGCGGGCGCGCGAGTCACCCGCTTCCCGGTGATCGAGATCCGGGGGCCGAAGGATCCGCTCCGACTCGGGGCGGTGCTGGATGCCCTGGAGGGATTCGACCTCGCCGTGTTTGTCAGCGCGAACGCAGTCCAGCGGGGTCTTGCGGCCGTGCGGGCCCGGGGGGCGTGGCCGACCCCGCTGCGGGTCGCCGCCATCGGCGCCGGGACGGCGCGGGAGTTGCAGAACCACGGTCGGGCAGCCGACATCGTCCCCGGAGCCCGCTTCGACAGCGAGGCGCTGCTGCAAGAGCCCGCCCTCCAGGATCTCACCGGAAGGAAGGTCGTGATCTTTCGCGGTGACGGGGGGCGGGAACACCTGGCCGGGATCCTGCGGGAACGGGGCGCCACGGTCACCTATGCCGAGACCTACCGGCGTGCCATGCCCGATCTGGACCCGGAACCGCTGCGGGCCCAGCTGAAGACCGGCGCCATCGATGCGATCACCGTGACCAGCGGCGAAGGCCTGCACAACCTCGTCGCGATGCTGGGAGCGCAGGGGCGCTCGGCCCTGCTCCGTGCGCCGCTGGTCGTCGGCGCAACGCGGGTCGGGGAGCTGGCGCAGGAGCTGGGGTTCCATGGCGCGATCGAGAGGGCTGAGGACCCGACGGATGCGGCGATGTTTCGGGCGGTCGAGGCGTTGTTGGCAGGCTGAGAAACACGTCGCGCGCGACAGCCGGTGTAGGCCATCGGCTTTGCCACGCCCCGAGGGCGGGAGCGCGCACTGCGCAGGCGCGGGGCGCCCGGGTGCCTTGGGGCGTGGTGCAGGCCCCGTCCTCAGCCCGCGGTCGCCTCGGGCTGCACGGCAGGTTCGAAGCTGTCATAGAAGAGACGGTCCTCGGGCAGACCGGCGTCCCGAAAGGCGGTCTTGGCGGCAGCGATCATCGGCGGCGGCCCGGCCATGTAGACGTCAAAACCGGACAAGTCCGGATAGGCCGCGAGCACGGCATCGTGCAGCCAGCCAGAAACCGCCGGGAAGCCCGCGACATCCGCAGCCGGGACCTCGGACAGGACCGGCGTGAACAGGAATTGGCCGGCCGCGCGCTCCGCCTGCTCCCGGAGCCACTCCGGCGCATAGATGCCCGCGGCATCGCGTGCACCCCAGAACAGGTGGTGCGGCCGGTCGAGGCCCGTCTCCAGCAGGTGATCGAGCATCCCCTTCAGCGGTGCGAAACCGGTGCCGCCGCCAACGAACAGGCGTGGGCGCTCGGATTCCTCATCGAGGAAGAAGCTGCCCAGAGGGCCTTCGATCCGGAGCAGGGCCTTCTCCTTCAGCGCGTTGAAGGCCGTGTCGGAGAAGCGCCCCCCCGGGACCTTCTTGATGTGCAGGACGAGGTGCCGGTCGTCGTGCGGTGCGTTGGCCAGGGAGTAACTGCGCCGATCACCACCCTTCAGCAGGATGTCGAGATACTGTCCCGCCAGGAACTGGAGGCGCTCGGTGGCCGGGAGCTGCAGGCGCAGTTCGACCACGTCCGGGGCCAGCATCCTGCGCGCGGCGACCCGGCAGGGCAGTGTCTTGATCACGATGTCCCGCGCCGCGCCGATCTCCCGCACCTCGATCTCGAGATCGTCCAGCGGCACCGCTTGGCAGAACAAGGCGAAGCCTGCCGCCTCGTCGGCGGCGTTCAGCCCGGGCGGGCGCGTGGGTCCGTAGCTGACTTCCCCGGAGAGGATGCGGCCCTTGCAGGAACCGCAGGCCCCGTTGCGGCAGCCGTAGGGAAAGGCCAGGCCCTGGCGCAGGGCGGCCTCGAGCACCCTTTCGTCGTCTTCGACCGTGAACTCGTGATTGGCCGGCCGTACCGTCACGTGGAACGCCATGCATCCGCCCTGCTGGTGAACAGGTCGAGAATTGTCGACAATCGCCAGGGAAACGCAAACAAGCCGGGGTGTGGTGGGGATGTCGCAGAAGGGGGAGATCTTGATCGTGGGGCTCGGGTACGTCGGTCACGCCCTGGCCCGGGCGCTGGAGGAGGCCGACGTTCCCTGGATCGGCCTGCGCCGGCAGCCGGAGGCGGATCCCCGGATCCGCTGCGTGGACCTGGATGGCGCGGGAGTCGATCTGAGTGGCCTGGATACCCGGCGCATCGTCTATCTGGCACCGCCACCCAAGGACAGCGAGGGCGACCCGCGCCTGCGCAAGGTGCTGGAGGCCCTGGAAGGCCAGAGGCCGGAGCGCTTCGTGTATGCGAGTACCACCGGGGTCTACGGAAACCAGGACGGCGCCGTGGTCGACGAGACCGCTCCGTTACATGCAACGACTGCCCGGGCGCTGCGCCGCCTCGATGCCGAACAGGCCCTGGTTGCGGCGGCCGCGCGCTGGGGAACCCGGTGGGCGGTGCTGAGGCTGCCCGGGATCTATGGCCCCGGGCGCCTGCGCGAGGAACAGATCCGCGCCGGCCTGCAGGTGCCATGCCCCGAGATCTGCCCGCCGGGCAACCGCATCCATCGGGATGACATCGTGGACGTGATCCTGCGGCTGCTGGAGGAGGACGCGCCCACGGGTTTTTTCAACCTTGCCGACAACGAGCACATGAGCAGCACCGACTTCGCCCGGGCCGTTGCCGATCGAATCGGGGTCGCGCTGCCGTCCTGCATCCCTGACCTGGAGGCCTACTACGCGGCCCACCCCGGGATGGCGAGCTTCCTGCGCGAGCAGCGCCGGATCGATTCCAGCCGCATCCGGAAGGCCCTGAACTGGTCACCGCGCTACGACCATGCCCTTGCCGGGATCGAGGCGAGTTTGCGCGGCGAACGGTCAGGGCAGACGCAGGCTTGAGGCCCGGTGTGGCCCGCCGGCCCGAGGGTCCGCTGCATCAAAGTTGCAACTGTTGCAACAGTTCGTCGACGCGGCGTTTGACGGCGGGATCCATGGTGATCGGACGGCCCCATTCGCGGCTGGTCTCGCCGGACCACTTGTTGGTGGCGTCCAGGCCCATCTTCGAGCCAAGCCCTGAAACCGGGGAGGCGAAGTCCAGATAGTCGATCGGGGTGTTCTCGATCACGACGGTGTCGCGAGCCGGGTCCATGCGCGTGGTGATGGCCCAGATCACATCCTTCCAGTCCCGGGTGTTCACGTCCTCGTCCACCACGATCACGAACTTGGTGTACATGAACTGGCGCAGGAAGGACCAGACGCCCATCATCACCCGCTTCGCGTGCCCCGGGTACTGCTTGCGCATGCTGACCACCGCCAGACGGTAGGAACAGCCCTCGGGCGGCAGATAGAAGTCCACGATCTCCGGAAACTGTTTCTGCAGGATCGGAACGAAGACCTCGTTCAGGGCAACGCCGAGGATCGCGGGCTCGTCGGGTGGCCGGCCCGTGTAGGTGCTGTGATAGATCGGATTTCTGCGGTGGGTGATGCGGTCGATGGTGAAGACCGGAAAATCGTCGACCTCGTTGTAGTATCCGGTGTGGTCTCCGAACGGACCCTCGGGTGCGGTGTCGCCGGGGTGAATATGGCCCTCGAGCACGAACTCGGCGGAGGCCGGCACCTCCAGATCGGAGCCCACGCACTGGACCAGTTCAGTCCGGCTGCCGCGCAGCAGGCCGGCGAAGGCATATTCCGAGAGGCTGTCCGGGACCGGCGTGACCGCGCCCAGGATGGTCGCCGGATCGGCCCCCAGGGCCACCGCAATCGGGAACGGCTCCCCGGGATGCGCCTCGGTCCAGTCCCGGAAGTCCAGTGCGCCGCCCCGGTGGGACAGCCAGCGCATGATCACACGGTTGCGACCGATCACCTGCTGGCGGTAGATGCCCAGATTCTGGCGCTTCTGATTGGGACCGCGGGTCACGACCAGGCCCCAGGTGATCAGCGGCCCGGCATCCCCCGGCCAGCAGGTCTGCACCGGCAGGCTGCCGAGATCCACGTCCGCCGCCTCGATGACCTGTTCCTGGGCGGCCGCGGAGCGGACCCGCTTCGGGGCCATGTCCAGCACCTTGCGGAAGATCGGCAGCGACTCCCAGGCGGCCTTCAGCCCCTTGGGGGGATCCGGCTGCTTCAGGAAGGCCAGGAGCCGGCCGATCTCACGCAGGGCCTCCACCGACTCGGCACCCATGCCCAGCGCCACGCGTTCCGGGGTACCGAAGAGATTACCGAGGACCGGGATGGCGGAACCCTTGGGGTTTTCGAACAGCAACGCCGGTCCGCCGGCACGGAGGACACGGTCGCAGATCTCCGTCATCTCCAGGTTCGGATCGATCTCCAGGGAGACGCGGCGCAGTTCACCACGAGACTCCAGCAGTGTGATGAAGTCGCGCAGGTCGCGGTATTTCGTGGTCTGGGTCATGGGCGTGCAAACATCCTAGAATAGCGGGGTTCTGAGCAAACCGGGGAGATTATGCATGCTTGAACGTGGCCTGGAAAAAGCCATGCTGGCCAGCCGCTGGCTGCTGGCGCCGATCTACATTGGTCTCAGCTTCATGCTGCTGGCCCTGGTGATCAAGTTCTACCAGGAACTGATTCATCTGGTGCCGGTGATCTTCACCATCCGCGAGATGGACCTGATCCTGATGGCACTGGCCCTGATTGACATCGTGCTCATCGCCGGTCTGATCATCATGGTGATGTACTCGAGCTACGAGACCTTCGTCGGCAGGCTCAACGTGGCCGAACACAAACGGGCCTCCTGGCTGGGCAAGCTCGATGCAAGCTCCCTGAAGCTCAAGGTGGCGGCCGCCATCGTGGCCATCTCGTCGATTCACCTGCTGAAGGCCTTCATGAATATCGAGAACATCCCCAATGACAAGCTCCTCTGGTACGTGATCGTACACCTGACCTTCGTGATTTCGGCGGTACTGATGGGCGTGATGGACTATTACACCGGCAAGGGCGGGGTGAAGGACGGCGCGAGCGGGGCGGGCCGCCTGTAGTGCGCCCGTGACCGGCCTCGGGCTCGGGCATACCGCCACGCGGCACGCCGTGGCGGCGATCAGGTTCGGACGGATGCGTCTGGTCTTCGGCTGCGGCCTCGAAACGCGAGTCGAGTCGCGGTCACGTCAGGGCTCGGCGAACTCGGCAATGACGGGCGCGTGATCCGAGGGTCGTTCCCAGCCGCGGGGCTCCAGATCGATGAAGCTGTGGCGACACTGTTGCAACAGGGGTGCACTCGCCAGGATCAGGTCGATCCGCAGGCCGCGGTTGCGACGGAAGGAGGCGGCCCGGTAGTCGAACCAGCTGAATTGCTCCGGGGGCTGTTCCTCGAGGCGGAAGCAATCCGCGAGGCCGAGATCCAGGATCTGGCGCAGGGCGTCCCGCTCCGCGGGGGAGCAGAGCACCTTGCCGGACCACAACGCCGGGTCATGGACGTCCCGGTCCTCGGGCGCGATGTTGAAATCACCGAGCACGATCATCCGGGGGTAGGCGGCCAACTCCTCCTGCAACCAATGGTGTGCGCGGCGCAGCCAGTCCAGCTTGTAGGCATATTTCTCCGACTCCACGGCCTCGCCGTTCACCACGTAGAGGTTCACGATGCGCACCCCGTTCACGGTTCCGGCAAGGATGCGTCGCTGTGCGTCATCCAGCCCGGGGGGATCCGTCACCGGGTCCAGGATCTCGCTGCGCGCCAGGATCGCGACGCCGTTATAGGTCTTCTGCCCGGAAAAGACGACCTCGTAACCCGCCTCCGTGATCATCTGCACCGGGAAGTTCTCATCGCTCAGCTTGGTCTCCTGCAGGGCGAGCACGTCCGGCTGCTGGTGCTCCAGCCACGACAGCACCTGCGGCAGGCGGACCTTCAGGGAATTGACGTTCCAACTCGCGATCTTCACGCCGCCTCCAGGCCGCTGTGACGCAGGAGTGCGTCGATGCTCGGTTCGCGGCCCCGGAAGGCCTTGAAGGACTCCAGGGCGGGGCGCGATGCCCCGACCTCCAGGATCTCCTGCAGGTACGCGGCACCAACGTCCGGGGAGAACAGCCCTTCCTCCTCGAAGCGTGCAAAGGCGTCGGCCGACAGCACCTCGGCCCACTTGTAGCTGTAGTAGCCCGCGGCATAGCCGCCCGCGAAGATGTGGGCGAAGCCGTGCTGGAAGCGATTGAAGCTGGGCGGCCGGATCACCGCCACCTCGTCCCGGACGCGGTCCAGCAGCGCCTGGATGGCATTCGCGGATGCCGGGGCCGGGCCGGAATGCAGGCGCATGTCGAACAGGGCGAACTCGACCTGGCGCAGCAGCTGCAGGGCCGTCTGGAAGTGCCGGGTACCCTGCATGCGCTGGAACAGGTCTTCGGGCATCACGGCCCCGGTCTCATGGTGGCGGGCGAAGAGGTCCAGCGCCTCACGCTCCCAGCACCAGTTCTCCATGAACTGGCTGGGCAGTTCGACGGCGTCCCATTCGACGCCGCTGATGCCGGCGATCTCCGGGTGATCGACCCGGGTCAGCATGTGGTGCAGGCCGTGCCCGAACTCATGGAAGAGGGTCACCACCTCGTCATGCGTGAACAAGGCGGCCTTTCCGTCCACCGGCGGCGTCGAATTGCAGGTCATGTACGCAACCGGCAACTGGGCATGCTCGCGGCTCACGAAGCGGCTGCGGCAGACATCCATCCACGCGCCGCCGCGCTTGCCGGAACGGGCAAAGAGGTCGAAATAGAA
>JAWLFM010000107.1:0-8940 GCA_041685565.1 Thioalkalivibrio sp.
TGTACTGCTTCTCCAGGTCCTTGAGGATCTCCCAGGTACAGGACAGCCCGGCCGGAAAGGTGATCAGATCCCCGCGCTCGAAGGTCTGGGGCTCGCCTCCGTCCGGGGTCACCGTGACACGGCCACGCAGCAGATAACAGATCTCGGTCCGGTCGTAGGTCCACTGGAAGGTCGCGACCTCCTTGCGCCAACGGGGCCATCCGGGCACGCCGATCACCTCCAGCTTCGCGGGCGAGGGGTCACGCTCGAAGAAGATGCCCTGCTCGGTCATGTCAATCTCCATGCCTCCAAATCAGGCTTCATGGTGCACCGCCGGAAGCCGCGATCCAACCCCTGCCGAGTGGGGCCTTCCTCAAGGCCCTCGCAGCGCATTGCACCCGCAGCCCGTTCGAGGCGCCTGCCCCCGACCAGGACCCGCCCGGCGCGGTGCGGCTGTGCTGCCCGGCACCCCATTCAGATCCAGCCGACCAGCAGCGGCACCAGGATGGCGGTGAGCAGCGCATTCAGAGCCATGGCGATGCCGGCGAAGGTCCCGGCCAGCTGGTTCACCTGGAAGGCCCGGGCTGCACCGATGCCATGGGAGGCCACGCCCACGGCGAACCCGCGGGCCGCCCAGTCCGTGACCCTGAGCAGATTCAGCAATGGCGTCACGATCATCGCACCGATGATGCCGGTGATGATGACCAGCGTCGCGGTCAGCGAGGCCAGACCACCAATCTCCTCTGCGATGCCCATCGCGATCGGCGTGGTGGCCGATTTCGGGGCGAGCGACAGGAGGGTCTCCCGGCTTCCGCCGAGCGCGCCCGCGACCGCCACGGCGGAGACCACCGCAGTGACCGACCCTGCCAGAAGGGCCGCCAGCATCGGTACCAGCAGGCGGCGCACGCGGCTGAAGTTGCGGTACAGCGGCACCGCCAGCAGCACCGTCGCCGGACCGAGCAGGAAGTGCACGAACTGGGCGCCGTCGAAGTAGGTCGCGTAGCTGGTGCCGCTGACCACCAGCACCGCCACCAGCAGCGCGATGGCCACCGCCACCGAGTTGACCAGGGGCGATCCACCCGCCGCCCGGTGCAGCGCATGTCCGATCGCATAGGCCGCCAGCGTCGCCGTCAGCCAGAGCAGTGGTTCCTGCTGCAGGTAGACCCACAGCAGGTCCAGGTGGTCGGCCCCTTGCATCGGGTCGCTCACGGTTTCTGCTCCGCTTCCTGCAGCCCCATCTTCCGCATCACCCAGAAGAAGACCACGGCGGTGACCGCGATCGTCAGGGTGGTGGAGACGAGCAGCCCGACCAGCAGCGGCAGCCATTCGGCCTTGATCCTTGCAAGGTGCAGCATCACCCCCACCCCCGCCGGCACGAACAGCAGCGACAGGTGGGAGAGCAGCACGCCCGCCACGCCGCTCAGTGCCTCCGGTACCTCCCGTAGCGCCGCGAGGGCGGCCAGCATCAGCAGCGTACCCAGCACCGGACCGGGAATCGGGATGCCCGCGGCACGAACGATGACTTCACCGAGCAGCTGGCAGACCAGTAATGCAAGGATGGCGTGGACCATGATCGGGCTCCTGCGGAATCGCGTCGGGACAGGTCCGGAACTCTAGGCCCAAGACGAACCCATGGCGAGCCCTGTGGGCCACTAGTGGGCTGCCGTCAATTCGGTTCCGGTTGCGAGACGAAGCCGAGCCGGGCGACACCGGCCCGACGGGCATCGGCCATGATCCGGGCCAGGATCTCGTAGCGGGTGTCGCGGTCGGCCCGCAGGTACACGGCCAGTTCCGGGTTGGTCGCGACGGCCTCCTGCAGCCTGCCGAACAGGACCTCGTGATCGATCGGCGCGTTGTCCCAGTACAGGCCACCCGCGGCATCCAGCGACAGGGTCACGCTGTCGATGGTCTGCTCGCTCGGCGTGCTGCTCGCCCGCGGCAGTTCCAGCTGCACCGAGTGGGTGATCACGGGTGCGGTGACGATGAAGATCACCAGCAGCACCAGCATCACGTCCACCAGCGGGATCACGTTCATCTCCGACATCGGCTCGTTGGTGTCGCCCAGGCGTCCGAAGGACATGGTCAGACCCCCTCCGCGGAGGGCCGCGTGTCGCTGGCCGGCAGTGGCTGGACGTCAACCCGGCTCCCCCGCGAACGCGGGGCCTGGTCGGAGTGCATCAGGAAGGCGTGCAGGTCGTGGGCAAAGGCCTCGAAGTCCTGCTGCAGCAGCCGATTGAAGCGATTGAAGACGTTGTAGAAGGCCACCGCCGGAATCGCCGCGGCCAGGCCGGCGGCGGTGGCGACCAGCGCCTCTCCGAGCGGACCGGCGACCAGGTCCATGGACACGCTCTGCAGGATCGAGAGCTCGATCAGGGCGTTGTGGATGCCCCAGACCGTCCCGAACAGCCCAATGAACGGGGCCAGACTGCCGACCGAGGCCAGGAAGGTCTGTCCGGCCTGGAGACGCAACTGCTGCCGGTCCAGCGACTGGCGGATGGTGCGGATCATGTGATCGTCCAGGCGCTGCTCGCCCTTGGGACTGGTGTCGTGCCGCCCGGGATAGGTTTCCATGGCCTGCCAGCCCTCCCGTGCCATCTCCGCCAGCGGCCCGCGGCCGCTGAGGACCGCTTCACGCAGGGACGATGCGCTGCCGGCTTCCCAGAACGTCCGCAGGAAGCGCCGGTTGGCCCGACGGGTCTCCATCAGGCTGAGGCCCTTGGTCGCCGCAATGGCCCAGGTAACAATGGACAGCACCAGCAGGATCAGGAAGACGCCGATCAACACGATGTCGCCGTGATAAAAGACGTAGAGAATGTTGGGTTCGGTCATGTCATGGGCCCCTCGGGGCGTGATCGGATTCGGTGATTCAGCGCAGACGGAATTCCATCGGCACGATCACGGATGCCGCAACCGGCCGCGTTCCCCGCCGCGCCGGCGAGAAGCGCCAGCCCTTGACCGCAGCCAGCGCCGCCGCGTCCAGACGTTCGTGGCCACTGCTCTGCTCCACGCTCCAGGATATCGGTCGTCCGTCGGCAGCAACGGCGACCCGCAGCAACACCGTGCCCTCCTCGCGCCGACGCTGCGATATTCGCGGATATTCGGGCGGCGGGTTATTGAGATAGGCCGCGCCGAATCCCGGTTCCTCGAACGGTTCGGCCGTCTCCCCGGGGGTCTCGGCCGGCACCGACTCATCGGCGACGTTCGGCCCTGCGGGCGACGTCTCTGCCGGCACCAGGGCTGGCGCTGGCTGCGTAGTAGACCGCTCAACGTTCGGTTCGAGCCTTGGCTCCGGCTCCGGCTCCGGCTCCGGCTCCGGCTCCGGCTCCGGCTCTGGCTCTGGCTCTGGCTCTGGCTCTGGTTCGGGCTCCGGCTCCGGCTCCGGCTCCGGCTCCGGCTCTGGCACTGGCTCTGGCTCTGGCTCTGGTTCTGGCTCTGGTTCTGGCTCTGGTTCTGGCTCGGGCTCGGGCTCGGGCTCGGGCTCGGGCTCGGGCTCGGACTCCAGTTCAGCCGCGGCAATCTCGTTATCTTCGACTGCGGGCAGGCCCTCCGGGGGAGGCGGCGGAAGCGTGAGTTCCCCCAGCTCGATCCAGGTCGCCTGCATGCCGCCACGCCCGAGCTGCAGTTGCGGCTCGCTCGTCTGCCAAAGCACGAGACCGCTCACCGCGGCCCCGTGCAGGAGGAGACTCGCGAGCACCCCGAGAACCACTCGCGACCGCCGCAAGGGACGGGAGGCGGACATATCGGTCATCGGCATGCAGGGTGGTTGGCGGCATGATCACCGAGCCTCAGCCGGCACTGCCCATCTGGCTTTGCTCGTAGTTCTGGATTCCCACCCGTTCGATCAGGGCCAGGTTGGTCTCCAGCCAGTCGACGTGCTCCTCTTCGCTGTTGAGAATGCCCTGGAGCAGATCACGGGTCACGTAGTCCTGCACCTTCTCACAATGGGCAATCGCCTCCCGGTAGAGCGGAATCGCCTCCTGTTCCATCGCCAGGTCACATTCCAGGATCTCCTTCGTGTTCTCGCCGACGCGCAGCGTCCCGAGGTCCTGCAGATTGGGCAGACCCTCGAGGAACAGGATCCGGTTGATCAGGGAATCGGCGTGCTTCATCTCATCGATGGATTCACCGTATTCATAGGCGTCCAGCTTTTGCAGCCCCCAGTCACGAAACATCCGCGCATGCAGGAAATACTGGTTGATCGCCGTCAACTCATTCTTCAGGGCCTGGTTGAGGTAGCGCAGGACATCTGCATCGCCTTTCATCTTCAACTCCTTTCTGTGTCCGGTTGATGGGCCGCGGGCGAGACGCCAAGGCATGAAGATCGCCTGCAAGGAAAGGCATCCCGGGATGGCGCCTGGCGGGTCATGCGGAGGGTTCAGCACCCATTCGCCTCGCCAGACATGCCGGCGCTGCGTTCGGCAAGTGTGCAACAGGTTGGCCATTCCTGCACGTACCCACCCCGCTTCGGCGGGTTGGCCGTGCTGCTAGCAGGTCTGCAGGTCCCGGTCCATGAGATCAGTCACACCGCCTTCGCCTTCCCGAAGCATACCGAGGGCACGGCGTCCGCACTTGCCGCACTCCGAGCAGACACCCAGCCTCTCGCGCAGATCCCGCATGCGCAGACCGGTCTCGGTACGGGCCAGGCTCCGAATATCCCCTTCCCGAACACCCTTGCAGACACAGACGTACATGAGTCATCCCCGGACACGCTGAACCAATGACCCTCATCATATTCGTAACGCGAATCGTTTGCAATCGCATTCATTCGGATCGCGGCCCACCCGCTGACCAAGGCACCCATGCGGAAGAACATGGGAATATTATAAAACGCACGAAACTCTGGCAGACTACACTCCTTGCTGAACGCTCCACCCACTGCGGGGATCTCCCATGGAATTCGACCCACTCCTCCTGTCTCGAATCCAGTTCGCCTTCGTGGTCTCGTTCCACGCGATCTTTCCGGTCTTCACCATTGGCCTGGCGACCTACATTGCCCTGCTGGAGGGCATCGCCTACCGCACCCAGGATCCGCACTGGGCGCGGCTGTCGCAATTCTGGATCAAGGTCTTTGCCGTCGTCTTCGGGATGGGCGTGGTTTCGGGGCTGGTCATGGCCTTCCAGTTCGGCACCAACTGGAGCGAATTCTCCTACCGCAGCGCCAATTTCCTGGGGCCGGTCCTTGCCTATGAAGTGGTGACCGCATTCTTCCTGGAGGCGGCCTTCCTCGGCGTACTGCTGTTCGGGCGCAACAAGGTTCCGCCGGGCGTACACCTGTTCGCGGCGATCATGGTCGCGGTGGGAACCTTCATCTCCTCGTTCTGGATCCTTTCCGCCAATTCCTGGATGCAGACGCCGGCCGGTTTCGAACTTCGCGACGGCATGGTGCACGTGACCAGCTGGCTGGAGGCGATCTTCAATCCCTCCTTCCCCTACCGCTTCGTGCACATGGCCGTGGCCTCGCTGCTGACCGGGGGCTTCGTGGTCGCAGGCATCTCGGCCTGGTACCTGCTGCGAGGCCATGCGGTCACCGCCAGCAAGCGCGCGCTGAAGATGACCCTGATCATGCTGGCCATCGCCGCTCCGGCGCAGCTGATCATCGGTGACTACCACGGCCTGAATACCCTGGAGCACCAGCCGGCCAAGGTCGCGGCGATGGAGGGCGCCTGGGAGACGCGGGAGGGACTCCCCCTGCTGTTGTTCGCCATCCCCGACCAGGCCAACGAAACCAATCATTTCGAGATTGGCATCCCGAAGCTGGCGAGCCTGATCCTGACCCATGAATGGGACGGCGAGGTGCTGGGGCTGAAGGAATGGCCAGCCGCGGAGCGCCCGCCGGTGGGCATCGTGTTCTGGTCCTTCCGGGTCATGGTGGCCATCGGGATGGTGATGATCGGCGTTGCGCTCGCCGGGGCCTGGCTGCTGTACCGCAGGCGGCTGTTCGATAACCGGGTGTTCCTGCGCGTGCTGACGCTGATGATCCCGCTTCCCTTCGTCGCGGTGCTGGCAGGCTGGTTCGTCACCGAGGTCGGCCGCCAACCCTATGTCCTCTACGGGGTGATCACCGTCCACGAGGGCCTGACACCGAGCCTGACCGGCGGCATGGCCCTGTTCACGCTGAGCGGTTATGTCCTGGTCTACGCAGTGGTCTTCACGGCCGGGCTCTATTACCTGACCCGCATCGTGCGCAAGGGCATCCCCGAGGAACTGGAGGAACAGCAGGATTCGCAGGGGCGGCCCAAACGTCCGCTGTCGGCGGCCGACACGCCGCTGGACGAGCCCTCCACCTAGCCTTCGCAGGGAGATTGCGCGATGTTCGACTTCACCTATATCTGGGTCATGATCATCGGCTTCGGCGTACTGATGTACGTGCTGACCGACGGGTTCGATCTCGGCGTCGGGATCCTCTTCCCCTTCGCCCGTTCGGAGGAGGACCGCGACATCCTGATGAACACCGTCGCGCCCGTCTGGGACGGCAACGAGACCTGGCTGGTCCTCGGCGGGGCGGGCCTGCTGGCCGCCTTCCCCCTGGTCTACACGGTCTTCCTTCCCGCGCTCTACATCGGCGTCTTCCTGATGCTCGCCGGACTGATCTTCCGCGGCGTGGCCTTCGAGTTCCGCTTCAAGGCCGCGAAGGGCCGGCGTGGCCTCTGGAATGCGGCCTTCTTCGGCGGCTCCCTGGTCGCCACCTTCGCCCAGGGCGCGGTGGTCGGCACCTTCATCCAGGGCTTCGAGACCGAGAACTTCCGGTACGTCGGCGGGGCACTGGACTGGCTGACGCCATTCACGGTAATGACCGGGCTGGGCATGATCGTGGGCTATGGTCTGCTGGGTGCCACCTGGCTGATGCTGAAGACCGAGGGCGAGACGCAGCAATGGGCCCGCGCCTGGGCCTACCGCCTGCTCGCGGCCCTGATGGTCTTCTTCGTGATCGTCAGCCTGTGGACACCGCTGACGGATGACTACGTGCGCAGCCGCTGGTTCGACAACCTGACCTGGCTCTGGCTGCTGCCCCTGGCCACGGTGCTGGTCGCGGCACGTCTGTGGCGCTCCCTGAACCGCAGCTACGAGGCCACGCCCTTCATCTACACCATCGGCCTGTTCGCGCTGTTCTACGCCGGCCTGCTGTTCAGCAAGTGGCCCTACGTGGTACCGCCCAACTATACCTTCCAGGACGCGGCCTCGGCGCCCGAAAGCCAGCTGTTCCTGCTGATCGGCCTGCTCTTCGTCGTGCCCTTCGTGCTGATGTACACCGCCTGGACCTATTATGTGTTCCGAGGCAAGGTGCGGGCCGACTCCGGATACCATTGATTGCCCGGCACACGCCGCCCTCGTCCATGCGGAGTCCGCCGCGGGATCGACTGGACCTGCGGAACCGGCTGCTTCCCACGCCATGACGGCGCGGTTCATGCGGCGTGACCTCCTGCATGGACCGCAGGGTCCGTCCCGCACCGCACGGGTTTCCTTGAAGACCGGCGGGCAACGGCCCGCGGTGGCGGGTCGCTGAACGTGTTTCTCCGCACCCTTCTGCGGCCCCACCGGCACTGGCTTCACCTTGCCTGGTCGGCCGGCCTCGGTGCCGGTCTGGCGACGATCGCGCTGGCTGGCTTGATCGCCTGGCTCGTGCATCAGGCCCTGTTCGAACCCGCTGCCGCGTCGCTCTGGCCCTGGCTTGGCATCGCGTTCATTGCGGTCCTCACCCGTCACGCGCTGCAGGCCCTGCGCGAGTGGGCGGGCCAGCAGCTGGCGTTCAAGGTACGGCAGGACCTGCGGGAACGGATGATCGCGACCGCAGGCCGCATCGGGCCGATCCATCTTGCACACCGGGGCCACTCCGGGGCCTGGGCCAGCCGCTACCAGGAACAGGTCGAGGCCCTGGGCGGCTACTACGCGCGTTATCTTCCCTCGCTCGGTCTTGCGCTGCTGGTACCCGTGGCATTGCTCGCCGCCGCATTCACCCAGGATTGGGTCGCGGGACTCCTGCTGCTGTTCTCCGCGCCACTGATTCCCGTCTTCATGGCCCTGATCGGCATGGGCAGCCAGCAGGTCCACGAGGCGCAGCAGGACAGCCAGAACCAATTGGCCGGCCACTTTCTCGATCGCATCCGGGGCCTGGACCTGATCCGGCGCAGCCTCGCACTGGACGCGGCAGGGCAGGAAGTCGCCGAGGCCGCGGACGGCTACCGCCGGCTCAGCATGCGGGTCCTTCGCGTCGCCTTCCTCTCGTCAGCGGTGATGGAGTTCTTCAGCGCCGTGGCCATCGGGCTGGTTGCCATCTACGTCGGCTTTGCCCTGCTCGGTTTTCTGGATTTCGGGCCGGCCGGGCAGCTGACCCTGTTCTCGGGGCTGTTCGTCTTGCTGCTGGCGCCCGAGTACTTCCAGCCCCTGCGCCAGTTCGCGCAGAGCTACCACGACCGCGCCAGCGCCGTCGCGGCGGCCGCGGCTCTGGAGCCGCTGCTTCGGGAACCGCCCGTCCTCTGGCAGGAGCCACAACCGCTGCCCGCCGACCCGGACCCGGCGCTGCTGCGCCTGGACCGGGTCAGCCTGCGCTATGACCCGGATGGACCCCCGGCACTCGATGACCTCAGCCTCTGCGTGCATCCGGGCGAGGATGTGGCCATCGTCGGACCGAGCGGCAGTGGCAAATCGACACTCCTGGCGTTGTGCGCGGACTTCATCCGCCCCAGCGCCGGCTCGCTGGCACGGGCCGAGCCGGCCCGCCACTTCGCCTGGATCGCGCAACAGGCGCACCTGTTCCACGGCAGCCTGCGCGACAATGTGCTGCTGGGCGCACCCCCGTTGACCAGCGACGTGAAACTGGTCGCGGCACTGCGCTCCGCCGGCCTGCCAGTGGACGACCCGACGCTGCCCAGGGGCCTCGACACGCCCATCGGCGAAGGCAACCGCGGGCTGTCCGGCGGGCAGGCGCAACGGGTGGCATTGGCCAGGGCCCTGCTCTCGGGC
>JAWLFM010000108.1:0-8918 GCA_041685565.1 Thioalkalivibrio sp.
GCCATTGGGGCGGAGCCGGTATCCCCGAAGGCGGGAGCAAGTTCCCGCGGTCCATGAGCTCGCGGGTTGTCCTTGCGTCGGGGCGGCCTTCGGCATACCCTTCGGGCAAAAGTTACTGACGGGATCGCTGGCGATGCGCGACTGGTTTACCTTCGAAAATCTTCCCCTGACCCTGATCATCCTGCTGATCGTGGTCTCCTGGCTCAGCTTCTTCTCGGTGATCCTCTTCGCCGATTGAGGGAATCTCGCGTGGGGGCTCCGGGCCGGCAATGCCCGGCGGCGCGGAACGGCCCAGCATGTGGCCCAGCAGCAGTCTCGCGCGCTGGGCAATGAACTCCCTGGAGAGCCTGCGTTCCCGCAGCAGCAGTTGCTGCCGCAGTTCGTCGTCCTGGTAGAGCACCTGTGCCGGTGCAGGATCGAACGGCCGGTCCAGGCTGATGCGCAGCAGCTGGCCGAGGTTGATGCCGCGGCCGTCATCGAGAACGATCATGTGCGGCGCGAGACCGCGGGCCGGATCCGGGCGTGCGAACTCGATCACGTCCACGAGTACGTGCGGCTGGCCGGTCTGGCGGATGCCGAGATGGATCGGTGTGGCCGCGAGCTCGACCAGATAGACCGTGCGGCCCACCGCCGCACGCAATGCCCTCAATTGGCGTGCGTAGTCCGCCGACGGCCAGAGTTCTCCAGGGCGCTCGCCTTCCGGCGCGTCCATCAGCGGCCTCGAGTCCATGGGTCTGCCCGACTCATGGCGCCGTGGGCAGCGCCGACGGTCGCCGCCGCCAGGGTGCCCCGGCGATCAGTTGCATGACCGTGTCGATCTCTTCGGCCGTGGTTTCCCGACCGAGGCTGAAGCGCACCGTGCCCTGCCCGGTCTCCGGACTCACGCCCATCGCGCGCAACACCGGCGACAGTTCGACGCGCCCCGAGTGACAGGCAGAGCCGGTCGATGCCGCCACTCCTTCCAGGCCCGCCAGGACCTCTGCGCCGGTCACGCCGAGGAACGACGCGCTCAGGGTGTTCGGCAGGTTCCGTTCGGGATGCCCGTGGAACACGACCCGGTCGCCAAGCGCTGCCGCAAGGCTGGAACGGAAGTGGTCGCGCAGGGCCTTGACCGCGTGCATCGGCGCCAGATCGCTGGCCAGCGCGCAGGCCTCGCCGAGGGCTGCCGCCAGCAGGGCGCTCTCGGTGCCGGCACGCCGGCCGCCCTCGTGCGGGGCGCCGTGGATCAAGGGCTCCAGCGGCGTGCCGCCGCGTACATAGAGCGCCCCGATGCCCTTGGGTCCATGGAACTTGTGCCCCGCCAGGCTCAGCAGATCGACACCGAGATCGTCCACGCGGGTGGGGATCTTGCCCACCGACTGCGCCGCATCCGTATGGAAGGGCACGCCGTACTCCCGCGCGATCGCCGCGCACTCGGCAATCGGCTGGATGCTGCCGACTTCGTTGTTGGCGTGCATTACGGTGATCAGCAAGGTCTCGCGGGTCAGCGCGCGCCGGAGGTCCTCAGGATCGAGAAGCCCGCTGCCGTCTACAGGGAGCCAGGTGACGCGCGCGCCCAGGCGCTCCAGAAAGCGGCAGGGTTCCACGATGGCGGGGTGCTCGACCTGCGTGGTGACGATGTGGGGGTGTTCGCGCCGCCTGGCGAAGAACAGGCCCTTCAGGGCGAGGTTGTTGGATTCGCTGCCGCCGCTGGTGAAGATGATCTCCGCGGGTTTGCAGCCCAGCAGCGTGGCGACCTGCGACCGCGCCGTCTCCACCGCGGCCCGCGCCGGCCGTCCGGCCCAGTGAGCGCTGGAGGGATTGCCGAAGGCCTCGCCCATCATCCGGCGCATCACCTCGGCGACCCGGGATGCGATGGGTGTGCTGGCGTTGTAGTCCAGGTAGATCCGGCGCATGGGCCGAAGCATAGCAATTCGCGAGGCCTTCTTGCGCAAGTGCCTGTGGACTGCGGCGGCTTACCGCCGTCTTGGCTTGCCGGGTCGAGGGCCGGGCGTGCTGAAGGCGGGAGCGCGCTTCCGCACTGCAGAATGGTCAGGGGTGTTGGTGACCGTGGTGATGTCCCTGGTCGGCGCGGCCGGGCGGCGCGCGGCGCACCTCGGCGGCCACCTCCAGCGTGCGGCCGTCGGCAAGCTCAAGGGTGACCGGCACGGCCTCGCCCTCGGTCAGGGGCTGCTGCAGGTCAATCAGCATCAGGTGGAGCCCGCCGGGTTCCAGGGCCAGGCGGCCGCCGGCGGGCAGTGAAAACGACGCCACCTGGCGCATGCGCATCACGCCCGCGGCATCCTGCAGGTGTTCGTGCAGTTCGACGGTGCCCGCCGCCGGAGACTCGGCCCGAACCACGGTCAAATCGTCCTCGCCATGGTTGCTGAGGTTCATGTAGGCGGCCGTCACCGACAGGTTCGGGGGCGGCAGGCGCACCCAGGCCGGTGCGGCCAGCGTTATCTGTTCCGGGCAGACGCAGGCTCCGGGCCCTGCGCCGGGTGAGTCCTCCGCGGACACGGGGAGGGCCAGGGCCAGCAGCAGGATGCCCGCGAAGCGGGCGGGAAGGCAGGTTGCAGGCATGGATCCGTTGTTTCCCCTGGGTTGGCGCGGCGGCGGCCGGGTGGGTCGTGGTTCTTACGCGGTCAGGACCTCGCGCAGGTCCTTGAAGGCGCGGTTCTCGATTTGCCGGATCCGTTCCGCGGAAACGCCGTATTCATGGGCCAGTTCGTGCAGGGTGGCCTTGGGTTCGATCAGGTAGCGACGCACCAGGATGTCCCGGGTGCGGTCGTCCAGGGTGCTCAGGGAACGCTGCAACTGCCCCTGGTAATGGCGATCCCAGTCGGCATCCTCCACGATCTGCGCCGGGTCGCTCTCGGCGCTACCGGACAGCTGTTCCGATGGCACCAGGTAACCGCGATCGTCATCGTCGGAGGGGTCGGGATCGAAGCTGGTGTCGCGGCCGGCCAGGCGGCCCTCCATCTCCAGCACGTCGCTCTCCGATACGCCCAGGTCGCGCGCGACCGCGGAGACCTCGTTCGGGTTCAGCCAGCCGAGGTTGCGCTTGGCCTGGCGCAGGTTGAAGAAGAGCTTGCGCTGCGCCTTGGTCGTGGCAACCTTGACGATGCGCCAGTTGCGCAGGATGAACTCGTGGATCTCGGCCCGGATCCAGTGCACGGCAAAGGAGACCAGCCGTACCCCGTGGTCGGGGTCGAACCGGCGCACGGCCTTCATCAGGCCGACGTTGCCCTCCTGGATCAGGTCGCCCAGCGGCAGCCCATAGCCGGAGTAGCCACGGGCGATGTGCACCACGAAGCGCAGGTTGTGCAGAATCAACTGGCGCGCGGCATCGAGATCCTGCCGGTCGCGCAATTCGCGCGCCAGACGCTGTTCCTCGTCCGTGTCCAGGACCTCGATACGGCTGACCGCCGCCATGTAGTGGTCGAGATTGCCTACCGGGACGGGCATGTCCACGGGCTTTCGCACCAATGCTTGGCTCATGAAGGTGTCCCCCTTGAAGATTGAGTCGATATTAGCAGTCTGCGAATTAGAGTGCTAAACACAGGGGTTGTTCCCCTTGCATCGCGTGGGGTTTGGGGCCTGCCTCGGAGGGGTTCGACGCCGCCGGCGCCTTGAGCGCTCAGTCGCGCAGGGCGGCGCCGCTGCCGAGCCGGGCGCCGATCCAGCCGAGCACGAGGCCGGCGCCGACCAGGATCAGGCCGACGCGCGCCTCCGGGGCCGCGAACACCAGGGGCAGGCCAAAGACCGACGCCGCGGCCTCGACCGGGGCACGGGTCAGCATCACGCCGGCGCCGAGCAGCAGCAGGCTGAAGACACCGCCACTCAGGCCGAGGAGGAGGCCTCCGTACAGGGACGGTCGGCGCAGGAAGCGGTCGGTGGCGCCGGTGATGCGTGAGATCGCAATCTCCTCGCGCCGTTCCCGCAGTTCCGAGGCCGCGGCCACGGCGAGGATCAGGGTGACGCCGAGCGCGAGCAGGCCGGCCACCACCAGCAGGACGCGTTGGCCGGCCGCGTGCAGGGCCTGGAGCTGCCGCACCCACTCATGGTCGCTGACGCGCGTGGCCTCGGGCAGGAGGCCCGCCAGGCGCGCCTCCAGCGCCGCGATCGCCTCGGGGGTCCTCTCCAGGGGCACGACCTCGATGATCGCCGGCAGCGGGTTGTCCTCCAGCCAGTTCAGCAGTGCCGGATCGGGCAGGCTGGCACGGTATTCGTCCAGGGCCTCGTCGGCACCGATCGGCGTGACCTGGGCCACGCCCGGCAGGGCCACGATCCGCGCGGCGGCGTCGGCGAGGGCCTCCGCGTCGGCATCGTCCAGATAGAGCGCGATGCGCGGTTCATGGTCGATGTTCGCCGACAGGGCCCGCGCACTCTCCAGCAACAGCCACAGGTAGGCCGGCAGGGCGAGGATGAAGCCGAGCACCGCGATCATGATCAGGGTCTGACCCGGCGCGTCCATCCGGCGCCGGAAGCTCCTGCGCGCGGCGTCGGCATGGTTGTACAGCCATGCCTCCAGGCAGCCGGCGCGCTCGCCCGCCTCCTTCATCCGGTGCTCCGCGATTCGGTGACGTGGCGGGCCTCGAGTTTGCCGTTCTCCAGGTGCAGGATCGGCTTGCCCAGGCCCGAGATCAGTTCCAGGTTGTGGCTGGCGATCAGGGCGGTGACGCCCACGCGGTTGAAGTCCAGGAACAGCTGCATGATCTCGCGCGAGAGCCGCGGGTCCAGGTTGCCGGTGGGCTCGTCCGCCAGCAGCAGCGCGGGGCGGTGCACGATGGCCCGGGCGATGCCCACCCGCTGCTGCTCGCCGGCCGACAGGGTCTGCGGCTGGGCGCCTTCCTTCTGCAGCAGGCCGACCTTGTCGAGCGCGGCGCGCACCCGCTTGCGCGCCTCGGTGCGCCGGTAGCCGAGGATCTCCAGCGGCAGGGCGACGTTGGCGTGCACCGGGCGGTCGAACAGCAGGCGATGGTCCTGGAACACCAGGCCGATCCCGCGTCGGAACTGCGGCACCTCGCCTCGGGGCAGGGTCTCGAGGTCCCGCCCGTTGACCATGATGCGGCCGCGGGTCGGCCGTTCCAGACGGGCGATCAGGCGTAGCAGGGTGCTCTTTCCGGCACCGGAAGGCCCGGTCAGAAAGGCCAGCGCGCCGGCATCCACGCGCAGGCTCACGTTGCTCAGGGCCTCCGAGCCGCCATCGAACCGCTTGGTCACGCGTTGCAGCCTGATCATGGGCGCGGCCTCGCGGGGGGCTCAGTCGTTGTCGCGGTTCAGCAGGGCGCGCACGAAGGCCCTGGCCTCGAAGGGCTGCAGGTCCTCGGCCTTTTCGCCGACGCCGATGAAGCGAACCGGAATGCCCATCTGCTCGGCCAGCGCGAACAGCACGCCACCCTTGGCGGTGCCATCGAGCTTGGTGACCACCAGCCCGGTCACGCCCAGGGCCTCATGGAACTGCCGGACCTGGTTGATCGCATTCTGGCCGGTGCCGCCGTCAATGACCAGCAAGACCTCGTCGGGTGCGTCGGGATCGAGCCGGCCCATCACCCGTTTCACCTTGCGGATCTCGTCCATCAGGTTGTGCTGGGTGTGCAGGCGGCCGGCGGTATCGGCGATCATCACGTCGACGCGGCGGGACTGCGCGGCCTGCAGGGCGTCGAAGACCACCGAGGCGGAATCGGCGCCGGTCCCCTGGGCGATCACCGGCACCCCATTGCGTTGGCCCCAGGTCTGCAGTTGTTCCACCGCAGCGGCGCGGAAGGTGTCGCCGGCAGCGAGCAGGACCGAGTAGTTCTCGTCCCGCAGATGGTGGGTCAGCTTGCCGATGGTGGTGGTCTTGCCGGCGCCATTGATGCCGACCACGAGGATCGAGAAGGGCTTGCCCGCACCCGGTTGGATCAGCAGGGGCCGTTCGACCGACGCGAGGATCTCGGTCATGGCCCGTTCCAGGGCCTGCATCAACGCCTCGGCGTCGTCCAGTTCGCCACGCTTCACGGCGCGGGTGATCTGGTCCATGATGCGTCGGGTCGCATCCACGCCGACATCGGCCAGCAGCAGACGCTCCTCGAGTTCCTCGAAGAGTTCGTCGTCGATCCTGCGCCGGAAGAGCTCGCCGATGTCGGTGCTGAGCACCTTGCCGGTCTTTGCCAGGCCCTTGCGCAGGCGCTGGAACAGGCCGGCCCGTTCCGGGGTCTCGGCGGCGGGAGTATCCTTTTTTCGGAAACCGAACATGTTGGCCGTGGTCAAGGCATAAGGTCCGGCAATGCTATCACGAGGGTTGAAGATGATGAGACGCCTATTCCTTGGGCTGGTGTGCGGCTGGCTGATGCTGGCGGCGCTCCAGGCCAGCGTGGCCGCGGACGTGGTCGAACACCGCCTCGAAAACGGTCTCACGGTGCTGGTGCTCCCGGATGCCCGGGCGCCGGTGGTGACCAACCAGGTCTGGTACCGGGTGGGGTCCATGGACGAGCACAGCGGCATCACCGGCGTCTCGCACATGCTCGAACACATGATGTTCAAGGGTAGCGAGCAGTACCCGCCCGGCGAGTTCTCGCGCATCGTCGCCCGTCTCGGTGGCCAGGAGAACGCCTTCACCGGGCGCGATTACACGGGCTATTTCCAGGTGGTCGGCAGCGAGCACTGGGAAACGGTGATGGCGATGGAGGCCGAGCGCATGCACGGGCTGAAGCTCTCCGAGGAGGAGTTTCTGCCGGAGCGGCGCGTGGTGGTGGAGGAACGGCGGCTGCGCACCGAGGACCAGCCCAACTCGCTGGTGCAGGAGCAGTTCTACGCGACCGCCTTCTTCAACCAGCCCTACGGCCATCCGATCATCGGTTGGATGACCGATATCGACGCCTACACGGTCGAGGACCTGCGCGCCTGGTACGAGGCCTGGTACGCGCCGAACAATGCGGTGGTGGTGGTTGTGGGCGATGTCGATCCCGAGGCGGTGATCGCCGCCGCGGAGCGGCACTACGGGGACATCCCGGCACGTGAGCTGCCGGTGCGCAAGCCGCGCGTGGAAACACCGCAGCGCGGCGAGCGCCGCAGCACCCTCCGGGTCCCGGCCGAGTTGCCCTACCTGATCATGGGCTGGAAGACGCCAGTGCTGATCACCCTCGACGACCCCGGCGATGCCTACGCGCTGATCGTTGCCGCAGGCATGCTCGATTCCGGCGAGGCTTCGCGTTTCGCGCGCGGGCTGGTGCGGGACCGTGAACTGGCGAACAGCACCTATGCACGGTACAGCCCCTTCAGTCGCCTGGATTCGCTGTTCACGGTGGCCGCGGTGCCGACCGGGGACACCGACATGGAGACCCTGGAGCAGGCGTTGCTGGAGGAGATCGAGCGACTGCGGGACGAACCGATCGATGCGAGCGAGTTGCAGCGGGTGCAGGCCCGGGTGATCGCCCAGGAGATCTTCCGCCGCGATTCCATCCGCTCCCAGGCCTTCGAACTGGGCATGCTGCAGACCGTGGGTCTGGGTTGGGAGGTCGCGGACGAGTATGTGGACCGGATCCGTGCAGTCACCGCGCAGGACGTGCAGCGGGTCGTCGGAGAGTACCTGGTGCCCGAGCGGCGCACGGTGGGCATCCTGGATCCGCTGCCGATCGGGGGTGGCGCATGAAGGCCCTCCACACCGCCATCCACAGGGGACTCGCGGGCTCGTCCACGCGCTTCTGGTTCATGCTGCTGCTGGTCATCGCCGCCATCGGTCTCACACCGGCAGCGCAGGCGGTGGACATCGAGCGTTGGGAGACCGAACAGGGCATGCGTGTGCTGTTCGCCCCGGCACCGACCCTGCCGATGCTGGACATCCGGCTCACCTTCGACGCGGGAGCCGCCCGCGACGGCGACCGCAACGGACTCGCCCGCCTGACCAGCAATGCCCTGGCCCACGGCACCGCAGACATGGACGCGGATGCCGTGGCCGAGCGCTTCGAGGCGGTCGGCGCCCAGTTTGACACGACCTCCGCCCGCGACATGGGCATCGTGACCCTGCGCAGCCTGACCGAGGCCGACTGGCTGGCCGAGGCCATCGATGTGTTGACGGAGATTCTGGCGGCCCCGGCCTTTCCGGAGGACGACCTGGCCCGCGAGCGCCGGCAGATGCTGCAGGCCCTGCAACGGGAGCGCCAGGAGCCCGGATCGTTGGCCAGCCGCCGCTTCTACCAGCTGATGTATGGCGAGCACCCCTACGGCAATCCCCCCAGCGGCAGCGAGGACACCATCCCGACGCTGACCCGTGCGGAGGTGGACGCCTTCTTCCGTCAGTACTACACGGCCGGCAATGCCGTGCTGTCCCTGACCGGGGCGATCTCGCGTGGGGAGGCCGAGGCATTGGCGGAGCGGATCGCCCGGTCCCTCCCCCAGGGGGAGCGGGCGCCGGCACTGCCGCCCGTGCCGGAGCTCGAGGGTCCGGTGACGGAACGGATCGCCTTTCCCTCGGAGCAGGCGCATATCTTCATGGGCGCCCCGGTGCTGCGCCGCGATGACGCCGACTACTATGCACTGACGGTCGGCAACCACGCGCTGGGCGGCGGTGGCTTTACCTCCCGCCTCTTCCGCGAGGTGCGCACGGCGCGTGGCCTGGCCTACTCGGTCTACAGCTCGGTGCGGCCGATGGCGGTGGAGGGTCCATTTCTGATCGGCATGCAGACCGGCACCGATCAGATCGACGAGGCCCTGCAGGTGCTGCGCGAGGAACTGGAGCGCCTGCACCGTGAAGGCGTGGATCCGGATGAACTGGAGGCGTCCCAGGCCAACATCACCGGCGGGTTTCCGCTGCGCCTGGCGTCGAACAGCGATATCGTCCGGAACCTGGGCATGATGGGGTTCTATGACCTGCCGCTCGACTTCCTGGCCACGCACAACGATCGTATCGGAGCGGTGACCGGCGAGGCGGTGCACGAGGTCATCCAGCGGCGCAT
>JAWLFM010000109.1:0-4124 GCA_041685565.1 Thioalkalivibrio sp.
GTCCTGGATCTCCGGTGAGAACGCGCTGACCCATTCGAGGCCTTCCAGGCCGGCACGTACCTCGCCGTCGACACGGTAGCTGTCGCCCTCGGGGCGCAGACGGACCGAGGCCCGTGCCTCGCCCTCGTCGAGGAAGGACAGGCCGGCGTCGGCCTGCAGGGAACGGTCATCGATCTGGACCGTCAGCCGCAGGTCACGCCAGGGGATGGTCTGCGGGGTCCCGTCGGCGAGTTCGAACAGGATCTGGCCGGCAGCGGGCGGGAGGCTGAATTCCGCGCGCAGGCGCCCCTGCGGATCGACGGAGGCCCCGAGCCGCGCGTTCAATTCGCCGTCGATCACGGTTCCCGGGGGCAGGAGCGGCGCGAGCCACGCGAGGTCCAGCGCGTCGAGGGAACCCTGGGCCTGACCGCCCTCGGCCTGATCCCAGTCGCCACTGAGGCAGATGCTGGCCCCTTCCCGGCCCATACAGAGATCGCCGAGGCTGGCCCGGTCCGGGCTGGCGCGGATGGCCACCGGTCGGCGCAGGGCCCAGTCACCGGCCATCGGCTGTTGCAGATCGAGGCGTTCCAGTGTCCCACTCCAGCGGGTCTGGTCGGGTTCATAGCCCCCGGATGCACCCAGGCGCATGCGGCCCAGGTCGCCGGCATCCATGGCCAGGGTGAGCCGGTGCGCAGAGGCCTTCCCCTCTGCGCCGACGCGGACTTCGTCGATGCGCTCCGGGCCTGCCTGGATGCCCGACAGCCGGAGCGCCAGCTGGGCTGGGGCTTCGGGATCAAGGCCGGCCTCCAGTTCGAGGTCGAGATCATCCAGTCCGAGATCCTCATAGCGCAGCCCGGATCCCTCGCCTCGTGCGCTGATCCTCGGGCGCTCCACCGTGCCGCTGAGATTCGCGTCCAGGCGGATCCTTCCGGCAAGAGCGGGCAGGATGCGATCCAGCTCCGGCGCATCCAGGGACAGCTCCATGGCCAGCGTGTCATCGATGCTGCCGCTGGCGTTGAGCCGGTTGGCGCCCATGCTCAGGTCGAGCCGGCCGACCTCGATCCGGTTGCCGGTGATCGCCACGGAGGCGACACCGTCTACGGGCTGACCGCGCAGTTCCCCGTGCAGTTCGCGCAGGTCCAACTCGGCACGCAGCTCCCCCTCGGATGGCAGCACGCCCCGGCTGTCCAGATCCAGCGCCAGCCTTCCGGCCAGGTCGGGCAGAAACGGCCCCGGATCGAGATCCCGGCCGGAGAGGCTCAGGTCCCAGCCGATCCCGGCACCGTAGTCCACCCGCCCCTGGACATCGACCCTGCCCGCTGTGCTGTCCAGACCGAGTGCAATGATCTCGGCATGGTTCAGGGATCCGCTGAGTTCCGCCGCCAGTCTGGCGTCGGGGAGGTCGGCCATCTGCGCGGTCGTCGTCAGCCGTGCGTTCCAGGCTTCCAGCGTGCCCTGCAGATCCAGTTCCCCGCTACCGATCGTAGCCACGCTCTCGGGGTCGAGCCGGTAGCCGAAGGCCCCCCAACGATTCTCCAGGCTGAACTGCGGGCTGTCGAACAGGTCTTCCGCGACCAGTCGGGTTTCCATCTCCACTCCGGCCTGCAGCCGATGCCGAAGCCGGAGCGCTCCGCGGAGTGCCCCTTCCAGCGTCAGTTCGCCCTCGGCGTGGGTTGCGTCCAGCCCCTGTGCCATGTCCTCCGGCAGGGCGAATTGCCAGCGTCCGTCCAGTTGCAGCGGATAGGCTCCGGCCGGCTGCAGTTCGGCATTCAGCCATGCCTCCGCCTCGGGCAGCGCGAGTTCCAGGTCAGCCACGCGCAGGACCTCGGGGCCGGCCTCCAGCCGCAGGGCGATGTGATCCAGTCGGAACAGCGTGGCACCGGCCTGGCGCAGATGCAGGCCGGTGAGGCGGAAACGCTCGAGCGCCACCCGAAGCGGAAGCTCGATCGCCTCTGGGAGTTCCAGCGGGGCCGCGGGCTCCGATGGCTTCCCATCGGGTTCGGGCAGGTCCACCGTCACGCCCGCAAGGGCCAGGTTGTGAATTCGCAGCGTGCCGCTGGGCAGGGCTGCGGCGTCGACGTGAATCTGAAACTCGTCCACCTGCAGGCGGGTTTCGCCGATGGCCAACCGCACATCCGTCAGCGAGAGCCCCCGGAACAGGGTCCCGTCCACCTGGCGGACCTCGAGTGCCACCGGGGCGTGCCGCTCCGCCTGGGCAATCAGCCAACGGGTGCCGTCCTCGGTGACCACCAGTGCGACAACGCCGGCCAACGCCAGCAGGATCAGGATCAGGATCCAGCTCAGGGCTCCCAGAAGGAGGCGCACCAGGCGTCTCAAAGGTCTGGCCCCATGGTGAAGTGGATCCGGAAGTTGTCCTTGGAATCGGGTGCGTGTGCGAGATCGAGACGGATCGGTCCGACCGGTGAACGCCAGCGGACGCCGAAGCCAACGCCCTCCTTCAGCTCGTAGTCGTCGAAGTCGTTGAAGGCGTTGCCGGCATCGAGAAAGACCGCGGCACCCCAGTCCCCCTGTCCGATCGGGTGGTCGTATTCGATGCTCCCCACCAGCAGATGCCTGCCGCCGATGATGTTGCCGTCGTCATCGAGTGGCCCCAATTGCTGGAACCCGAAGCCACGGACGCTGCTGTCGCCACCGGCGAAGAAGCGCAGCGAACTGGGCAGTTCCTCCACGCTGGCGTTGCCGGTAAACCCGGCCTCGCCGCGCAGGATCAACCGCCCCGCCCCGAGGCCAGTGATGTACTTCCCGTTGGCATGTGTCTGCAGGAAGGTGACGCTGGAGCCCAGACCCTCCGAGGCGCCCTGGCCCAGCAGTTCGAGGCGGTAGCCGTTGCGTGGGTAGAGGAGATCATCGGACTCGGTGCGGTTGATCCGATAGGACGGAATCAGCAGTCGCGAAATGTCGCTCACCTCGCCGACCGTGAAGTCCTCGTACTCGTAGCGAAGGCCCTGGGTGGTCTGCCACCCCGAGGGATGTCGCTGGATCCGGCTGGCACCGATCTGGAAGCGGTCGGATTTACTGGTCCCGGTGTCCTCGGTGCGAAAGGACGTGAACAGGCTGAGGGTGTCGCTCAGGGGATCGGCGAGGGGAATGTCGTAGTTGAAGCCGATGCCCGAGCGCTTGTCGGAGAGTTCGAGTTCCGCGTTGTACCGGTGCCCGCGACCGTTGGCGTAGCGGCGGTCCAGGACCAGGCCGAGTCGCGGTCCGATGTCGGTGGAGAAACCGAGTCGCGCCTCGTAGGCGGTGCGCTTGCGTGCCTCGACCTCGGCGAGGATCGGCACCTCGCCATCCACGGCGTCATCGACGCCAGGGCGCACCCGAACCGCCTCGAAGTAGCCGCTGTCGCGCAGGTTGCGCTGCAGCCGGATGATCTGTCCGGAGGTGTAGGGGTCACCCGGCTCGAAGGGGATCAGCCGTGCGACGAAGTCCTCGTTCAGGATGTCCTGCTCCAGGGTCACCGCCCCGAGGCGATAGCGGCGGCCGCTGTCCATATGGAGGCTGATGCGGGCCTCGTTGGCTTCCGGATCGACCAGCAGCCGGCTCAGGGTGAACTCGGCATCGAAGTAGCCGCGGTCGGTCGCGATGCGCATCAGGCGTGAGCGCAAGCCATCGAACCGATCGTGGCGAAGGGGATCGCCCACGGCGATCCCCGGGTCGGAGATCACCGCGACGAAGACGGGATCGTCGGCACCTTCGCCGGCCACCCGGACATCGACCTCGGCGATACGGGCGACCGGTCCTGGATCCGCGGTGACGACGAGATTCCAGCAGGACTCCGTACGCGCGATCTCGACCTCGATCTCCGGCTGGTAATGCCCCAGCGCACGCAGCGCTTGCCGTGCGCGATCCAGGGTGCCTTGCAGCACGGTGCGCTCCCGGAAGGCGGGTAGTTCGCAGGCGAACCTTGTCATGGGCACGAAGGCCCGGATGTTCTGCTGTTGTTCAGGCGTGCCGCCTTCGATCTGCAGCCGGGGCGCCTCGTTGCCGGACAAGGCCAGGGGCAGCGCGAGCATCACCGTCGAGAGCAGGCGGGCAGACCAGCTTCCTGACGTCCGCCGTTTCTGCCGATGTTGGTCGAGACGTGCCATGGGTCCCCATCGTCCTGAGTGGAAAGGCCACGAGGGCCG
>JAWLFM010000109.1:4224-8819 GCA_041685565.1 Thioalkalivibrio sp.
GCGGGCAGACCAGCTTCCTGACGTCCGCCGTTTCTGCCGATGTTGGTCGAGACGTGCCATGGGTCCCCATCGTCCTGAGTGGAAAGGCCACGAGGGCCGCGGCCGGCGCGTTGCCCCCTCGCCATTTGTGCAGGGTCGCCAGGGACCGTCGCGGCGTGTGACAGGACACTAGTATATCCTGACCGCCGAACCGCGCTGAGGGTTCGCTCGGTCTGGTTCAGGCCGGTCCTTGTCACGGATGCGGGTCGCCCAGCCACGGACCTGTTCCTTCCAGGTGCGGATCATGCCCGTGTCCGCGTGTCGTGTAGATCGTCTCGATGCCGCCAATACCGTGGGAATGGCGAGCCCACGGACGGGATCCCGGCGGCGAATGCTGCTCAGCCGTCCTGTCCGGAGGCCATGGCGGGGCGGCCATTGACGAAGGCAAGCGCGGGGTTGACCAGCCAGCCGCCGTCGATCAGCGACTGTCGTCCGAGCAGCATGCCGAAACGCATGGGGCCGCGATCCGCCAGCGTGATCTCGATCTCCTGCTGTACCTGTCCGAGGATCATCGGGGTCACGATCACATAGCGGCGTTCCCGTTGACCATTGGAACTGCGGATGTGACGCTGGTCGCATATCTCGGCGGAGCAGGGGATGGAGGTGTCTTTGTTACCGTGCATGGGATAGAGACGGAAACGCACGTGCGGGCGCCCGGATCGGCTGAATGTCTCAAGATCCAGGGCATGCAGCGCCGAGTTGCGCGCGCCGGTGTCAATCTTGCATTGGAGGCGTTTGATTCCCAGTTCGGGCAGCGCGAGCCACTCGCGCCATCCGACGATACGCGGGGCGCCGGAATTCAGGGTCTGCATGACCGGCTCAGGGCCGTGCGGCGCCGGTGTCGCCCCTGGGGAAGACCACCAGGTGGGAGAAGTTCAGGCGCAGGCGCACGTGATCGGAGACCACAAAATTGTCGTGACTCGGGGCCACGCAGAGGATCTCGGTGTCGTCCTGCAGTCTGAGCGCATACAGGAAATCGGCGCCACGAAAGGTCTTGGCGGTGACCTCGGCCGGAATTTCGCCACTGGCGAGGTCCAGTTCCACATCGTCCGGCCGCACCAGTACGTCAACCGGGGTTCCGGGGACGAATCGGCTGGAGAGCGGGCCGCGGATCTTGCCCAGCGCGCATTCGACGCAGTCGTCCTCGCAGACGCGCCCGGGGATGATCGTCCCCTCGCCCACGAAGTCGGCCACGAACCGGTCCGCGGGTTTGTGGTACAGATGGTATGCCGTATCCCATTGGCACAACCGGCCATTGTTCAGGACGGCGATGCGGTCGGCAAAGGCGAAGGCCTCGTTCTGGTCATGCGTGACCAGTATGCCGGTCGTGTTCTCGGCCCGGAGGATCGCGCGGACCTCGCGGGCCAGGTCGGTACGAAGCTCCACGTCCATGCTGGAAAAGGGCTCATCCAGCAGCAGCAACTGGGGCTTCGGTGCCAGTGCCCGGGCCAGCGCGATGCGCTGCTGCTGACCACCGGACAGCGCATGCGGGTAGGCGCGTTCATACCCGGAGAGTCCGATCAGGCGCAGCAGCTCCTTCACGCGCCGGTCGCGATCGCCACGCTTCCAGCGGCGGATCCCGAAGGCGATGTTGCGAGCCACGTCCAGGTGGGGAAAGAGCGCGAAATCCTGGAAGACCATGCCCACGTTGCGCTTCTCTGGCGCCAGGGTGTAGCCGGGCCGGCTGACCGTCTGGTCATTGAGGCGGATCTCGCCCCGCATGACCCCCTCGAAGCCGGCGATCGCCCGCAGCAGCGTGGTCTTGCCGCAGCCGGACGGCCCCAGGAGGCAGCCGATCTGGCCCCGCGGAAGCTCCAGCGAGACCGCGTGCACCACGCGCTGACCCGAGTAGCCGACATCGACGTCGTCCAGGACCACCTCTGCGGCGTGAATGGGTGCCATTGCCCGGGTCGTCATGCGGTCTGCGCGCCGGCCGGTACGGCCAGCGGCTCACCTTGCCGGGGTTCGCCGCGCTGCTGCGCCCGCTGCTGCTGGCCCGGCCGGGACCGCTCAATCGTCACGCTGAGAAGGATCACCGGAAGCAGCCCGACCAGCACGATGGCGAGCGCCGCGCTGGAGGATTCGGCGAGACGCTCATCCCCGGCCAGTTCATAGGCGCGCACGGCCAGGGTGTTGAAATCGAAGGGGCGCAGGATCAGGGTGGCGGGCAGTTCCTTGAGCACGTCCACAAAGACCAGCAGCAGCGCCGTCAGCAGTGTGCCGCGCATGATCGGCAGGTGGACCCGGGTCAGGGTGCCCAGCGGGCGCATGCCCAGGGAGCGCGCGGCATCATCCATGCTCGGCTTGATCTTGCCCAGCCCGGCTTCCACCGTCTGCAGCGATACCGCGAGGAAGCGCACCGCGTAGGCGAACAGCAGCGCCGCCAGGGTTCCCGATAGCAGCAGCCCGGTGGAGATCCCGAACCGGTCGCGCATGAAGGCATCCAGGGTGTTGTCGAACCAGGCGAACGGCAGCATGACCCCGATCGCGATCACGGTCCCCGGCACGGCGTAGCCCATGCCCGCGACACGGACCGCCAGCCCGGTGATGAAGCCGCCCTGCATGCGTCGCGCGTAGGCCAGAACGAGCGCGAGCGCCACCGCGATGACCGCGGCCAGTGCAGCAAGGTAAAAGGTGTTGAAGACGAGCTGGGCGAAGGTCGGGTTGACCCAGTGGTCAACGGTTTGCACGGCCCAGAACGCCAGCTGCACGGCCGGGATCAGGAAGCCGAACAGGATCGGCAGCAGGCAGACGGTCACGGCCGCCGCCGCCTTCCAGCCGCGGAGCTGGTATCGCGGCAGGTTCGAATAGCGTGAGCTGGTGTGATGGAAGCGTGCACGCATACGCGACCAGCGTTCCAGCAGGATCAGCACGAAGACGAAGCTCAGCAGCACGGCCGCCAACTGGGCCGCCGCAGCGGGATCGGCCAGGCCGTACCAGGTGCGGAAGATGCCGGTGGTGAAGGTCGCGATGCCGAAATAGGCCACGGTGCCGTAATCGGCCAGCACCTCCATCAGCGCCAGCGTGAGCCCCGCGATCACCGCGGGGCGGGCCAGCGGCAGGGCCACGTGGAAGAAGCCTGCGTAGGGACCGCTGCCCAGGGTCCGCGAGACCTCGAGTACGCAGACGGACTGTTCCAGGAAGGCGGCACGTGTGAGGAGGTACACGTAGGGATAGAGGACCAGGGTCAGCATCAGCATCGCGCCGGTGAGCGAACGGATCTCCGGGAACCAGTACTGGCCATAGCCGAGTCCGGTCAGGTCGCGGAACAGCACCTGCACCGGTCCGGTGAAGTCGAACATGCCGGTGTAGGTGTAGGCGATGATGTAGGCGGGCATCGCCAGCGGCAGCATCAGGGCCCACTGGAAGATCCGGCGGCCCGGAAATTCGCAGACACTGACCAGCCATGCCACCGGCACGCCGATCACCAGCACGCCGATCCCGACGCCAAACAGTAATGCCAGGGAATTGGTGACGTACTCCCCGAGCATGGTCTCGCGCAGATGCTGCCAGACATCGCCCGTCGGCAGGAAGACGTGCGCAAAGACCACCAGCACCGGCAGGGCGAGCACCAGGGCCACGGTGACCGAGGTCGCCTGCCAGAGATTCGGACGCGTGACCGGACGGCGCCGGCTGGATCGTGTGGTTCGCGGCTGGGTGGAGGGAGGGGTGCTCATGGCCGCGAATAGTAAACGTTCTTATTACGAATGACATCCCGGTCCCGGGCCGGGTCGGGAGGAGTCCGGCTGCGCGCCTGCCTCCTCCCGGGATCGGGGATCCGGCCTCAAGGCCAGCCGGCACGGTCCATGATGCGGACGGCTTCAGCGTTGTACTCACCCAGCAGCGACAGGTTCAGGCTGTCCATCTTGAAGTCGCCAAAGCCCTGCAGCACCTCGCTGGCGGGTACGTCCGGACGTACCGGGTATTCCTGGTTGGCCTCGGCATACCACCGCTGGGCCTCCTCGCTGGTCAGGTATTCGATCAGCTGGATGGCGTTTTCACGATTCGGCGCATGGGCCGTCACGGCGGCACCGCTGATGTTCACATGGGCGCCACGACCGTCCTGGTTGGGGAAGAACACACCGATCTGTTCGGCGGCCTCGCGCTGGGCCTCGTCATCACCGACGAGCATGGCCCCCAGGTAGTAGGTGTTTGCGATGGCGATGTCACACACTCCCGCCGCGGCAGCACGGATCTGGTCACGATCCCCACCCTGAGGCGGCCGCGCCAGGTTGGCCACCAGACCTTCCGCCCACTGGCTCGCCGCCTCCGGACCCTCGCTGGCGATCATCGCCGCGACCAGGGACTGGTTGTACACGTTCGAGGAAGAGCGGATGCAGATGCGGCCCCGCCATTTGGCGTCGGTCAGGGCCTCATAGGTGGACAACTCGGAGGGATCGACCTGCTCCTTGTTATACATGATCGGCCGGGCGCGCAACGACAGTCCGTACCACTGGCCGTCCACGTCGCGAAAGTTCTCGGGTACGCGCTCATCGAGGGTCTCGGATTCGATGGCGGACAGGACCCCCGCCTCCTTGGCCTGGTGCAGGTTGCCG
>JAWLFM010000110.1:0-8745 GCA_041685565.1 Thioalkalivibrio sp.
CGTGCGCGAGAACCACCTCGAGAGTGCCTACATTCGCCCGATGGCGTTCTACGGCTCCGAGGGCATGGGCCTGCGAGCCGACAATCTCAAGGTGCACGTCATGGTCGCCGCCTGGCACTGGGGCGCGTACCTGGGCGCGGAGAACATCGAGAAGGGCATCCGCATCCGCACCTCGAGCTACTCGCGCCACCACGTCAACGTCACCATGTGCAAGGCCAAGGCCAACGGCGCCTACATGAACTCCATGCTGGCGCTTCGCGAGGCCACCCACGCCGGCTACGACGAGGCGATGCTGCTCGACACCCAGGGATTCGTCGCCGAGGGCTCGGGCGAGAACATCTTCATCGTGCGCGACGGCATGCTCTTCACGCCGGACCTGACTGCCGCGCTCGACGGCATCACCCGCCGGACAATCATCGCGCTCGCGAACCAGTTCGGCATCCCGGTGGTGGAAAAGCGCATCACCCGCGACGAGGTCTATATCGCCGACGAAGCCTTTTTCACCGGTACGGCTGCCGAGGTCACGCCGATCCGGGAGGTCGACGACCGGCCGATCGGCAGCGGTGTTCGCGGCCCGATCACCGAGCGGCTGCAGAGCACCTACTTCGATCTGATCGAGGGCCGCTACCCGCCGCTGGCGGACAACTGGCTGGACTACGTGGAGGCGAAAGCATGAATCCGAATACCGCGTCGCACCCCGAGGATTTCGAGACCCCCAACGCTGATCGGCTCGTCGAGGTGACCCAGGCGGACCTGCCGATCTACTGCCCTCCCGAGGAGGACGCCTTGTGGAACTCGCATCCGCGGGTATACATCCACCTCGAGCACAAGGGCGATGAGGCACGTTGCATCTACTGCAGCGCGGTTTACAAGCTGGTCGATTGACGGGGCTCGTCGCGGTGGGCGTTAGTGCTCGCCCGTGACCCGTTCGCAGATGACCGCGGCCACCTGGCGTGTGTCGTTGACCGGCTCGTATTCCCATTGCTCGAGCGAGCCGCCGAAGGAACGTGTCACGCCTTCCTCGCGCAACTCGCGATGGAAGCGCGCCAGGCGTTTCGAGTAGCGGCCGAAATCGATCACGTACAGCGGACGACCGGTGGAAGCGGCCTCGGAGACCATCGAGGCAGAATCACCGCTGACCACCAGATAATCGGCCAGCGCCAGAATGCCGAAGTAGGGGTTCGGCCCTTCGCCTCGCCAGAGTTGGTGCGGCACCTCCCGGATGGCCTCCGCCAGGACGTGAGTGTTGGCCTCGCCGGTCCGTCGTGACGGCGTGATTAAAAGCGAGCCGCCGCTTTTGCGAGCCGCACTGGCAAGCTGTTCGCCAATCTGCCTGGTCTTTTCCGGCGTGAGTGTCATCGTGCGGTTCGAGCCACCCAGCAACACCCCGACCCACGGGGTTGGCAGCGCTTCGAACTGGGCGCGAAATTGGTCAGCGGCCTGGTCGAGCTTTGCCGGGGTGACGTGATGGATCGCCCCCCGCGTCGGCAGGACATTTTGTCCCGTCAGGCCGTCGTGGCGTGGTGGCACGACGAGATCGAAGTGGCGCGGCGGGATCAGCGGGTCCTGCACATGGACCCTGAAGCAGCGCCCGCCACTGGCCTTGCGGATGGCGATCGAGGCCGCCGCGCTGCGCCGTCCGCAGGTGATGAGCACGCGAGGCCAGGGCGGGACGACAGGGTCCGAGTCGGGGCTGAGCTTTTCCAGCGGTCGCGGCACCCAGTGCATCGGCAGCCAGCGCCACGGGCGTGGCATCCCGATGGTCTTCTGCACCACCGGCCAGCCGGTGCGTTCGGCGACGGCCTCGGCCAGCCCGCGGGCCTGGTTGGCCATGCCGGCCTCGCCGGTGGTCACGGCCCAGATTTCGTTGACGATGTCGGGATGCGTCGGCATGCGGGCATGATAGCGTCTCCGGCAGACCGTCGGGAGCATTGGGAGGACAGGGTGAGAGAAGACGAGCAGGGAGCCGAGCGTGTGGCGCGTCGCCTGATCGTGGTGCAGATGCTGCCCGCCCTCGACGGCGGCGGTGTCGAGCGCGGCACGCTCGAGATTGCCGAGGCCCTGGTGCGCGCCGGCCACCGCGCCATCGTGATCTCCGAGGGCGGTCGGCTGGTCGAGGAGCTCGAGGCGCTGGGCGCCGAGCACGTCAGCCTGCCCATCGGGCGCAAGGCGCTGACCACGCTACGCTATATCCCGATCGTGCGTCGCCTGCTGCGCGCCGAGCAGGTCGACATCCTGCACCTGCGCTCGCGCCTGCCCGCGTGGATCGGTTACCTCGCCTGGAAGGGAATGCCCCGCGCGTCCCGCCCGCATCTCGTCACCACCGTCCACGGTGCCTATTCGCCCAGCTGGTACAGCGCCGTGATGACCAAGGGCGAGCGGGTGATCGCCGTGTCCGACAGCATCGTCGAGTACATCCGCACGAACTACCCGAAGGTCGACCCCAAGCGCATCGTGCGCATCTACCGTGGCATCGACCCCGCACACTATTACCCCGGCTTTCGTCCTGATCCGGCGTGGGTGGAGCGGTTTTTCACGGAAAATCCGCAGGCCACGGATCGTTGGCTGCTGACACTGCCGGGACGCATCACCCAGATCAAGGGGCAGATGGACCTGATCGAGATCGTCGCCGGGCTCAAGGTCCGCGGCGTGCCGGTCCACGCCCTGCTGGTCGGCGGCGTGCATCCGCGCCGGCAGGACTACTGGCACCGCGTCCAGGCGGCAATCGAGGAAAAGGGTCTGGCCAATGACATCACCTGGCTCGGCCCGCGCAGCGACCTGCGTGAAATCATGGCCATTAGCGACGTGGTGCTGTCGCTCACTCAAAAGCCCGAGTCCTTTGGCCGCACTGTCACCGAAGCCTTGGCACTCGGGCGTCCCGTCCTCGGGTACGACCACGGCGGGGTGGGGGAGCAGTTGGCAGTGGTTTTTCCGGCTGGACGGATTCCGTGGGGTGATGTCGCCGGGGTGACCAGGGTTTTGTCGACCTGGAATGAGGAAGGCGCGCCCGACACCAGCCGCGAGTGCGTTCCTTATACCCTGCGACGGATGCAGGACGAGACGCTGGATCTGTATCTCGGACTCGTGGCCGAAGGTTTAGAAGTTGATGACAGGAGAGCAAAAGCGTGAATTTGGCTGCTGCGTTTAAATCGGGAAAGGGCAGTCAATTACTGGCCGGCGTTTCGTTTTGGTACATCGTGGCAGTACCGTCTTTGCTATTCCTGACCAATATCGGAGAAAAGGCGTATCAGGATGCCTTCTTCTTGGTCCTGTTGGTTTATGCGCTGTTTCGTGGGCGGGCTGACTGGTCTGCCCCGGTACTGCTTATCTGGAGCACGTGGCTTGCCTATCTCGGCTGGTGGGCGTTGACGGATTCGTTGGGGAGGGGGGCAATAGACCTGGATCCCTTTCGTACCGGTTTATTGATGCTGCTTTTACCTTGGCTGGTGGGTTGGGCGCGGGACAAAAATTTCCGGCGCCCCCTGAGAATCGGGTTCCGGGCGGCCCTGGTCGTCGCGATGGGGGTGGCCCTGGTGCAGGTTCTCGTGTTCGGGGCCCCCCGGGCCACCGGGAGCGAGAATGCCTTGGTGTTCGCGACACTGATCTCGATGTACGGGCTCTTTACCGTGTATCAGGAATTTTGTCGTGAAAAGGGGAAGGGGGCTCCCCTTTTGTGGATGCTGTTGACCCTAATGCCGGTGGTGCTTTCGGGCAGTCGGGTCGCTATCGTGGCGTTGCTGGTGATCTTCCTGTTGATGCTGTTTCGTTTTCGTCGCGTCGTGAACTATCGCGTGCTGGCTGCGGGTAGCGTGGGAGCGGTGGTATTCGCGTTGCTGCTCGCTGGTGGAGAGCTTTCCTCTCGCATATCGGATGCTGTCGAATCGGTTCCGACGAGTGGAGAGGAACTGCAATCATTCTCGAACGACTTCATTCAAATGGATTTTGTCAGGGAAGCGCAGCCGACGGAGTCGCCAAGGCTCAAGCCCGAGTACGCCACGTCGCTGGGATACAGGCTTGTCTACTGGCGGACCGGGTGGGAAGTCTTCAGGGCCAACCCGCTGCTGGGTGTGGGGAGCACAGAAGAGATGCGGGAAGTGGGGCGAGTACTGGATATGGGGACCTATTTTCACGAAACGCATAGCCATGTGCACAACACTTTCCTCGAGAACTTGGTCACTGGCGGACTTCCGAAACTGGCCCTCCTGCTCGCCGTGCTAGCACTGCCGATAATTTTTCTTCGACCGGGCCCGGCAGGGCGCGAGCCGATTCTTTTCATTACCATTGGGCTCGTCCTGTTTGGGATGACCAATATCGTGCTTGAACTGACCGTGGTGACGTTTATTTACACTCTGGTGATCGCCTATTTTCTGGCGGCCGGCCGCCCTCGTGGCCGGGAAGACGGGGAACAGGAGTATCCGCACTCAGACCTCTTGCGAGGTGATTCTTGAACATGAAGGCGCTCGGCAAGGAAATCGAATGGTATCTGCGGCTATGGCGGTTGGCGCCGGCGCTGCTGCGGCAGTACGGCACCCTCAAGCCGGAGCGCGTTCGCCTGCCACGGTCTCGACACGCCGTGTATATCGACACTGACGATCGGCGGGCGATGAAACGCATCCTCTTGGACGCCGTTCGCGGGCGATACCCGATCAACCGCCGCTTCTGGGTCGATTTCGTGCAGGTACTCGATCCGCAGGTGGCGCTGGATGTCGGTGCCAATTACGGGGAATGCGTGTTCGCCACCGAGTATGGCGAGTCGACGCAGGTGTACGCCTTCGAGGCCAATCCGGCGCTTCAGCCATATCTGCAGCGTTCGCGGGAGGAACACCCCTCTGCCAACCGCATCGAGTTGGTGAATGCCCTGGTGGACGAGAGACCCAGGGGGGCGGTGCCGTTCTACGTGAACACGCAATGGAGCGGCGGTTCGACCGCGGTACAGGGAGTTGCCGAAGACATTGCCGGACGCCGCGAAGTGATGGTCGAAACGGTGAGCGTCGACTCGGTGCTCGATGAAGTCATTGGCAAAGCCGCTACCCTGGTGTTCAAGATGGATATCGAGGGCTACGAGCCCTTTGCCTTGCGCGGTATGGAGCGCCTACTCGATTCGGTAGAGACCGCCGTCGGTTTCGTCGAGGTTGACCTGCGCTTCCTCGAGAAGTCGGGTTGGACAGCAGAGGCTTATGACGAGGCGATTCTCGATAACTTCCGGCTGTTCGTGGGCGACGGGGAGAGCGAGACCCGTTTCCGGGAGATTCCGTCGCTGGCGGCGCATGTCCGTCGTGACCGCAGCCAACCGCACTTCGACCTGCTCCTGGTCAAGGGGTGGCCGCAACGCCTGCCGGAGGGCTGGGAACTCGTGACGGAATGAGTGTGGTTTGGATTGTCAGTGACGGGAATCCGGGCCACTACAACCAGTCGCGGGCAGTGGCCGAGGCCGTCAGCGATGCGCGTGGCTGGATGGTGGAATGGGTTACCGTTCGTCCGCGCTACCGCGGATTCTTGCGCCCGCTCATCTATCGGATGGTAAATACATTTGCCGATCGGATGGGCATGTCGATGGCTCGGCGACTGTTCGCCATCGAGGCGTTGCCAACCTCGCGGCCATCGATGGTGATCTCCAGCGGCGGCACGACCGCAGTGTTCAACGTGTTGGCGGCCAGCGAATTTGGTTGCCCGAATTTCTTCCTCGGGCGTCCGCCGTTGCGGTTCCACCGATTCAGCCGCATCCTCCTGTCCGAGGAGGCGGGCGATGAGCCGAATGCGGTGCACCTGCCGTTTTTGCCCACACCCGTCACGCCCGAGTTGGCCGAAGACGCTGGTGCGGTGCTCAGGCGGGAGATCGGTGCCGGCGAGGCGCCGCTATGGGCGATGTTGATCGGTGGCAGTAGTCGCAGTCACCGATACGGTGAGAGTGACTGGCGGGAACTTGCGGCCGGAATGAACCGATTGGCGACCCGATATGGTGGGCGCTGGCTGATTACCAGTTCCCGCCGGACGGGGGCGGCCGCCGAGGACATTCTTCGCCAGGAGATCAATTCTGAGGCGGTCGCCGACGCGACGTGGTGGTGCAGTAATCCGCGTCCGGTGGTCCCCGCCTACCTGGGTGCGAGCAGTTTGGCTTTTTGTACCCAGGACAGCCTGACCATGCTCACCGATGCCATGGCGGCGGCCCGTCCCGTTTTCTCTTTGCATCCGGACATGGTCGTCTTTGACGAAGGCGCCGAGATGTTTAGAAGCTATCTCGAGCGTCATGAAGGGACGAGGCGGATTTGTCGTGTGCCGATTGCTGATCTGGGGCAGCTTGATCTCGACCTTTCCTCGGGGTTAGAGCCGGTGCGAGAATCGATCAAGAACCAGATTTACGAAGGATATGTCCGGGATTTGCTGGACGAAACCATTTGAGGTCCGCTTTCTGGAGGTCCGGGCATGAAGCAGTTCATCTGCATGAAGTGGGGCACGCTATACGGTCCCGACTACGTCAACACGCTCTACCGCATGGTGTCGCGCAACGTGACAGGGTCCATCCGCTTTGTCTGCTTGACGGACGATGCACAAGGCATCCTGCCTGAGGTGGAAACATTCCCCTGTCCCGAGATTGACTTGCCGGCGCCACACAACAATCGTGGCTGGCGCAAGCTGAATCTCTACGCGCCTTCTGAACGACTCTTCGGACTCGAGGGCGACTGGCTCTACCTGGACCTGGACGTGGTGGTGACGGGTAGTCTCGATCCGTTCTTCGAGTATCGGCCGGAAGAGGATTTCATCGTGATGCAGAACTGGACCCAACCGGGGTCGGGGATCGGCAACACCTCCTGTTACCGCTTCCGCATTGGCAGTCATTCCTACCTGCTCGACGACCTGGTCGAGCAACAGGATGAAATCCTGTCCCGATTCAGAAACTCGCAAACGTACATCTCGCGATCCATCCGCCGGATCGAATTCTGGCCGGACGACTGGTGCGTATTGTTCAAGACCCACTGCGTCCCACCGTGGCCGCAACGCTTCTGGAAGGAGCCGACGCTACCCCGGACGGCGCATGTGGTCGCCTTCCCCGGTGTGCCCAATCCGCACCAGGCCGTACGAGGCGAGTGGCCCGCGCCTTGGCACAAGAAGCTCTACAAGTTCATTCGGCCCGCTCGCTGGATCGCGGAGTACTGGCAGTGACGACGCCGGGATTCCGGTGACCGTGGCATGCCGGGTTGGTTGATGTGTCTCCGGTCGTCTTAAAGGTGGGCACCCGGGAGTTCTGTCTGGCTCGTTTACTGGGGTGTTCCTTTAGCGGCGTCTCGGTCGAGGGTGTTTTCTGTGCCTTCCCGCGTGGCCGTATGGACTCGGGATGCCCTCCGGCAAGGTCTTGAACCGCCGATGCCCCCAGAGGTACATCGCCGGGTGGCGGCGGATTTCCGCCTCCAGTCGCTCGACCAGCACGTGGGTGTCGGCGACTTCATCGCCGCTGGGGATGCCCTCGATCGGCGGTTCGATCTCGAGCTCGTAGCGGTTGCCGAAGCGGCGGACGTGGTAGGGCAGGATCACCGCGCGGCCCATGCGGGCGAGTATCGGCATGGCCGTGTTGGTCGCTGCCGGCAGGCCGAAAAAGGGGATGAAGGCGCTGGTCTTGCCGTGGTAGTTCTGGTCCGGCGCGGTCCAGAGCACGTCGCCGGCGCGCAGGGCGCGGACCATGGCGCGGGTGTCCTCGCGGTGGATCAGGCCGGCCAGGTGCTTCTCGCGCCCCTGGTCGATGAGCGCGTCGATCGCCGGGTTGTTGTTGGGGCGGTAGACGGCGTGCACCGGCGCATGGCGGGAGACGAAATACACGCCCAGTTCCATGTCGGTGACATGCGCGGCGTTGAGGATCACGCCCCGGCCGGCAGCCCGGGCGTCCCCGAGATGTTCCAGGCCGATAATGCGGTATTCGGGCACGCGGTCGAGATTGCCGAACCAGCCCCAGAATCCCTCGCAGATGCCGGCGCCGAGCCGGGCGAAATGTTCGTCGATGACGTCTTCCCGTGCCGCCGCGCTCCACTCGGGGAAGGCGACGACGAGGTTCGCCCGCATGATGTGCCGGCGCTTTTTCAGCAGGCGGGCCATCAGCCAGCCCAGCCCGCGGCCGAGTGCGATCCGCCTGCGCTGCGGCAGGGCGGCGATCAGTCGCGGCAGCAGGGACAGGGCGAGGCGGGCGGCGCGCAATCCCGGGCCGGGGCGGTTTGTGCGGGCAGGACTCATGGGGACCGGATTCTAAGGGATAATGGCCGCATGCGCGTATCGCCCATGCATTCCGTTCATCCATCCGGTGTCCCGGCGCCGTCGGATGCGCCCGCCCTGACCGGTGGAGGCGGCCCGTGAGACGCTGGCAGTATCAGCTTCTGCTCGCGGGGTTGTCTCCCTGGCTGGTGGTCGATTCCTGGCGACGCTATCGGCGAGCCCCGGCGGGGCAGCGACGACGCTTCGAGCAGTTCGGGCGTCTGCGCGAGGGGCTGCCCCGGGATGCCCTGTGGCTGCACGCCGTGTCCCTCGGGGAGGTGAGAGCCGCGGCCATGCTGGTCCGCGCGGTGCAGGCGCGCTGGCCGGACCTTCCGATCGTGATCAGCACCACCACCGAGACCGGCGCCGAGGCGGCACGCGGGCTCGACCTGCCGCATTTCTATGCCCCCTTCGACCTGGCCTTCGCGCAGCGCCGCGTGTTGGCGCACTTGCGCCCGCGGCTGATGGTGGTGATGGAGACCGAACTGTGGCCGAACATGGTGCGTG
>JAWLFM010000111.1:0-8681 GCA_041685565.1 Thioalkalivibrio sp.
GCAAAGCGGGCGCGGCGATTCCTCGCCCGCGATTCATGCGGGCAGGATCTCCCGCGAGAAGAAGTCGCCTCCGCGTATCGGCGACCAGGATCGGCTGGTGCAGGTTAAGGCACGCTTTCAGGAGGTGCGGGCAACGCTCGTGCAGCATAGTGCTCGCCACCTTTTGCTGCAGGAATGAAAGGGCCGTTGTGTGATGCGCCGAGAGACCGCTGAAGTGGTGAAAGTGCAGGACTTTTGCTGGAAGGAAAGGCTGGCGGTGATGATGGGCCTCGATCCGGCGATTGTCGTAACGGCCTCCGACACCGTGCGCGCATGATGTCTCGCCGGCGCGACGAACAGGTGCTGGTGCTGGACGGTGGCGAGTTTTCAACGCTTGCCATTGTTCGCTCGCTGGGCCGTCGCGGGCTGCGAATTACGCTGGGTGCCAGTCAGCCGGATGCCATTGCCCGGTATTCGCGCTACGTGGAGACGTTCTTTGTGTATCCGGATCCGATGCTGGATTCGGAGGGCTTTTTGCGCGCCATTGAGGAACGGGTGGCCGGTCAGCCCTTCGAGGTGTTGATGCCGGTTACCGAGCTGACCTGCCTGCCCCTGGCGAAAAGCCGTTCCCGCATCGAGGCTCACACACGCCTGGCGCTGCCGCCGAATACGGCGTTTCTGGCCGCTATCGACAAAGCGCGCACCTTCGAGCTGGCCGCCGAGAGGGGCGTTCCCATACCTGTGACTTACAGGGTTGATTCGCTTGAAACCCTGGATGCGTGTGTGGCGCAGGTGCGTTTCCCGTGCGTAATCAAGCCCGTTCGTTCCATTGCAGAGGATAAAGCGACGAGGCGCAGGAAGATGAGCGTGGCCTTTGCCACCAATAGCGCCGAGCTGCGGGATACGGTCCGGCGTATGCTGCCGGTTTCCGAGGTCATGGTGCAGGAGTATTGCGAGGGAACTGGCGGCGGGATCGAGATCCTCGCGGATCACGGCGAGGTCGTGCATGCCTTCCAGCACGAACGCATGCACGAACTGCCGCTGACCGGAGGCGGTAGCTGCCTTCGCCGGGCCGTGCCGCTGGATGAGGACTGGCTGGCGCATGCGCGCGCCCTGATCAGTGCACTTTCCTGGCACGGAGTGGCCATGGTCGAGTTCAAGCGTGACGCTGGGGGTGGGACCGGGTCGTTGATGGAGATCAATGGCCGCTTCTGGGGTTCGCTGCCGCTGGCGGTTTCGGCCGGCTCCGACTTTCCGTGGTTTCTGTACCGGCTGTTGGTCTACGGTGAACGCCCTGAGCGGTCGGCCGGTCGGGCGGGGCCGATGTCGCGTAAGCTCCGCGAGGATCTGTACTGGTATCTGCAAACCGTGTTCCGGCGAGATCCGAGCCCGCTGATTCGGTGGCCAAGTGTCGGGCGCATGGTGAAAGATGGGCTGCTTGTGTTGCATCCGCGTCACCACTTCGATGCGTTTTCGGTTCGGGACCCGAAACCCGGTTTCGTCGAAATCGGTCGCGCGTCGCGCTGGTTTTCCGGACTCATGTGGGAACATCTGCGCGAGGCCTGGTTGCGCCGCCGCCAGCGGCGGCTGCGGGACTCCGGAGTCGCCCTGGAGCAAGCGCAGAGGGCCCGCAACTGGCTGTTTGTCTGCTACGGGAACATCAATCGCAGTGCCCTGGCCGGGCAGCTTGCCCGTGCCGGGGGAGAAGGGGCGCACGGGATCGACTCCACAGGACTCCACCCGGAGACCGGGCGTCCGGTGGATGCCTGCATGCAGGATGTTGCAGCAGAGGTTGGGCTGGACCTTTCCGCGCCGCGCTCGCAGACACTCAGCTCTCGGCAGATGGAATGGGCCGACGCCGTATTCGTGATGGAACTCGAACAACTCCAGCGTCTGGCCCGAATGTTCCCCCGGCACCGGAAAAAGCTCCTCCTGCTAGGTGCGCTCGATTCCTCGCGGCGTGCGCCGCTGGAGATTCCGGATCCGTATGGGAAGAGTGCGGAGCACTATCGCCAGTGCTTTCGCCAGGTGAGGATCTGCGTGGACGCGTTGCTGGGTCATAAACCGATAAAGGGCCGTTCCGAGCAGCCTCCTGTGCGTTCCGCGTCTTGAACAGGAGGGAGTGGAGTCCGGATCCGTCGCCCCGCCTGTTGCATTATGCAGGCGCGGGGCTCTGGGCTTTGCGGAAACTGTGGATCAGTGTCTCCCGCTGTCTCCACTGCCCGCGTTGGGTGCTTGAAGCCGGATCACCGGAGCGGGCCCGCCTTGCCGTGAAAATGCGAGGTAGGGAGCCTGATCGGTCAGCAAGAGTTCGGTCCGGGCCCAATAGAGGAATATCTGGCGCCCGACTCGTCGCGCGCCGAGTCGGGCGTGAGCCCTTAGCGAAGGGGTGTTGAAGGCGGATACACGGCTCAGGCTCCATTGCACTCCGTGCTGGTGCATGTACTCGTTCGCGCCGTCCCAGAGTCGTGCCAGTGTTCGCCCTCCGCGCGCCCTCGGTGCCACCCACGCGTCCACGTCAAGCATGCATCGGGGTGTCTCTGGCAGGACCAGTTGGCACCGATGTTCCGGTTCCTCGTAGGCCTCAGGCAGCAGCCAGATGGCGCCAAGCAAGCTGCCATCCCGAGTGTCGGTAAGCGCGAGACACGTTCCGCCTTTGTCGAAACGCCGAGCCAGTTCCTGTAGGTTTCGGGGCAGTTGCCTGAGTAGTGGATCGCCCGGTCTTGGTGTGCGAAGGGCGATGGGCCCGGCGGGCTTGCCAACCTTGCGGCGCGCCGTGACCGGTTGCGCCATGAGATGGTAGGGCATCAACCCGGCGTGGCCGGGAAGCGCCTGGAGCACCCGATCGACTGCATAAAGGATACCCGTGCCCAGCCCGAGCTCGCGGTAGAGGGTCGCGATGCGCCGCAGGGGGGAAGATAAAACCATATCTGTGCCCTTCAGGGAGCCACTTTGGCTGGGAGCTTTAGAGCGAGAAAGCTTGCGGGAACAGACCCAGAATTATGCGCGCCGGGCTGGAATCCGTCGACCCGATCTCTGGCTCCGTTCCTGCCCGCGTTCGTTCGGGGGGGCCACCGGGAAGAGTCGGAGGGTCGACCAGGGGCCGTCATGTTTGGTCGATCGTCAGGTTCGGAGTGTAATCGGCAGCTTGCCTTCCAGAATGATCTGACGAACCTGGGACCGGTCGATCTTTCCGTGTGCGGTCCGTGGCAGCGCCTGGTCGAGCAGGTACCAGAAGCGGGGCTGCATGTGTGATGGCAGGTCTCTTCGGCAGCTTGCGCGCAGGTCTTCCAATTTTATCGTTGCGCTTGCCGCCTCGAGTACGACAGCAATCGCCTGACCCAGCACTGTATCAGGGACACCAAGGGCCACAACGCTGCCTACGCCGGGCTGCTCCGACAGGCACGCCTCGACTTCCGTTGGGCTTATCCGATAACCCGAAACCTTGATCTGTTCGTCTGTGCGGCCGACGAAATAGATGAAGCCCTGGTCGTCGCAGTACGTCGTGTCCCCCGACCACACGGCTGTTTCCGGTGCGGGCTGCTGGCTCGGTTGGAGCGGCCAGGGGCGAAAGCGCTGCGCTGTCGCAGCCGGATTGTTCCAGTAGCCGAGCGCCACGAAAGGGCCCCGGTGGACGAGTTCGCCGTGTTCTCCCGGGTCGCATAGCGATCCATCGGGTCGGACCACGGCTACTTCCGCATTGGGTACGGCTTTGCCGATCGAGCCGGGCTTGTCGTCCAGGTGTTCCGGTGCCAGAAAGGTCGACCGAAACGCCTCGGTGAGTCCGTACATGAGGAATACGCGTGCCTTGGGAGCACGCTCGCGGAGGCGTTCTAGCGTGCTGCGAGGCAGGGCTCCACCCGAGTTGGTCAGGTAGCGCAGGTTTTGTGCGAGTTCAGGCGGCCATATCTCGTCGGCAAGTGCCTGCCACAAAGTTGGCACCCCCGCGAATCCGGTGGCCCGTAAACACGCCGCTTCGCACAGCAGGCTCGCGGGCGTGAGGTAGTTCACCAGGAGGCAACTTGCGCCCGAGCGAATCGCGGAAAGCAGCTGGTTGAGGCCGTAATCGAAACTGAATGGCAAAGCGGCTACGAGGCGGTCGTCGGGTTGCAGCGCGAGATAGTCGCACACACTTTCGGTACCTGCGATGACATTCCGGTGAGAAAACAGGACCCCCTTGGGAAACCCGCTGCTGCCCGAGGTGTAGAGGATCAGTGCCGGGTCTTTCTCGGTGGCTCCCGCCAAAGGCAGGCTCTTGGATGCCGCTGCGCTTGTGATCGAGCTCCAGCGGTGGATCCCGGGACTTGCCAACGGCGGTGCGTCGTCGGGGCGGGCGCGGCTTTCGGGGGCATGATCGACCAGCAGCACATGCTGGAGTCGCGAAAGGCTTTCGCGTAGCCGCGGGTCGCTCCGGAGGGATGCAAGACGTCCCTCACTGGTTACCAGAAGCGTGGCCTCTGCATCGTCCAGGATGTGGCGTACCTGCGAGGGCTTCAGGCCCGGATTGACGGGAACGGCGATCGCCCCGGCGTGTATGGCTCCGAAGAACGCGGCAACCCACTCAAAGCGTTTATCGAGGTAGAGCGCTACGCGCGCCCCGGGATGCAGGCCCGCACCGGTGATCCACGCGCAGACCTGGTGAGACGTTTTGTTGAGGCACGCATAGTCCCAGTGGTGATCACCCTGTACGAGCGCCGGGCGGCCGGGGCCGGCCGCGCTGGCCTGATCGAGCATCTGGTGCAGTAGCATCATCGGGTGTCCGAAAGGCGGGTTTCTACGCTTTGTGTTGTTCTTGCTCGGCTCGGTATTCGAGGGGCGTCACGAAGGCCTTGTGTCCAAGATGCCGGACCAGTAATGGAAGCGGCATTTTCAGGTAATGTGACCGCAGATACAGGAGACTTTTGGCCAGGCTCGTGTCAATCGTCCCTCCTCCCATGCCCTCGGGCACCAGCGCGCGCTGAAAGAGACCATCCATCATTCGTCGTGTCACGGGTCCGGGTGCTGACCGCTCCATTTCGTGCTGGCTCTCTTCTGGTACCTCGAGAAAGAAGATGCGATCGAGGTAGCGCAATGCATAGTAGAGAACGCGTGCCAGTCCGAGCTGCCCGGCGCGGTCCGTAAGGGTGTTCCAGAACCCGGGCTCGCTGGCGGTGTGTTGCTCAATCAGCAGGTGCAGGTCGGAAAGGTCCCGGAATGCATGGTCGAACTCGCCCTCCAGCAGTAAATGGGCAGCACTGTGGAGGATGCGGTCCTCGGCCGCCAGGGTGTCGACGCCCGGTAGGCGGGAGGCCGTGATCCGGTCGCGAAACGCCGAATGATCGAAGTGAATTCGTGAAGTAAGAGGCAGGAGGCTGTGGTGGACATCGAGCGCAATGCCGCGGGTACGGTGAACCATGGGCGGGAGTTCGTGCATCCATTGACGGTAATACCGCTCGTCATAACCGCTGAGGGGCTCAAGCTGCCAGCCTTGCCATCCAAGGAACTCTTCCGCAACGTTAAGTTGTTCCCGGGGGACGAAGATATCCACGTCGCTGAAAAGGCGGCCCATCCGGGCGCGGTCATCGGCGGCCAGGTAGGCCGCCCCTTTCAGCAGAACCGGACGAATATTCGCAACTCGCAGTGCGCTGGTAATGTGTTCGACTTCCAGAAGGATGTCTTCGCTGTGCGCCCGGTACAGCGTGTAGGCAGAATCTAGATGCCAGCGAACCTGAGCAGGAACTTGCTCTAGCAGGTCCTGTTCACGCAGAAGCGCGGCCAGACGGCCCAGCAGCCCTGTACTGCGCGCCTGCTGGATCAGTCTGTCCCATTGCGCAAGATCGAGAGTCGGCACCATGCGTGGGTTCAACAAAGCGTCTCGCAGCACGAATTGCGCGGGGGCGGCACGTCCTTTCATTGCTGTACCAGGGACTCCATGCACTCGAGGGCAGAATCAAGATCGCCTCCATAAACGAATTCGCGGCAAAGGCTTTTCTCGACCAACGTGGTCAGTGCCCGAAACGCGACGGCACCCAGAATCGAGTAGTTGAATGCGTTGTCAGCCATGCGCATAAACGTGTCACCTTGGCCGATTTCGGAAAGTTGCAGCTTTGCACCTTTCTCGAACCGCGGAAATACGATGGCGCCGGGTATGGCGTCGTTCGTCTGGGCGAGAACGCTTTCGCGGGGTGGACGCAAGTGGGCGACGGTGCCCTTGACTGTGTCGTGTACCGGTGGGCTGAGCACCGCCTGAGGGAGGTATGAGCGGATGCGCTCAATGGATGCGTTCTTCAGACTTATGGGGCGCGGATTTGCATGTACGCACCCGGTCTTCGGGTCGATCAGTGTCAGCTCATCCGAGAGCAGACGCCACCCACCGCGGCCTGTCAGCGCAGCCGAAAGCGTGCTTTTTCCCGAGCCGGGGAGGCCCGGCAGGATCAGGGCTCGGCCGTGTTTTTCGACCACCGCTGCATGAATCACAAGGTACTGGTGACAATGCTGGCTGACACACCAGTTTAGCCCCCATTCCAGTAGTGGGAAGGCATGGGCCAACGGCAGCGGCGCAAAGGGGCGAGCGCCGTTGAGCGAGAACACCGATTGTGGGTGATAGCAGCAGCGTATGCCGGATCCGCGCGTGACCCGAACCGTAAAGTCCGCAAAGGGCTCGTCCACCAGGTTCTGATCGGCGTACATGAGTTGCAGGCTCTTCAGGACCGCGGGGATCCGGGTATGTAACCGAATATTGAAGCGCCCGGCCTGGAATACAAGGCCGTATTCACGTGCACGTGAAAGCAGCTCCGAGCTAGGCAGATCGACCAGTGTCATAACGCCTAAGCCTTCTCCAGTAGGCCCTGTCTCTCGAGTGCTTCGAGGATCGCGAGGATATCTGCCTTCGTCGGCTTTGCGTCCGGGAGAGCCTCGGTGACGGCCTGGTGAAACTCGGGCAGACAGTGAACGCCTGTGGGGGGGGTGCAGGCAACGCCGAAGACTGCCTTGGCGGCGTCCGGGAGGTAATGTGTCGTCTTTCGATGTGCGTTGAAGACGACCAGCCCATCAGGGAAGGCGTGCCACAGTATCGGGCCGCTTTCCGGGAGCCGCCAGCTCACGCGTCCGAGCGGCGCTTCAAGGCAACCGGCCGCAAGGAAGTGGGGTGGTGGTTAATGGTACGTCTGTTCAAAGAACGCTTTGGCCTGGGCTTCGCTGAAAAGGATTTCATTACCGGCGGATGTGTACTGTACCGTTCCCGTCTTGGCGGATGCGTAGACGGCGCGAACATCGGCAACGGACATATACCCAGGAAATGCGCCCGTATTTTCGTTCAGCTTTGCGTTGAGATACACCGCCGAAGCGTGAAATTCGAGACTTCCCGGATAACCCAGCATGGCCTCGTGCAGCGTAAGGTCGCTGTCGAATGAGTAATCCAACGCGGCATCGAACAGGGTCGCCTCGTATTGGTTTGCGTCAGGGTAGTCCTCTATTACTGCCCTGTAGTTGTTACCGCCACCCGTGTCCATGGCCCCATCCGGGTGGTGCGGCAGGCTGTCGGCGTCTCGCCAGAATCGGTATCCGCCGTCACCGTTGCCGGCGTAGGGGTTCCTCCACGCTCCGGGACTCCAGCCGCCACAGCCGCCTTCTTCTATATGATGTGCGCCTGATACGTTGTCCGCGTGGAAAGAAATGTATCCGGAAGGATTGCAGGTCGCGTTGGATGAGCCAAATGCCGGGCGGTTGGCCAGTACTGCTATGGCTGGGATTGATATGCCGGCCAGCGTAAAGCGTCTCCGAGACAGGCCTTCTCGGCTCTGCTCCTGCCCGTCGGACTCTGGGGCCGGCGCATCCGGCATCCGTTCTTTGTCTTCGTTTCTCATGATCTCTTAGATCCGGTAGTACACCAACGCGCGAGGGCTGCTCTGGAAATAATTTTAGCAAAAAATAAGCCAAGCGGTGTAAGTATCAGGATTTACTGCATTCTTTGAGCCTGGTTTGTTCGGGAGTCGCCGAAGCCTTCTGCATCTGTAAAACCTATCGACATCGCGCCGACGATGGTTGCCTGAACAGCGCTTGGCGGTCAGAGCTGGCCATCCACCCCCCCCCCAACTTCCAAAGGGGAAACCAGGGGCCTTTCGGGGAGCATCTGGGCAACTACCCCTTCCATAGATACGCGGGTCTCGTATGCGCGCTTTCAGTGGACTCCAACCCGCGGTGGTCGGTCAAGGTCTTCGGGGCTGGTCGCTGTTGGGGAGCGGGAGTGATCCGCATTTCGATGGCGCCACCCTGGCGCCATCGGTCTTGATCCGGTGGTCATGCGTTCCTGGCTTCACGGAGTGGCAGAAGCACCTATGGCGGTGTTCGCCGAATACGCTATCCGCTGTGGTTTGGGCACAGCCGGGTTTGAGTCGTCGGACCGCCGGTGGTGCGTCGCGACGGATCTTATGTTCGACGCTGGATACGTTGACCGGGATTCTGGAGGGTAGCCAAGCGACGACCTCGGCTGTGATTGGCAGTAGGCTCGGGCCCCGCTGATCAGGATGAGCGGGTGAAGAAGGGCCGTCCGGAATTTTTACATTCGATCACCTTGGCTGTGTTGGGGGTCTGGTTTCTCCCATATCAATCAAATCTTTACAGGTTTGGCCTGTTTCGTGCTTGCTCATAGTCGAGCCGGTGTAGTCCGGAATTGACTGGGCAGGAGAGCAGATATGCACACCAAGACAAAGGCAGTAAGCCTG
>JAWLFM010000112.1:0-8597 GCA_041685565.1 Thioalkalivibrio sp.
CTGGAAGAGGCGGTGTTCGGGACCGAGGTCAAGATCCGGGTGCCGACCACCGCGAGTTGCGAGACCTGCGGCGGTTCCGGCGCCGAGCCCGGTACCAGCCCCGAGACCTGCCCGACCTGCAACGGCGTCGGTCAGGTGCGGATCCAGCAGGGTTTCTTCTCGGTGCAACAGACCTGCCCCCGGTGCCACGGCACGGGGAAGGTGATCCCCAGCCCCTGCAAGTCCTGTGGCGGCTCCGGCCGGGTGCAGAAGCAGAACACCCTGGATGTGACGATTCCTGCAGGTGTGGACAGCGGCGACCGGATCCGCCTCTCGGGACAGGGTGAGGCAGGCATCAATGGCGGGCCGCCCGGCGATCTCTATGTGCAGGTCCGGGTCAAGCCGCACAAGCTGTTCCGGCGCGAGGGCAATGACCTGCTCTGCGAGGTACCGATCTCCTTTGCGACAGCCGCCCTGGGCGGTGAGCTGGAGGTTCCCTGCCTGAACGGCCGGGTGGCCCTGAAGATCCCGGCCGAGACCCAGAGCGGCAAGCAGTTCCGGCTGCGCGGCAAGGGTGTGACCTCGGTGCACGGTGGCGGTGTCGGTGACCTGCTGTGCCGGGTGGCGGTCGAGACACCGGTCAATCTGACGCACAAGCAGAAGGAGCTCCTGCGCGAATTCGACGAATCCATGCGCGAAGGCGGCACCCGTCACAGCCCGCAGGCGCACTCCTGGCTGGACGGGGTGAAGGGCTTCTTCGAGGATCTGAAGTTCTGGTCCAAGTGATCGCCGCAGCAGGCGGCCCTGGAAGACGAGCTCACGGGAATTGCCTTAGAGGGGCCTGCCCGCAACCCATGGTGTCAGGGTGTCAGGGCCAGGGTCCTGCCGCGATGGCCTGCAATGTCACAGGGCCTGGGTGAAGTCGAAGTCCATCTGCTCACCGGGCGGATGCACGAAATAGCCCTGGACGAGATTCACGTTGAGGCTGTACAGCACGGCCAACGTGGCGGCGTCCTCGACCATCGGCACAATGATCTGCTTGCCTTTGGCGTGCCCGCCCTCGGTGAAGTCCCGGATGGCCCGTTGGCTGCTTTCGTTGCTCACGACATCGCGCACGAAGGTGCCGTCCAGCTTGATGTAGTCGGCATCGACGTAGCGCAGGATGTGGAATGGATTCAGTCCATTGCCGAAGTCGTCGATGCACAGCGAGGCATGCATGGCCTTCAGACCACGCGTAGTGCTGATGGCGGCCTTCAGGTTGGTGATGATCACCGCCTCATTGATCGACACCACGACGTTGGCCGCGGGAACGCGCTGCTTGTGCAGGAACTCCTGGAGCCAGACGACAACCGATCCATCGATCAAGGAACCCCGGGTCAGCTTCAGGAAGAAGGTCGTCCGGGGGTCTTGCTTGCGTCGCTCGGCCAGGGCCTCGATGGCATGGCGGATGATCCAGCGGTCGATAGCGGCGGTCATCCCGGTCCGTTCCGCTGCCGGGAGAAAGTCGCTCGGCTCGTAGATCTCGCCATCAGGGCCGGACAGGCGCACGAAGACATTGAAGCGCGAGGTATCGCCGCCGTGCAGGTTGACCACCGGCTGATACAGGAGCGTCAGACGCCGCTGGGCCATGGCCGCCTCGATCCGCTGCTTCCAGCGCTGATCCGATTCGGCGCGGGCCTTCGTGTCCGATACAAGATTCTGGAACCGGTGGCCGTTGCCACCCGCCTGACGGACCTCGTCCAGGGCACGATGCACCTGGGTCAGCAGGCCCTCGATGGTCGGCGCCGACTCGTCCGTGATCACTGCCGCGCAGGAGATCGAGACCCTTGTGGAACCCTGTCCCAGGTTGATCTCCCGATGGGCCGCGGCGCGGACCAGTGCCGCGAGGCGCCGATCGAGTTCCGGCCGCCGCACGCCGGGCAGGACGATTCCGAATTCCTCGTCGCTCAAGCGCGCGACGGTGGCGGGGGGCGTGAAGTGCTCCTTGAGCAGGAGGGCGATCTCACTGAGCAGAATGTCCGAGCCACTGAAGCCCAGTTCATCGTGAATCCGTTCGAAGTCATCCACGGCTGTCACGATCAGCGCAAAGGGGAGTTCCGCCCGTGCGACCGTGGCCAGGGTGGCCTCCAGGGTCTGCAGCAGGTACCCCCGATTGTGCAGGCCGGTCACCGCATCCAGGGCAGACAGCTGCCCGGCGCCAGGGGGTTCAGTACCCACGGCCACCCGAGCCACGGTGCACCGCTCGGCATTCGCGGTGGCATCGGTGATCACGAGGTCGGCATCGAAGCTGCGGCCGTGCAATGTGCGCAGCCGCACGAGCCGACGGATTTCCTTGGCATCGGCCTGTTCGCCGACCTCCTCGATCATCCGTTCCACGATGCCGCGCTGCTCGGGGGCGACGAAGTCGGTCAATGCGAGACCGGCGAGATCCTCCGTAGCGTCGATCTGGAAGTACTCGCGCCAGGCATCGTTGACCGACACGCAATGTCCGTCCTGGATATAGATGGCCGGTTCCAGGGAGCTCTCGAGCAGACGCAGGTAGCGGCGTTCCGCCGCCTGCAGGCTGCTATGCAAATGATGCAGTTGGGTGCGGCAATGACTGAATTCGACGGCCTTCAGGATCAGGATCGCGGCCAGCTCCTCGAGCCTGATGTCTATGGAGGCGAAGGCCCCGGCCTCATAGTCGGCCATGCGCTCCGCCTCGCCGCGGTCCGTCATCACGACGATCGGGGCCACGCGGCCCGAGTTCTGCATGGCATCGGTGATCTCGCGCATGCCGGTGGCGATATCGGAATCCACCAGGACGACGGCATGGAAACGGCGCGAGAGCATTTCCTCCCCCACTTCGGACGCGTCGCGGGCCTGCGCTGCGCGTACGGCCTGGCCGGTTACGCGGATGGCACTGATCAGACGTTCCGCCAGTTCAGGATCGCGGGTCACAAAGAGGATGCTGATGGATTCCCTGTTCTGCGCCATCCGGACTCCTGAAGCCTTCTGGTTGTCCCATTGTTCCGTATGGCCTGGAAGATCCGGGCAGCCTTCATCATCACGAAGAGTAGCAGAAGACGGCCGGGATGCCATGCAAGCGGCGCAATGCCTGGCCTTCGGGGGCGGGTCAGGAGCCGGGCGGGGCCGGCATGGCGAAGTCAGCGCGGCTGAAGGTGTGGCTCTGCGGTTGCAGCGAGGACAGGGTCACCACCCGGTCCTGGCCTGCGAGGCGAAAGACCACGCGCGTGCCGGCGCTGAAGGTTCCCGGAGCAAACAGCAGACTCCCGGTGTCGGGCTTGTCGCGGCTGGGAAAGAATAATCCGGGGTGTGCCTGGCCCGACGGTCTGTGGCCTCGGTAAAGCTGGATGTCGGTGGGAACGCAGGCCGGCGCCAGATACTGGATGCCGACTGCGATGTCTTCCGCGTCCTCGTAGCGCAACCAGCGGATCATGCCCAGCTGCCACAGGATACGCCCCCTGGGTGCGGTCCGGATGGCGATGAGGTCGCCGCTGAAGGTCTTCTGCGTCGGCGACTGGAGAACCAGTTTGACGCCGCCCGCGCCGAGGTCCCGCAGACGCGCGGCATTGGGCTTCAGCATGCGAATCACCGGCGGTTGCGGGGCGCTGCCCGGCCTGGAATCGATCCCCTTCAGAGCGTCGTTCCAGGCGTCACCCAGCCGGCCCAGACTCTGATCGGACAGGCCTTGGACGTCGTCATCGGAGTGGGAACCCGGGCTGCGTGGCTGCAGGCTGAAGGGCTCGATCTCGTCCGGGTCGCCGATTCCCACCGCGAAGGCGGCCGGAATGGAGCCGTGCTCGCCGGGGACGGTATCGGGCATCCCTCCCTGGATCCCGGAGATCGCGCCCATGGCGGTCCTTCTCTGGTGCCGGTAATCGGCCCGGATCACGGCATGGATGTCATGCAGACCCGTCACCGTGACGAGCGGACCGGTATCGGCCGGTTCGCGGCTGTAACGCCGCTGGGGCGGGGTCACCCAGAGACTGAGCAGGTGCCGATCCAGGCCGCTGGTCTGTGGATGCCAGACGCGTGCCGGTTGCTGCGTCCCGGGGCTGGTGCGGATCGCCGCCACCACCGGGCGCAGATCGATGAAACGGGTTCCGTCCGTGGCCCCGGGCCGGCCCATGATGAACGAGGGTGCATGATCCGCACCGACCGAAAGCCGAAGCATGGGGGTGGATTCATCGGCACCGGCCGGTACCTGGGCGGTGCACTGCACAGGCACGGACTGCAGCCAGCGGGCCAGGCACGCGATTTCCCCATGTTGTAGCGAATAGACCCCGGCTGAGCCCAGCACGGCAATGCGTGCCGTGAGACCGGCAACGGAATCCGGGGCCAGCGGATGGCTCCCCGGTTCCTCCACCGCAGGGGCGGGGGCGGACGCGACGCCCAGTCGTTCGGCCAGGAGCAGGATCCGGTACATCTGCAGCCAGGAACCCTTCGGCAGCGGCTGGTAGAGACGCCAGAGATGCAGGCAGCGTTGCCCATGGACCAACAGGGCGCGGCGCAGGTAGGGCGCGGCGTCCCCGGCTGGCAGCCGGCCCTGTTCGAGCCCGTCCTCCACCAGGCGCAGGCAGGCGATTCCGAGCTCCTCCAGCAGGCCCTCGTAGGCCGTGGCCAGGCTCTGGCTGCGGCGCCCCAGCGGTATGGTCAATTGCCGCAGGTGCGCGTCGATCCGGTCCAACACCGCCGGGAGGCGGGCAAGCAGCACCCCCGTCAGTTCGTGCAGCAGGGTGTACTCGACCGTCGTCCGGTTGATGGGGCGCATCGCTTCCAGCAGTGCGGAGGCGGTCGCCGCGAGGTCGTTCGACTCCTGGCTGCTGATCCAGGTGTCGAGATCACCGGGTGTCCTGCGGGCGGCGTCGTCGGGTTCCGCCGGGCGCCGCGGCGGCAGGGTGAATCCAGATAGCGGATGGGGCTCGGTCACGACGATCCAGTGTGCTGCCTAGAGGGATCTGGCGATGCTAAAGCAACAGCATCGGAATCGCCATTTGTCGCCATGGGTGTACTGCCGCGCGGCCGATTCAGGGCGACTCTCCGTGCCCGCTGTCGAGGGGCGTCTTGCCCGGGGCACCTGCGACCTCCCTGACCAGGCGTGGCAGCAGATAGCCGGGGAGGCGGACCCGCATCGCATCATGCAGGCTCCGCGCCCGTGCCTCGGAGACCTCGAAATGGGCAACCCCCCGCACCCGGTCCAGCAGGTGCAGGTAATAGGGCAGGATACCGGCCGAGAAACCGGCCTCCTGCAACTCGCACAGGGTGTCGACGTCGTCGTTGACCCCGGCGAGAAGCACCGACTGGTTCAGCAGGGTGACGCCCGCGGATCGCAGCCGCGCCAATGCCGCATCGGCGGGCGCCTCGAGTTCCCGGGGATGGTTCGCATGTAGCACCAGCACGTGCTCCAGCCGACCCTGACCGAGCCACGACAGCAGGCCGTCGTCCACCCGTTCCGGGAGCACGATCGGAAGGCGGGTGTGAATGCGCAGTCTGCGCACATGGGGAATCGCTTCCAGCCGGTGCAGCAGGTCGGCCAGGCGCGGGTCGGGCAGGGTCAGGGGATCGCCGCCGCTCAGGAGCACCTCGGTGACGTCTGTGTGTCGACGGATGTAGTCCATGGCAGGCTGCCAGTCGCGCACGGCGCTGAATGTGCCGTAGGGAAACTCACGCCGGAAGCAGTAGCGGCAGTGGATGGCGCAGGCGCCCGTGGTGACCAGCAGCACCCGGCCCTGGTACTTGTGCAGCAGGCCGGGCGCCGCCATCGCGTCACCATCGCCGACCGGGTCCGCGACGAATGAGGGGTGATCCAATGCCTCTGCCCCCTGGGGCAGGACCTGCAGCAACAGCGGGTCCAGGGGATCGCCATGCCTGATGCGGGCGAGATAGCTCTCCGGGACGCGGGTGCGGAACAGGCCGTGGCCCTGCGCCATGCCCCCGAGCAGCGAGGCATCCAGTCCCAGGCGCTGGAGCAACTCATGAGGGTCGGAGATGGCTCGTGACAGGGCCCGCTGCCAAGGGAAACTCTGTGCGGGCGCCCCGGCTCCGGGTATCATGGCGGGTTTTGTGGGCATGGTTACCTCGATGACCGGCCACTTCACTGGAATTTCCAGGCGGCGGAGCCGCCGCGAGGACGACAAGACATGGCAAGTTACAGTACCAGCGAATTCAAGGGCGGGCTGAAGATTCTACTCGATGGTGATCCGCAGACGATCGTCGAAAACGAGTTCGTGAAGCCGGGCAAGGGGCAGGCCTTCAATCGGGTGCGGTTACGCAACCTGCGCACCGGCCGGGTGCTGGAGAAGACCTTCAAGTCCGGTGAGTCGGTGGAGGCCGCCGACGTGATGGACACCGACATGCAGTACCTGTACACCGATGGCGAATTCTGGCACTTCATGGTGCCGGACACCTTCGAGCAGTATGCGATGGGGCAGACGGCGCTCGGTGATTCGGCGCAGTGGTTGAAGGAGCAGGACGTCTGCACGGTGACCTTGTGGAATGGCGAACCGTTGTCCGTGACACCGCCCAACTTCGTTGAGCTGAAGATCGTGCAATGTGATCCCGGCCTTCGTGGCGACACCGCACAGGGCGGAACCAAGCCGGCAACGCTGGAGACCGGCGCGGTGGTCAAGGTGCCCCTGTTCGTGGAGGAAGGCGAGACGGTCAAGGTGGATACCCGCTCGGGCGAATACGTCTCCCGGGTCTAGTGGGCCGCAGGGGCCACGCCGGATCGGGATGCCCGCGCAGGGTGTCGACTCCGGAATGCCGGCGGTGAACTGGCGCCCCGCCGCGCCTCAGGCCCGGGTCCACCGCGCACGGCTGAATGCGGCGCTGCGGGCATTCCTGAGCGCACGGGGGCTGCTCGAGGTCGAAACGCCGATCCTGTCCCGGGGTGCTCCGCTCGACCCCGGGGTGGAGAGCTGGCGCGCCCTGGCTCCGGACGGTGCTGCCGGATACCTCCAGACCTCGCCCGAGTACCCCATGAAGCGCCTGCTCGCCGATGGCGCCGGTGACATCTTCCAGCTGGCCCGCGTCTTCCGTGGCGAGGAACAGGGACCCCGGCACAATCCCGAGTTCAGCATGCTGGAATGGTACCGGCTGGATTATGACCACCGGCGTCTGATGGATGAGGTGCTGGAACTGGTGCATGCGGTGGCAGGGGCGGATCCGGACTGGATGCGCCCGCGCCGATCAGCGCGTTATGTCGCCTACGCGGATCTGTACCAGGAGACCCTGGGCCTGGATCCGTTGTCCTGTGATGTGGACGAATGCATGGTGGTGGCGGAGCGGCTGGGGCTCGGCATCGTCGGGCAACTCGACCGTGACGGTTGGCTCGATGCCCTGATGGCGCTGGTGCTGGCGCCGGGCTTCGCGCCCGACGCACTCACCATGGTCTTTGATTATCCGGAGAGCCAGGCGGTGCTGGCACGGCCCTGTGCGTACGCCCCAGGCTACGCAAGCCGGTTTGAGCTGTATTGGGGGGATCTGGAACTGGCCAACGGCTTTCACGAACTGAACGATCCCTCGATCTTCGCTGCCCGGTGCGAGCAGGACCGCGCGCGGCGGTGGCGCAACGGCCAGGCGGTTCCGGACGCCGATGACCTCTTTGCGCGGGCGATGCGGGCGGGGTTGCCGGATTGTGCCGGTGTCGCATTGGGCGTGGACCGCCTGCTGATGTGCCTGCTCGGTGAGACGGATATCGCCCGGGTCATCGACTTCCCCTGGGGCCGCGCCTGAACCGTTCAAGCCCCGACCCGCGCAACCTCCTGGCGGAACTTCAGGAAGGTCTCGGGGGTTAGGGCCGGGTCGAATCGCACCGGCCGATCGGGCAGCAGCAACACCACGGAAGAGCCCAGATTGAAACGTCCCATCTCTGCTCCGCGCTGCAGCCGAATGTCCCGGTCGCCATAGTCGGTGCGGCTGATGATGCGGCCGGAGGGCGGGGTTACCTCCCCCGCCCAGACCGTCTCGATGGAGCCGACATTGATCGCACCGATCAGGGCCATCGCGACCGGGCCCATGGCGGTGTCGAAAAAGGCCACGACCCGCTCGTTGCGGGCATACAGGCGCGGGGTGTGGGCGACGATCCGCGGGGCTACCGAGAACAGCCTTCCCGGGATGTGCAACATCGTCGTCAGGCGACCCGAGACCGGCATGTGCAGGCGGTGGTAATCACGCGGTGCCAGGTAGACGGTCAGGAACGAGCCGCGGTCAAAGGGCCGGGCCAGATCCGCGAACCCCCCCAGGAGTTCCGTCAGGGTGTAGAAATGCCCCTTGGCCTGGAAGATCTGGCCGTGCTCGATGGGTCCGAAGGCACTGACCCTCGAGTCCGCCGGGCTGACGATGCTGTGGTCGTCGCCCTCGAGCGGTCGGGCGTCTTCGCGCAGCGCTCGGGTGAACAAGGCATTGAAACTGGGATAGGCCGCCGGATCCGGTTCCGCGGCCTCGGTCATGTCCAGCCCATAGTGCTTGACGAACCAGCGCAGCAGGGGCTGGACGCGGGGCGATTCCCAGCGTGCGAACCGGTGGACCAGCCTGGAGATGCCATGATGAGGCAGGAGCCGGAGCAGTTGCGCGAGAAGGATGTCGACGAGGGTCATATGGGTGGGATCCGTGAA
>JAWLFM010000113.1:0-8502 GCA_041685565.1 Thioalkalivibrio sp.
GAGAACGGGCCGAGCGCTGTCGCTGCCCGCTAGTGCTGCATGAGCCTCAGCAAGCGTTGGCCGGCGCTGACATGGAAGGCGCCTGGCGAGGCCGCCTAGCCCTCAGCCGGGTCGGTTTGCGGCAACGGTGGCCTGGATCTGCTGTACCAGACCGGTCTCCAGCCCAAGCGCGTTCGCCAGCGTATTCAGGAAGATACGTTCGGGCGGGGAAGGGGGCTCAACCATCAGCACCGCAGCCGTATACACCTCGGCGGCATGCTCCGGCGAGTCGACGTCACGGGCCAGACCTGCGATGTCCAGCGGCCGTCCGTACTCCTCGAACAGAAACGCCTTGTCGTCGGCCGGCAGATCGAGACCATTGATCTGGTTGAGGATGGTCTGGCTCTCCTGGGTGTCGATCTGGCCGTCTGCCTTGGCGGCCGCAATCATGGCACGCGCAAGCAGCAGGCTCAGGGCCGCCGTCCCCGCCCCGTCGTCTTCGCGGGGCAGAAAGGCACTGCCGGTTGGCGGCAACTCCACGGCGCCGGGCGATTGTGGTTGCGGCTGGCCAGCACCCTGCTGATGGTTTTTCCAGGCCTTGTAGGCCAAGCCACCGACCAGCGCGAGACCGCCCAGCTTCAACGCTGATCCCGCCATCTTGCGGCCCTTCTTGCCGGACAGCACATTGGCCACCGCGCCACCCGCCAAACCGCCGGCGAAACCGCCCGCGGCACCGCTTCCGACCAACTGATCGAGCAAGCTCTTTGCATCAAACATGCACCAATCTCCCATTGAGCACCCAGCGATGGACCACCGCCTCGGGCCGCAGTTCCATGATCAACGGGGTCGGACCAAGCCAACCCATTGATCACCCTCGAAAAGGAGGCGAAAAAAGGCCCCAAAAACGCCCTTGGAGGGCCGTTTTCCGGGTCAAAAACACCCTCCCAAGGCTCATGATCCCGGACGCGCCGAATCCCTGATGATGCAGGCGGGAACAGGCTTCCGCACGCCATGATCGGAAGCGGGTCGGAAGCGGTCGCGGGCGGTGGCCAAGGTGAACCGCTGATCGGCACATTCCCGGCGGCCCCGCGCCCTGGGAATCGGTGGCGGACGCGCCCGGTTTCCTTAAACCCACATTTTTGCCACCCAAAATGGCCGTTTAAGGCACTCGCTCGCCCCGTTTTTGGAATTGTTTATCTAATTAAACAATGACTTGCCTTGGTCCGACCCCGGCGATGCAAGACCGGGTGGTTGGTCGCGTAACTTGACGTGGGTGGCGGACCGGGCGAAGGCTCGGAGTATGTGGATGAACTCGTCTACTCTTCATGAGCAGTGCTTGCCCGGTACGGCATGAGTCAGGCGAGCCAAGCCAGAAAACGCGAGCCGGGGGGGTCTTCATGAGTGCGATCGTCAAATCCACGTCAGCCGACGACTGGGATGTGTCGCGCGTGCGGCAAGACTTCCCGATCCTGGACCAGCAGGTGCACGGGCATCCTCTGGCCTACCTCGATAATGCCGCGACCACACAGAAACCGCGGACGGTGATCGAGGCGATGGACCAGTACTACCGGCGTGACAATGCCAACGTCCACCGTGGCGTTCACGCGCTCGCAGAGCGGGCGACGGCGGATTTCGAGGCGGCCCGGGAATCGGTACGCCGGTTCATCAACGCCCGATCGATCCGCGAGGTGGTTTTCGTGCGCGGCACCACGGAGGCCATCAATCTGGTGGCCTCGAGCTTCGGTCAGGGACTGCATGAGGGTGACGAGGTCATCCTGACCGCGATGGAGCATCACGCCAACATCGTGCCCTGGCAGCTGCTGCGTGAGCGGACCGGCATCGTCCTGCGGGTGTTGCCGATCACCCCGGCAGGGGAGTTGGATCGGGACGCGCTGCCCGCCCTGTTCACGACGCGTACGCGCCTGCTTGCCATGACCCACGTCTCCAATGCACTGGGAACAATCAACCCGGTGAAGGAGGTTGTTGCCGTGGCACATGAACATGGTGTGCCGGTACTGCTGGACGGCGCCCAGGCCCTGCCGCACATGCGGGTGGACGTTCAGGCCCTGGATTGCGACTTCTATGCCTTCTCCGGGCACAAGTTGTTCGGGCCCACCGGGGTCGGCGTCCTCTACGGTCGCGAGCGGCTGCTGGAGGCGATGCCCGTGTACCAGGGCGGTGGCGAGATGATCCGCACGGTGAGCTTCGAAAGGACGACCTTCGCAGGACTGCCGCATCGATTCGAGGCAGGCACCCCGGATATCGCCGGCGCCATCGGTCTGGGCCGGGCCATCGAGTATCTCGAGGGCCTGGACTGGGCTGCCGCGCAGGCCTACGAACACCGGCTGCTGGAGTACGCGACCGATCGCTTGAAGGCGATACCGGGTCTGCGCATCATCGGCGAGGCGGCGGACAAGGTCGCGCTCGTATCCTTCGTGATGGATGACGTGCATCCGCACGACATGGGCACGATTCTTGATCACCGGGGTCTGGCGGTCCGCGCCGGCCACCACTGTGCGATGCCGGTGATGACCTTCTACCAGGTGCCTGCAACCTCGCGGGCGTCGATGGCCTTCTACAACACCGTGGCGGAGATCGACCGCTTGGCCGCGGCCCTGCGGCACGCCCGGGAGCTTCTGGCATGAGCGAACTGAATGATCTGTACCAGGAACTGATCCTGGATCACAAGCGGCACCCTCGGAACTTCCGCGACATGCCGGATGCAACGCGGGCGGTGGACGGACACAACCCGCTGTGCGGAGATCAGTTGCGGCTGTTCGTGAAGATCACCGACGGGCGGATCGAGGACGTGAGCTTCATTGGTGTGGGATGCGCTATTTCAATGGCTTCCGCGTCAATGCTAACAGAAGCTGTGAAGGGAAAAACCGTGCAGGAGGCACAACGGCTGTTTGCCGATATGCACGATCTTCTGACCAGCGCGGACCCGCACGTCGATGCCGCGGAACTCGGCAACCTCGGGGCGTTGGCCGGCGTCCACGAATACCCGATGCGGGTCAAGTGCGCGACCCTCTCCTGGCATACCCTGGATACGGCATTGACCAGCGACGAGGACGCCGTGACCACGGAGTGAAGGATCACGACCTGCGCGGGATGGGTCTCGCATCGCCTCATTTCCCGTGCGCGACGGCCCGGGCGCAGACCTTCCGGAACCCGAGCGAGACGGCTTGGGGCATCCTCCATCCGGCCGCCTTCGACCCGGGTCTCTCGTGGCAGAGGTCTGCCACGGCTGCTAGAGTCAGGAAGAGTCCCGTCAAAAAGGAGTTTGTGATGATCTACTGGGCATTGATCTTTCTGATTGTCGCCATCATCGCGGGAGCCCTGGGGTTGAGCGGCGTTGCCGGAGCGGCAACGAACATCGCCTGGATCCTGTTCGTGGTCGGCCTGGTGGTCGCGCTGGTCTTCCTGATCACGGGCAGAGGTCCGCGGGTCTGATCCCTGCGTCGCATGCGGGCGGGGCACCTGACCCGTCCGCCGGTCCGGTTCCGACATCCCTTCGAGACCGCCTCGCTGGTATCGCCGGCCTCAACGGTATCGTGGTTATCGGCAGCGGCCGTTCTCTCCAAGGAGGACTCTGATGAGCCCCGTTCGCATTCTCGGTATCGCCCTGCTGATCGCAGGGATCATTGCCCTTTATTTCGGCTGGCAGGCCTCGGAGGCATTCGTCGACCAGGCACATGAGGCCATGACCGGCCGCTTCACCGATGAGACCATGTGGTACTTCATCGGCGGCGGAGTGGCAGTGGTGGCGGGTTTGCTGCTCACCCTGTTCGGCGTTCGCCGTTAGGGCATGAAGGTCCGTGCGGGTTCGGTCCTCAGCCCGCCAGCCGAGCCACGGGGACGAGTCCGAACCACAGGATATAGGTGAGCGAGGCTGCCATCAGGCCATCGATCCGCCCCGGAGGCGCCGCGGATTCAATGCGTCGGTACAGTAGCCAGCCGAGCCAGAGCGCGTGGGGGATGGCCAGATAGGAGATTCCCGCATATGCCCCGCTGGCCAGGCCCAGCAAGTCCCATGATACTGCGGTAGCCGCGGCGAGCGCTGTAAGCGCGGTCGCCAGCCACAGCGCGTTCCGTGGTCCCAGGCGCACCGCCAGCGTGCGCTTGCCGGCTGCGGCATCGGCCTCCAGGTCGGGAATGCCGGAGAGGATGATCGACGGCAGGATGGCAAGCAGGAGCGGCACGCTCAGCAGCCAGGGCAGCGGATCCTGCCAGTGTCCGTCCAGGAACAGAAAGCCGCACAGCATCACCCCGAGGCTGTGGGTGACCGCTACGTCGATCTCGCCCAGTCCGCGGTAACTCAGCTTCAGAGGCGGCACGGTATAGCCGAGGGCCAACACGGTCAGCAGGGCCAGCACGGTGAGAACCGCAGGGGCGGAACCGGGGGTCAAGGCGAGCAGTGCCGCAGTGGCCGTGACGAAGGCCGTCAGGCTGAGGGCGATGCCGGCCTGAATCTCCCGCGAATTCAACAGGCCTTCGACCAATACCCGGGAGCCTCCGGTGAAGGTACTGAAGAACCGGTTATCGCGGTCGCTGGGGAAGTCCACCAGTTCATTGCTGAGAACCGTGGCCACCTCCAGCAGGAACAGGCAGAGGTAGCCCAGCCAGAAGACGGGGTTGCCGAACACGCCATCCGGCGGCCCGGCCGCCAGTGCCCCGGCGGTATAGGCCAGCCAGGTCATCGGGTAGAACTGCAGCCGCAGGCCCTTGAGCCAGGCTCCGGCCTTATCGCGCAGCCGCTCCCATCGCGTGACCCGGCCATGCGCCAGACGCCGTCCCTGGCGGCGGGCGTGCTGCAGCCAGCGCTGACGCTGTGCGGGGCTGGAGGTGCGCACCGGGCCGAAGACCATCGAGCGCACCGGCCGAATGCCGCAAAAGCCCAGCGTCGCGCGCGCCATCGCCTCGCGGCCCGGCTGGCGATAGACCAGGCGATGGATCAGCGGCGGGGTATCCATGGTCGTGATCAACTGCGCTGAACGTCCGCCCAGCAATCCCTGGTAACCGGTACCCCCCTCGCAGGTCCGGAAGGCGAAGCCGGGGGTCAGCACCCGGTCCAGGAAGCCCTTCAGCAAGGCCGGCAGCGTGCCCCACCAGGTCGGATAGACGAACACCAGGTGCTCGGCCCAGACAATGAGTTCCCGCGCCTCCCGTAAATCACCTTCCAAAGGCTGCTGGTTCGGCGATGCCTCACGGACGTGCGGGTCGAACTCCAGCGCGGCTAGATGCAATTGCCGGACCTCGGCAGCGGCCTCCCGGGCCCCTTGCGCGAATGCTCCGCCCAGCGCCCCGCACAGGCTGTCGGGACGAGGGTGCCCAAGCACGATCAATACCTTCATCACATGCCTGTGTTGGGATGACGCGTGCCTGCGACCATAAGGGACTTGTCACGGCCCCGCAAACGGATTTCGGCGGACCAGGGCGTCGATGCGTTGACGACGCGGGCATTGTGTGTTGCAGGCGGCGATCAGGATTCACTGGAAGATAGCCGGGCGGGCCCTGGGGGCGAGATCGCGGCGCAAGTCGGCGGCGGCCGGTTCCGTTCGCCGCCCGGGCGTCGGGCGACGGCTTCATACCACTCCGGCATGGTCTGGTTGCAGCTCGCCTTGTTGCAGCTGCAGGAAACGCCCCCGTGCAGCCTTCGCACCCGGCCCTTGTGCTCGAGGATCGTCAGCATCGGCCGGAGGGCCTGCGGATCGATATCGAACCGGTTGGCCATGTCGATGAGCGATGCGCGGTGATGTGCGTGAAGATAGCTCACTAAATCTGACAGAATCATGGTGTAAGCTCTGGTTTTTACGGTGAATCCGGAGCGACCTGATACCGGCTGTCTTTGTCGCGCAGCCCCCACCAGCGCAGACCGAGGATGATGATTGCGAGCAGGCCCAGCATGGCGCCGATCCACGCCGTCGAAACACCAGGGTGCCGCGAGAAAACCGCCGCCTGGTAGAAGACCGTCGCGACGATGTAGGCCAAGGCCGTTGTCCAGCCGGCCACGAACAGCGTCCAGCCCAGATTGGTTTCACGATACACGGCAGCAAGGGCCGCGGTGCAGGGAACATAGAGCAGGATGAACAGCAGATAGGCGAAGGCCCCGGCGGCGCCGTCGAAACGGGTGGCCATGGCGCCGAAGGTTCCGCTGTCGACCTCCTGGGCTGCCGCAGCCGCCGCCGGATCACCGACCTCGCCAATATCGATGGCCAGCGGATCCCCCCAGTTGTTCAACGCGTCGGCCAAATTCGTGGGGATGGTGGCGGCGGCCGCGGCGAGTCCTCCGAGAATGCTGAAGGCCTCGTCCGGCTCAGCCAAGGTGCCGGCATCGGCTCGCGCCATGGCGGTGTACATGGAATCCAGGGTTCCGACGACCGCCTCCTTGGCCAGCACACCGGTAAAGATGCCCACTGCGGCGGGCCAGTTCTCGGCGTCCAGCCCCATGGGAGAGAAGGCCGGTGCGATGCCGCGTCCGACCTCGCTGAGCACGGAACGGTCCGTGTCCTCGTGGCCGAAGCTGCCGTCGGTGCCCATGGTGTTCAGCACATTCAGGACCAGAACCAGCGGCACGATGACCAGGCCCGCCCGGAACATGAATCCCTTGGTTCGCTCCCAGCTGCGGATGAGAATGCCCTTGACGGTGGGCAGGTGATAGGGCGGCAGTTCCATGATGAACGGGGTCGTCTCACCCTGCAGCAGCGTTCTCTTCAGGATCAGACCGGTGAACACGGCCACGGCAATGCCAATCAGATACAGACCGAAGACCACATTCTGACCGCCGACCGGGAAGAATGCGGCGGCGAAGAGCGCATACACGGGCAGGCGCGCACCGCAGGACATGAATGGCGCCATCACGATGGTCATGATCCGGTCGCGTGGCTTCTCCAGCGTGCGGGTGGCCATGATGGCCGGGACATTGCAGCCAAAGCCCACAATCAGCGGCGCGAAGGACTTGCCCGGGAGGCCGACGGCGCGCATGGAGCGGTCCATCACGAAGGCGGCGCGTGCCATGTAACCGGAGTCTTCCAACGCGGACATGAACAGATACAGCGAGAGAATCAGGGGGATGAAGGTCGCGACGACCTGAATGCCGCCGCCGGCGCCGTCGGCGATGATCACGCTGAGCCACTCGGGCGCGCCCCAGCCGTCGAGCAGTCTCCCCAGGCCGTCGACCAGCAGCGTGCCGGTGGCGATGTCGAAGAAGTCGATGAAGGCGCCGCCCACGTGGATGGTGAACATGAACATCAGGTACATCGCTGCCAGAAAGATCGGGATGCCGAGAACGCGGTTCAGCATCACCCGATCGATACGGTCGGAGACGCTGGTGGAGATCCGTCGCTTGTGCCGGACCGCATCCTTGGTCACACGATTGGCGAAGTTGTATCTGCCATCCGCCAGCAGGATGTCGACATCGTCGGCCAGACCCTCGGTAAGCCGATGGAGGGTGCCCTCCGGGACCCTCCCGGCGACGATCGTGTGCGCCAGGTCGTCGCCCTCCAGAAGCCGGGAGGCCAGCCACCGGGGGTCCGCGCCGGATTCCTGCGCCGCTTCGCCGAGGTGCGGCAGCAGCGTCGCGATGGCGTTCTCGAGACTCGGCTCGTAGGGGATCTCCGTGCGTGGCACCGGTTTCGCTCGCACGGCCTCTTCCAGTGTGGACCGAAGCGAGTCAATGCCCCGACCGCGGACAGCGACGGTCGACACCACGGGGCAGCCCAGCAGGCTGGCCAGCCGGTCCAGATCGATCTTCATGCCCGCCGCCTCGGCGACGTCCATCATGTTCAACACCACGACCATGGGGCGGCGCATCTCCAGCAACTGGCTGGTCAGGTAGAGATTGCGTTCGAGGTTCGAGGCATCGACGATGTTGACGATCACATCGGCTTCGGCCGCATGGACGTAATCGCGGGCGATCTTCTCGTCCAGCGAGACCTCCTCGCCGGTCACGTCCAGGGCGTAGGTGCCCGGCAGATCGACGACCTCGTACTCCGTTCCCTGATACCGGTAGCGACCCACCTTGCGCTCGACCGTGACACCCGGCCAGTTGCCAACCCGCTGCCTGGACCCGGTGAGGGCGTTGAACAGCGCGGTCTTGCCGCAGTTGGGGTTGCCGACGACGCCAAGAACATATCTCTGCCGTGTGTCGCCCATCATCGTGTCTCCACCATGACGGCCTCGGCCTCGCCCCGGCGCAGGCTGAGCCGGAATCCGCGCAGTGCGATCTCGACGGGATCCCCCATCGGCGCGATCCGCGTGATCCGGAATTCCGTCCCGGGAAGCAGGCCCATGGACAGAAGCTTTCTGCGGTAACTGCGACCGGTCTGGGAGAAGCCGGCGACGATGCCGGTCTGGCCTACATACATATCCCTCAAGTTCATGTCTTCACCTCTTTCGGCACTCGAGTTCCAATGACGCCGGTCGATGCACTCGGGAAAACGCTCAGAACGCCACAACCATGACCTTCATGGAAATGCCGGCGCCGATGGCGATACGGGTTCCCTGGCGCGCGACCACCAGGCT
>JAWLFM010000012.1:0-31406 GCA_041685565.1 Thioalkalivibrio sp.
TGATGAGAGAATTGAATGCACACCAGCACGCGACCCGGGATGCTCAAGGAGAAGAGGTCGATTGGCGAGTCGTCTGGAAAACGCTTCTCAAGAACGACCTCGAATCCTAGCAATGCGAGGATGAGGTCTCTACAAAAGGGGATCCCGAACGCGAGTCGCGAGCCGCACCTCTTTGCTCAATCCCAGGAAACCCCGCCTTCTTCCCCATCGCAAGGAAACAAAAAAGCCGAAACCCCATCAGCAGGGTTTCGGCGCTTTTACAGACTGCGATGTCAGCCAGAGGATCAGCAGCCGCCGAATCCGTCGGCCTCCATCTTGGCCTCGAAGGCGGCCAGGGCATCGGCGCCCGTCTTCAGGTCGCCGGACTCGCCGTCCCAGTCCTCGGGCTTGATCTTGACCAGCCAGCCTTCGCCGTAAGGATCCTCGTTGATCAGTCCGGGTTTTGCAGCGACTGCGGGATTGGTTTCGACGACTTCACCGGTGACCGGGGTCTTGGCGGGACCCACCCACTTGCCGGACTCCACCGTAGCGCAGGACTTGTCCTGCTTCACGGTCTTGCCGGCCTTCTTCGGCGTATAGGAAACGATCTGCCCCGCAAGCGAGCAGGCGTAGGAGGTCAAGCCAACCGTGGCGGTGCCATCACTCTCCTTGCGCACCCACACGTTGTTTTCGATGTTATAGAGCAGATCTTCAGGAATATCACAACCCCGAACTGCACCCATGATGCCCTCCAGTTTTGATTAATAAATCGGATGAATGGTCTTAAAAGGTAAGCGTTTTATCGCTGCGCAGGACCAGATCGGCGAGCTCGCTGGCTCGGTTGACTTCATCGACCTCGGGAATGAGATCGGTGGATGGGTCGATTTTATACCCCGGCAAAGCAGGGTGGCAAACGTGGAGGGACACACCCGCGCGCTTCGCATCACGAATGAAATCGATAATCAGTTTACCTCCCTCCATCGCCCTCAGGTCCTCGGCGACCCCGCGCTGCATCAGGCGCACCCCTTCCATGGTGAAAAAGATGTGAACATCGATGTCCATGGAGGCCATCACCGAACCGAGATAGAAGGGCGTCGCGCAGCGTCCCGGTTCCGTCGGGCCCGAGGTCATGATGATCACGACCAGCTGTTCCTCGTTCTCCAGGTAATGTTCTGGGTTCATGTCGGCCTCGGCTCAGCGCGTCCGGCGCTGGCAATGGATGTCTTCGTCGCGGGCACGCTGGCAGTAGCCCTTCTCCGCCTCGTCGCCCGTCAAAAAGGTGCCCAGCGCGGCCTCGGCGCCGTCGACGGCCTCGACTCGCGCAACCCAGGCGTTATAGGGATCGGAATTCAGCAGCAGGGGATTCTCGAGGACTTCGGCGTTTCCCTCGACGATGGTGCAGTCGATGAAATTGGGAATGGGGCCCGCCCACTTGCCGCTCTCAATGGTCGCGACCGGCTTCCCTGGCGGACGCCGGGTTCCCGGTCTGCGCACCCGAACATGGATGATCTTGCCCGCGATGGTCTGCGACAGATCGGTCATGCCCACCGTCAGCGTATCGTCGTCCTCCCTACGGACCCAGATCTGGAACTCATCGTCATAGAACAATTCGGGATGAAACTCGCAACCGTTGCAATCCATCTACCGCCTCCTGCAATAGCCGTTGGCCGCCTGGCACGTCACGGACGACCCACAGGCGCACGGCGGGTGACGCTGCATCTGCCGCCTCCAGCCCTCGAAGGCCGGCCCTGCAGAGCGGAAAGGGCCACAGGCCGTCATCCGTCGAGGCGGCACTCTGGTGGTCGGTATCAGCCGACCATCCCATGGCGGGCGGATGGCGCTGCGCCCGCCATGGGAAATGCAGGTCAGATGACGCCCTTTTCCTTCAACAGTCCGATCGAGTCGCTGACATTTTCGTGGATACCCAGCTTACGCGGGGACAGACCGAGGGCCAGGCCCAGGAGCTGGGTGAAGTAGAGTACCTTGACGCCGGTCTTGATGCCGAACTCGGTCTCGGCCCGAACCTGATGCATCTCCAGCCCCGAATGGCAGGTCGGACATTCGGTCGCGATCACCTCGGCGCCCGAGTCCTCGGCCGCCTGCAGCAGGTTCAGGACCAGCTGGGTGGAGGTATCCGAGTCCGACAGGGTATGTGCCCCGCCGCAGCAGGACGTCTTCAGCGGATAATCGACGTTGACCGCGCCGGCGGCCGACAGCAGGTCGTCCATGAAGTGCGGCTTGTAGCTGGATTCCGAGCCGGGACCCTGGTCCTTCTCAGGAAAGATCTGCCGGGGCCGCGTGTACATGCAGCCGTAGTAATTCGCGATCTTGATCCCGTTCAGGCTCTTGGTCATCCGTTCCTTGATGCCTTCGGGGCCGAGTTCCTCCATCAGCCACTCGAGCAGGTGCAGGGTACGCACGTCGCCGTTGTACACCGGATCCTCGGCCTTGCGGGCCAGATCCTGCACCGTGTTCATCGCCTCCTGGGAGGTGGCGGTCTCGAACTCGGCCTTCTTCAGGTTGTGGTAGCAGCCGTTGCAGGGCGCCATCACCGTGTCCATTCCCATCTGTTCGGAGGCGATGGCCATGTTGCGCGCCGACAGGTAGGTCTGCAGCATCGGATGGACGTTCTTGACCTCCATCGCACCGCAGCAGTTGTAGTCGCGCAGATTCTCCATCTCGAGGCCCAGGGCCTTCACGAGCTGACGGGTGGAGCGGTCGTACGGGCCACCGGAACCTTCCAGCGCGCACCCCGGGTAGTAAGCAACCTTAGCCATGAGCGGCCTCCTTCTGTTCGCGGACGTAGGCCTGCAGGACCTCACCGGTCTTGCCCCAGCTCTTGGTCTTGGGCGTAAAGATGACGTTCATCCCCATGCGGAAGCCGTGGGCGATGGGCAGACCCTTCATCATGCGCTTGGTGAATTCGACCAGCCAGGACTGGATCAACGGCTGTCCGGACTTCTTGAAGAAGTTCTTCATCACCTTGGAGTCCTCGATTCGGCCGTAATCATAGATCTGCTCGGCGAACTCCTCGTCGAAGATGGTGGAAGGCGACTTCTCGGTGATGCCCTCCTCCTCCATCCAGTGCGCCAGCGCCTTCATCACACCTTCCGGCTTCACGTCCTTGGGGCAGATGTTGGTGCATTTGTTGCAGGACACGCACTGCCAGATGATGTCCTTGTCCTTGATCAGTTCATCCGTGAGGCCGAGGCGGGTCAGGTAGATCCAGTAGCGCGGATTGAACTGCACGTTCTGCGCGTACATCGTGCAGGAGTTGGTGCAGGACCCGCACTGCCAGCAGCGGTGTACGTTCTCGGCACCGGAGTAGGTCTGGATCTTCGCCTCGAAATCGTCGTCGTAGTCCTTGATCGTGCGCGGCGTGATCATGGTGTTCCAGTGACCCGAGACGTCGACGCCATCGACCACCAGCGAATCGTGTTCGAGCAGGCGTTCGGCCTCGATCAGTGATTTTTCGTGTATCGCCATGACGTTCTTTCTCCCGGCGGCCGGTTGCCCGGACCATCCTGTCTGTTCGTTCTAATGTAGGGTTTCGTCCGAGGCCGCCTTCAGGCGGCCCTTCGGTGCATCGATCCCAAGCATCTTCACCATCAATTCCAGCGGATCCTGCTTCGCACCGAACTGGGCGTCGATCAGGCCCATGCTCATCGACAGCGAGCGGGCATAATCCGAGTACGCCTGCGACCAGACCAGGTCGACCACGAAGGGGAGATCCCGGTAGAAACCCTCTTCCGCCAACGCATCGTAGAACCAGAGCCTGGCGCCCTCGATCGCCGCGACGGTGTCGCCGATCGCGATCTCCCGCAGGGTGTCGTTGCCCCGGATGAACTCGCGCAGCGCTCCTGTCGTCGTCGCTGTGTCCCAGACCCAGCGGCTCGCCAGCGGCACGCCGTCCGGGTCGCTGAAGTGCAGGACCTCCGCGCCGAAGTCCCACAGCGCCCGGCGCAGTTTCCTGTCCTCGCCGGCCAGGCCGGCGAAGGCATGCAGGCGGTCGTCGAGCGACAGCTCCGACAGCACCAGGGCCCGGAGGCCTTCCAGCAGGGCGCCTTCGCGCTGCGCCAACAGCGGTCCCAGCTTGCGGCGCACCGAAAAGACCAGCCCGCCCAAGGTGCGCAGGTCGGTGCCATCGATGTCGGCGCCCCGCGCCATGATGCCGGCAAAGACCTCATGCTTGCTGCGCAGGGCCTCAATGAAGGTCTCGAGGTCATCGACCCCGCCCGCCTCGCTGATGGCGGCCCGCAGCCCGGCCAGCTTCATCCCCAGGATCTCCTTGTTGAAGGTCACCTGGAGCGGTTCGGGGACCAACCCCGAGCCGGAAGCCGCCGCCTCGGCCTCAGCTGGCCTTCTGAACCAGCGCATGCAGATCACCGACGGCGCGGCCAGCCGCGGCGGCACCTTGGGCAATGGAGTCGTCGATGGTTTCGGGACCATAGGCGGCACCGCAGGAATAGATGCCCCTGCGGGTGGTACCACAGGTGTTGGTGTAGTGCTCCGCACGCTCGATGAAGCCGTGCTTCTCCAGGCCGACGCCGAAGACCTGCGACAACTCGGGATTATCGGCATTCGGATCCATGCCGATGGCATGGACGACGATGTCGAACGGGATCACGATCGGGCGTTTGACCAGGGTGTCCTCGCCCTTCACCAGCAGGCGGCCATCACCAGAGGCGGTGACCTCTGCGATCCGCGCCTTCACGAACTTCGTCTTGAACTCTTCCTGGGACTTCCAGTAGAACTTGTCCTCGTACAGCCCGTAGGTCCGGATATCCATGTAGTAGATGAATACGTCGGTCTCCGGGGAGAGTTCCTTGATCTCCATGGCGAGGTTCGCGGAGACGGTGCAGCAGATCTTCGAACACCACTCGCGACCGATCTGACGATCGCGCGAACCGACGCAGAGCAGGATGCAGACCCGCTCGGGCACTCGCCCGTCGGACGGACAGGCGATCTTGCCGGCGGCGACCATCTGTTCCATCTGGGTGGTGGTCAGCACGTCCTCGAAGGTGCCGAAGCCCCACTCCGGCTTGTTGATGGAGTCGAAGTGGGTGAAGCCCGTCGCCAGCACCACGGCGCCGGCATTCACGGTCTCGCCGTTGCTGAGCGTGGCGGTGAAGTCGCCGGCCTCGCCCTCCAGCTTCGCGACCTTCGTTTCCTTGTGAATGGTCACATTGGCGTCGTCCTCGACCCGCTTGACCATGCGGCCGATCGCGTCCTTGGCCCACTCGCCGGAGGGAACCAGCTTGGCGTAACCGGAGATGATCGGCGCGCCGCCGAGCACGTCCTCCTTCTCGACCATCACGGCCTTGTAGCCCGCGGCGGCAACATTCGCCGCCGCCGTGAGACCGGAGGGACCCGCACCCACGACCAATACTGTGTCCTGACTCATGCCCTGCCTCCGTACGCGAGTTCGGGGTTGTAGAGATACTCGATGTTCCCGGCCTCGACCTCCTTCAGATAGGCCTGGAAGTGCTTCTTGGCCTCGTCCCAGGAGATGCCCATCTTCTCGACCAGGTCCTCACAGGGGGAGGCGTGCCACTGCAGCTGCACGATCTTGAACGGGTCGGCACCGCAGGCCAGTGCCGCGAACTGCACCTCGGCCATGATCGGAACCTGGAAGTTCTGCTCATGCGCCTTGCCGATCCACTGGTTCTTGTCCATGGTCGTCACGCAGCCGGTATCGTTGGCCAGCAGCACGTCGGCGTTGGCCTCCTCGCGCACCACCTTGATCTTGCGGTCCATCGTGAAGGAGCGGGTGAACTCACGCTCGGAGATGATGTGCCGGAAGCCGAAGCCGCAGCAGTCGTACCAGGTCGAGTAGTCGATGACCTGTGCGCCCAGTGCCTTCGCGGTGGAGGTGATGATGGCGGTGCGGTTGCCACCGAGCACGTCGGGATCGTAGATCGCGTCCTCGTGGACCATCTTGTAGTAGTGACAGGCGACGTGCGCGGTCGTGCGGATGTTCGAGACATCGATGGTCTGGAGCTCGGAGGCGATGCGGTCGCGCATCACGTGCACCCACTCGGAATAATGGATGATCTCCTCCGGGATGACCAGCTTGCCGTCCACCAGCCGGCCCAGCTTGCCGAGGATCTTGGTGACCTTCTCGCGCAGTTCGGCGGACTCGACCAGGTACTTGCGGATCTCCTTGTAATTGCCGAAGGAGGTGCCGCAGTGCACCAGCGGGAAGAAGTGGCCGAGCTCATGACCGTGCTGCTTGCCCGAGACATAGGACTGGTGGAAGTTGCGCAGGAACACCGCCGCCAGCGATTCCACGTTGCCGATGCCGGAACCGTGATAGTTCCACGCGGTGCAGGAGGTCTGGTCCGTCTCGTCGAGGTAGTCCTTGCCCGGCACGAAGCCGAACTTGTTCATGAACCACAGCAGCGAGGTCGGGTAACCCGGGATGTTGCCGCACTGGCCGCAGGACTTGTGGTGCCAGAGCTGCTTGGTCGGGATCTTCTTTTCCCAGCCGAACAGGGTCTTCACCGTCGCCGGTTCGTGCTGGTCGCCGATCCGGTGGATGATGATCTGGCCGTCCTTCTCCAGTTCGTACATGTGCTCGCGGATGTCGTCCATCCGGTCCCCGAGATCGATGGTGCGGCGATCGACGTGCTTGCGCACCCAATCGGTCGCCTTGATCGCGTCCTCGCGGGACAGATCGGTTGCCTGGAAGAAGGAACCGTGGCCGGCAACGCCCTGGCCGTCGGTATTGTGGAAGCCGGGCTTCATGGTGCCGGCACCTGCGCCTTGCGCACTCTGATTATGGTTGCCTGGGGTGTGATCACTCATCGATATGCTCCTGGTTCAGTCGGATGGGCCGGACGGCGCGCACTCAGTCGTCGTCGTCTTCCTGCTCTTCGAGCCAGTCTTCGTAGTCTTCACGCTTCTCGTCGATGAAGTCTTCGATGACGTCGAAGAGGTTTTCGTCCATGAGCTCGAGGGACTTCAGTACACCGGTCATTTCCCAGATGGTGTACATCTCTACCGAGGTCTTCAGAGAGACCTCCCAGGCGGTTTCCACGGTCTGCAGGGTCTTCACCGGGATCGCCTTGCGCAGGATGCGCAGATCGCCTTCCACCTTCTGGATGTTCGGGCCCCAGTCGGGGAAGTGGTCGGGCTGGATCATGTCCGGCGACAGCTGGTTGCCGGTGGTGATCAATTTCAGCATCACGCGGCCGAAGGGTCGCAGCACGTCCTTGGCCGATTGCATCTCATGCTTGATCGCGACCTCGCGCATGATCGCGACCAGTCCGCCGGGGGAGTTCTTGAACGGGCAGCGCGCGGCGCAGGTCATGCACTGGGCGCAGGCCCAGATCTTTTCCTGCATGGCGTCGTAGATCTGCTCCACGTTTTCGGTCCAGAGCAGCTGCACGATCTCGCGGGGCGAGTAATCGTAGAACTGCGCCGAGGGACACGTCGCCGTGCAGATGCCGCAGTTGAGGCAACCGTTCAGCTCGTGGTCGTAACGGAAGTCGCCACGAATGTCGTCGAAGATTTGCTGCATCTCAGCATATGTCGCCATGTTCCACCTCTTCGCTGGTTGCGATGCAGGAAAGGCCTGCCTTTTTGCATCTTAGACTCAGTCTAAGTCGCCTCTCCAGTTACCCCAAGGTAACCGTCGGATTTGTTTGCTGGATTCTTGCTGCGGGGAGGGGTGGCCGGTCAGGACCGACCGGCCACCGGGGCACCTAAGTCAGGCCGATCAGCCCTTTTTCATCAGGAAGAAGAACTTGCCGCCTTCTTCACGGTGCTCCAGAAGCTCGTTACCGGTCTGCTTGGAGAAGGCCTGGAAGTCCTTAACGGCACCGGGATCGGTGGCGATGATGTGCAGCACCTGACCACTGTCCATCGATGAAAGCGTCTTCTTCGCGCGCAGGATCGGCAAGGGGCAATTGAGTCCGGAAGCGTCCAGCTCTTGGTCGAAATTGGCCATTCTCTAACTCCTCTCTATTTCTCAGTGTGTCGACATGGTGAAGCCCGTCACAATTCGCTTGCGTCGGACCCGTACAGCATCTCAGAAAGGTTGGCAAACTTATAGGTGAAGACGATTCCTAATACAAGAAAGTACTAATTTGACGTGACAATAGGCTTGCCGGCCCTGGCCCAGCCCACGATGCCACCCACCAGATTGTGCACATCGCTGATGCCCTGCTGCTCGAGGAAGGCGCAGGCCTGCCCAGAGCGTGCCCCGGTCTGGCAATACAGGACCACCGGCTTGTCGCCGGCGAGTTCATCCTTGCGCAGAGGGATCAGGTGCAGGGGAATCAGCTCGGCATGGGGCAGCACGCCGCGGGCGGTCTCCGCCATGGAGCGAACGTCCACCAGACGATACTCTCGGCCCTCGGCATCCCATTCCTCCAGGGTCTGCGGGGTGACTTCTGAAATCGCGACTCCGAACATGGCTTACCTCTCGCCGGGTCCGTCTCCACGCCCAAGGGCCACGGGGGCGAGGCGGGAGACGAAACCAGATTGTGCATCGGTGCTCTGGATTCGGACGCACCGAGACGATTAGCCGAATAGACTACCCCAAATATTAGCAGGTGCCAATATACTGACTGTATACTCTGGGGAATATCCGCCCTGACTGCGGTGCTGTGCTAGCTTTCGGAGGTTGCGGACCGCCAGCCCTGAGAAGGAGATCGACGTGGAAAAGAGCGCATTCAAGAAGGACGGCCATTACGCCGTCACCCTCCGCGACCGGGAAGGCCGGTTGCGTCCCGCCAACATCTACGTGCACCGGATGGAGGACGACTACATGATCGCCCGCCACACCTCCGGGCCGGATGTCGGTCTGCTGATTAAACTTGGCTATGATGCCGTGGTCAAAATCGTTCGTACGCACCCGGTCTTGGACCGCAAGCGCTTCATGATCCCCGAGGCGATGCTCAAGCCCAAGCTCTGGGAAACCCGCGACAGCATGCGGGCCTATTCGTCGGCACCGGGCCTGGGCAAGTAGACCGCCCTGGGATTCCGCGCCCTCGAGGGTCCGCCACGACGGATCCTCGACGCATGAAAAAATTCTTCGCAAGCCTGCTCTTCCTCTGCGGGCTGCTCTCCGCCGTCGCCTGGGGTCAATCGGGAAATCTGCCTGAACTGGGGGACGCCTCTGGCGGCCTGCTGACCCCAAGCGAGGAACTGGAACTCGGCCGCTCACTACTCCGGGAGATTCGCCGGGTGATGCCGCTGGTGGACGATCCGGAGGTCGCGTTCTATGTCGAGGCGCTGGGTCGGCGCATGGTCTCGAATGCGCCGGATGCCTCGGGGACCTTCCATTTCCTCACCATCGACAACGATCAGGTCAACGCCTTTGCGATGCCGGGCGGTATCGTCGGGGTGCACACGGGCCTGATCGTCGCCGCCCGCGACGAGGCCGAACTGGCCGCTGTCATCGGGCACGAGATCGCACACATCACTCAGCGCCACATCGCGCGGATGTATGCGCGCGGGCGCGACATCAACTTCGCCACGGGGCTGGCCATTCTGGCGGGGATCCTCGCTGCGGGTATCGATCCGCAGCTTGGCCAGGCCGCCATCGCGAGCGGCATGGCCTTCGGCATGCAGTCCCAGATCGACTACACCCGCAGCAACGAAGCGGAGGCCGACCGGGTCGGCATCCAGATCCTCACTTCAGCCGGTTTCGATCCGCATGCGATGGCGGATTTCTTCGAGCGGATGCAGGAGCTCACCCGGGGCGCGCAAGACGCCGTCCCCGAATACCTGCGTACCCACCCCGTCACCCTGGGCCGGATCAGCGATGCCCGCGGCCGGGCCGAGCAGATGCCAGGCGACTTCACGCGCGACGACACGCGTTTGTTCGACTGGATGCAGGCCCGGGTGCGCGCCCTCTCCGATCCGCGGCGCAGCGTGCAGGATCACGAGGCCCGACGCGACCACAGCCCCGTACAGCTCTACGAGGCCGCTGTCGGACATCTCGAACTCGGGCAGACCGCCGCGGCGGAGCAGTTGCTGGCCAGGATCCCCGCGGGCGAGGCGCCCACCCTCGTCCTGGCCCTGGCCGAAGCCGCATTGCTGGGCCGACAGGGACGGCTCGGACAGGCACAGGAACTGCTCGAGCAGCTGAGCTCGGTGTACCCCGGTCATCCCGTGATCAGGTACCTGCAGGCCCGCAATCATCATGCGGCGGGCCGGCACGGCGAGGCCGTACGGATGGTGGAGCAGATACTGCACCGTCAGGCGACACCGGACCCGCACCTGCTCCGGCTGAAGGCCGATGCGGCGGATGCCGACGGACGCGTTGCGGTCAGCCGCGAGACGATGGCCGAATATTTCTTCCACCGTGGCCAGTACACCGAGGCGGTCCGGCAGTTCGACGACGCACTCCTGGCACCGGACGCAACTCCGCGGGACGTCGAGCGCATCGAACACAAGCGCGATACGGCCAGCCAGGTGGCACGCCAGGATGCCCGTTAGCGACCAGACCCCGGCGCCCGCGACGTGGAAATGACCGCCGGAGGGAATGAAGCGCACCCTCAGCGCGTCAGGTTAAAGTGCTCGCGCCAGATCCATCCGCACGCGACATGCTTCCCATCCAACTGGAGGTCCCATACCGATGCAAGTCAACCGCCGTGAGTTTCTTCAAATGCTTGCAGCCGCCAGCGTTGCCGGCTTTCCGCTGACCGGCCTGACCAGCAGCCACGGCCGCGGCAACATGTACGACCTGCCCCGCTACGGCAACGTCAGCCTGCTCCATTACACCGACTGCCATGGGCAGTTGAACCCGATCTTCTTCCGCGAACCGAACATCAATATCGGTGTGGGCAGCATGCGCAACCAGCCGCCGCACCTGGTCGGCGAGGCCCTGCTGAAGCACTTCGGCATCGAGCCAGGCGGCAAGAAGTCTCACGCCTACACCTACCTCGACTTTGTCGCGGCCGCAGAGAAGTACGGCCGCGTGGGCGGCTTTGCGCACCTCTCGACCCTGGTGAAGCAGATGAAGGCCTCGCGCCCGGGCGCGCTGTTGCTCGACGGCGGCGACACCTGGGGCGGCGGCACCGGTACCGGCGTTTGGACGAATGCCCAGGACATGGTCGATGCACAGAAGTTGCTCGGCATTGACATAGCGACCGGGCACTGGGAATTCACCTACGGTGCCGACCGCGTGATGGAGATCGTCGAAAACGACTTCGCACCGGCGGGCATCGACTTCATCGCCCAGAACGTGACCGACGTCGACTGGGGCGACCAGATCTTCAAGCCCTACGTGATCCGCGAGATCAACGGCGTGAACGTGGCCATCGTCGGCCAGGCCTTCCCCTACACCCCGATCGCGAACCCGCGCTTCATGGTGGAACAGTGGACGTTCGGAATCCGTCCGGACGACATGCAGCGGCAGGTCGACGCGGCCCGCGCCGAGGGCGCGGAGATGGTCGTGGTCCTGTCGCACAACGGCATGGACGTAGACCTGAAGATGGCCAGCCTGGTCAACGGCGTGGACGTGATCTTCGGTGGTCACACCCACGATGCCGTGCCCGCGCCCACCCCGGTGAAGACCCCCGACGGCGGTACCTGCCTGGTCACCAACGCCGGCTCCAACGCCAAGTTCCTGGCGGTCATGGACTTCGATTTCCGCGACGGCAAGATCCAGGGCTGGAAGTACAACCTGCTGCCCGTGTTCTCGAACATGATCGAAGCCGATACGGAGATGCAGCAGTACATCACCAACATGCGCAACCAGGAGGTCACCTTCAACGGGGAGACCTTCAACATGGAGGACAAGCTGTCCGAGGAACTGGCGGTGACCGACTCCCTGCTCTACCGCCGCGGCAACTTCAACGGCACCTTCGACCAGGTGATCGTCGATGCGCTGAATGAGCAGATCGACTCGCAGATCTCCTTCTCGCCCGGCTTCCGCTGGGGCACCACCGTCATGCCCGGCATGCCCATCACCTTCGAACACGTGATGGACCAGACCGGCCTGACCTACCCGGCCGTTACGCGGAACGTGATGACCGGCGCGCAGGTCAAGAGCATCCTCGAGGACGTGGCCGACAACCTGTTCCACGAGGACCCGTTCTTCCAGCAGGGCGGTGACATGGTCCGGGTCGGCGGACTGAAGTACGCGATCGACCCGACCAAGGGCATCGGCGAGCGCATCCTGGACATGGAACTGGATGGCAAGCCGCTCGACCCGAACAAGGAGTACGTGGTCGGCGGCTGGGCCAGCGTACAGGAACAGCCGGCCGGCGATACCGGCCGCGTGATCTGGGACGTGGTGGCGGACTACCTACGCGACCACAAGACCATCCAGATCGACAACCTGAACGAGCCGGTGGTCAAGGGGATCGGGGAAGACAACCTGGGGTACGTGCCAACCTCCGAGATCTGACCCGAAGCTTGCGGCTGTTCCCGGACCCCGCCTCATGGCGGGGTTTTTTTTGCCCGCAGACACCCGCGCCTGCACCAGGCCTCAGGTATCCGCGACCTGCAGACGGTCCGCGACGCGGGTCAGCAGCTCATAGCCGATGGTTCCCGCCAGGCGGGCGACACGCTCCACCGGCAGGCCGTTGCCCCAGAGCGTGACCCACTCCCCTACCCGGGCATCTGGGACTCCGGTCAGGTCGATCTCCAGCATATCCATGGAGACCCGGCCGATCAGCGGACACTCATGACCGCGCAACAACACCGGCGTGCCCGTTGGGGCGTGGCGCGGGTAGCCGTCGGCATACCCGATGGCCACCACGCCTGCCCGGGTCGGGCGTGTTGCCGTCCAGGTCGCGCCGTAGCCGACGTGAGCGCCCGGCTCCAGACTCTTCACCGCGATCAGCGGTGCGGTCACCGTCATCACGGGGCGCAGTTCCCGTTCCGGCCCCTCCTCCCCCAGCAATGGACTGGGGCCGTAGAGCATGATGCCGGGGCGGATCCACTCTCCCTGCGGGACCGACATGGCGAGACTGGACACCACGGCGGCGGAATTGGCGAAGCTGCGCTGTCCCGGCAATTCGGAAACGGCGTACCCGAATCGCTCCAACTGCGCCCGGTTCTGCGGGTGACCGGGCTGATCGGCGCAGGCCAGGTGGGTGAGCCAGTGCAGGCCATTGCACGCGGCGGGATGGTGCTGGATCTGCTCGAACAGGATCTGCGCCTTGAGCGGTACAAACCCCAGACGATGCATGCCGGTGTCAAGCTTGATCCACAGCCCCGGCAACGAACCCCGGAAGCCGGCCAGCCCCGGCAGCTGGGCCTCCTCGTGCAGGACCGGCTGCAGGCCATGACTCGCGCATGCCGCCCACTCCGACGCCGTGCGCGGACCCTGCAACACCAGGATCGGTGCCATGAAACCGGCGGAACGCAGGACCAGGGCCTCCTCCACACAGGCGACGGCGAGGCCGTCGGCAAGTCCCTCCAGCTGCGCGGCGGCCCACTCGATGCCATGTCCGTAGGCATCGGCCTTGATGACCGCCCAGACGCGCCGCCCCGGCGCCAGCGCGCGCGCCCGGGACAGGTTATGGCGCAGGGCATCTGCGCTACGCTGGATCCGGGCGGCGCGCTTCACGCCTCGGCACCGACACCATAGACGTCGGGGTGGTAGTTCTCGAAGCGCGTGTACTGACCGTGGAAGGTCAGCCGGACGGTGCCGATCGGACCGTTGCGCTGCTTGGCGATGATGATCTCCGCAGTGCCCTTGTCCGGGCTATCCTCATTGTAGACCTCGTCCCTGTAGACGAAGGCAATCAGATCCGCGTCCTGCTCGATCGCGCCCGATTCGCGGAGGTCCGACATCACCGGACGCTTGTTCGGGCGCTGTTCCAGCGAGCGGTTGAGCTGCGACAGGGCGATCATCGGCACACCCAGTTCCTTGGCCAGGGCCTTGAGTGAACGCGAGATCTCGGAGATCTCGGTGGCGCGGTTCTCGCGCGAGCCCGGGGACTGCATCAGCTGCAGATAATCCACCACGATCAGACCCAGACCCTTGTGCTCGCGCATCAGCCGCCGCGACCGCGCACGCAGTTCGGTCGGCGACAGGGCCGGGGTATCGTCGATATAGAGAGGGGCCTCGGAGAGCATGGACACGGCACTGGTCAGACGCGGCCAGTCCGCATCCTCCAGCCGTCCGGAACGCAGCTTCTGCTGGTTGATCCGCCCCATCGACGACAGCAGGCGCATCGCGATCTGCTCTCCCGGCATCTCCATGCTGAAGACGGCGATCGGCTTCGCCGTCTTCATCGCCACGTACTCGGCGATGTTCATCGCGAAGGACGTCTTTCCCATTGACGGCCGTCCGGCAACGATGATCAGGTCGCCCGGATGGAGACCGGAGGTCAGCTCGTCCAGATCCTGGTACCCGGTGGCGATGCCGGTGATCGGGCTCTTGGTCTCGAACAGGTGCTCGATCTGTTCCACGGCCGCGGCCAGCAGCGGCTTCATGCCGCGGAAGCCCTGCGCGCCCCGGGTCCCCCGCTCGGCGATCGCGAAGACCTTCTGCTCGGCGAGATCCAGCAGTTCGCGCGTCGGCCGCCCCTCCGGGGCGAAGGCGGAGTCGGCCACCTCGGTGCCCACGGAGATCAGGGACCGCAGTACCGAGCGGTCGCGGACGATATCGGCGTAGGCCTTGATGTTGGCGGCGCTGGGGGTCTGGCTGGCGAGTTCGCCGAGATAGGCAAGGCCGCCGGCGTCCTTCAGCTCTCCGGCGTTCTGCAATTGCTCGGCGACGGTGACCATGTCGAACGGTGCGTTGCGCTCGGCGAGCGCGGCGATGGCGCGAAAGATCAGCCGGTGGTCGTGCCGATAGAAGTCATCGGCGCCGATGCGGTCGGCAATCCGGTCCCAGGCCTCATTGTCGAGCATCAGTCCGCCTAGAACCGACTGCTCCGCCTCCACCGAGTGCGGCGGCACGCGAAAGCCCTGGGTCACGACGGTCCTGCCATGAAGGCCAACCCGGGTTCAGGCCCCGGACGGGACCCGAACCCGTGCGGGATCATTCCTCGCCGATCACGATGATGCGGATGTCGGCGTCCACGTCGGCATGCAGGTGCAGCTGGATCTCGTATTCGCCAGCCTGGCGCAGGGGGCCTTCGGGAAGGCGTACCTCGCGCTTTTCCACTTCCACGCCGCGCACGGTGACCGCCTCGGCGATGTCGGCGGCACCGATCGATCCGAACAGCTTGCCCTCGCCACCGGCCTTCGCCGTGATCTCGATCACCATGCCGGTCAGGGCTTCACGCCGGGTTTCGGCGGCAGCCACCGCCTCGGCTGCCGCGCGTTCCAGTTCGGCCCGGCGGGCCTCGAACTCGGCGATGTTCTCCGGCGTGGCGAACTTGGCCTTGCCCTGCGGCAGCAGATAGTTGCGGGCATAGCCCGGCCGCACGCGAACCTTGTCGCCGAGACCGCCCAGGCTATCGATTTTTTCCAGCAGAATGACTTCCATCTTGGTTTTCCTGTAAATCGTTGAATGAATCCACACCGGTCGCGCAGAGTTTACACGCGAACCATCCGAACCGTTCAGTCCCCGCTGTCGCCGTCGCGCGCCGGCAGGCGCCCGCGCAGACGCGCCACACCATCGATCGCGCCGAGGGCTGCGATCAGCAGAAACATCTGGGGCAGTGCGAGCACCAGCAACACGTACATCCCGGCCAGCCAGAAGTTGTTCATGTTCTGGGCATGGGTCAGGGCATGCATCACGGCGAGCCCCTGGAGGAAGAACAGCACCGCCAGGATGAAGGCCAGCTCCAGCGCCAGCGGCACACCCGCCAATTGCCCGAAGAGCCCGAGCATCACCGCCGCGATGCTGAGGTGACGACCCATCTGCAGGGCACGGAACTCGGGGCCGAAGGCACCCGGGTTGAACAGCAGCGCCTGCCAATAGCGGGCGATCACCAGGCTGAGCACCATGCTGAGCAGGAAGATCCCGGCCAGCAGCCCGGTCAGAAACGGCGCAACCGTGACCAGTGCCGCCTCCACATCCTCGGCCCCCGGCCCGTCCGCAGCGACGAACGGTTCGAGCATCTGCATGCCGACGGCAACCCATGCCGCGTCCAGATCCGGTACCAGCAAGCGGACGGTGAGCACCAGCGCTCCGGCGACCAACGCCGCCATCGACAGGGTCGTGCGCCAGGACACCGACTGCCGAAGCACCTCGCCCATGGCCACGACCGGCAGCCACTGCGCCAGCCCCGCCATGATACCGACCAGCGGCGACCCGCCCATCAGCGCCAGGACCAGCGCACCCAGGATCAGGGAAGCGATGCCCGCAACGAACAGCGCCTGCCCAATGCCCAGGCGCAAGGCCACCAGGGCCACGACCGCCCCACTGAGGATGGCGATGGGCGGAATGAAGATGCCCAGCGCGCCGAGGCCCGCTGCCGCGCCCACTGCGCGCCAGCGGCCCTGCATGGCGAAGTCGGCCAATGGACGCATTGGCGTCCCCCCGCTCCGGACAGGCCTAGAACTGGTTATCGGTGTACGGCAGCAGTGCCAGGAAACGCGCACGCTTTACGGCGGTGGCCAACTGGCGCTGGTACTTGGCGCTGGTGCCGGTCACGCGACTCGGGACGATCTTGCCGGTCTCGGTAATGAAGTTCCTGAGCAGGTTCAGGTCTTTGTAATCAATGTACTCGATGCCTTCGGCGGTGAAGCGGCAATACTTGCGGCGACGGGAAAAACGGGCCATGACGGTGACTCCTCAGACAATCTGGTTGCAGCAATCTGGAATGGGGTTGCGGGCAGTTCCGGGGACTAGGCGCGCGCGCCAACGTCCTCTTCCTCGTCCTCGTCCTGGTCGCGCCCGCCGCGGTCATCGCGACGACCACGCCCCTTGGCGGCCTCCTCCTCCTCGCGGCCCTTGGCGAGGGGCGAGGGCTCGGTTTCGGCCTTTTCCATACGCATGACCAGGTGCCGAAGGACTGCGTCGTTGAACCGGAATGCGCTGACCAGCTCCTCGACGGCCTCTTCACCTGCCTCGACGTTCATCAAGACATAATGGGCCTTGACCAGCTTCTGAATCGGGTAGGCCAACTGGCGGCGCCCCCAGTCCTCGAGCCGATGGACGATCCCCTCCTGGCTCTCGACCATGGTGCGATAGCGCTCGATCATGGCCGGGACCTGCTCACTCTGGTCGGGATGGACCAGGAAAACCACTTCATAATGACGCATGGACACTACTCCTTACGGGTAACAGCCTCCCATCCGAAACAGGGATTCCGGCGGTGAGGCAAGAAGTCGCCGAGAGCGGCGAGAAAAGCGCGAAAGCATAGGCGATCGGCCCGGGCAATACAAGGCAAGCCGAACCGAGTCTTCCGCGGCCGAAGAGCGCAGCGGCGTCCGCCGACCGGGGGCGGCTATCGCAGGTCAACCCTGCTCAAGCCCTTGCCCGCTGACGCACGGCCTCGAACAGCGAGATACCGGCGGCGACCGAGACGTTCAGACTGGAGACGCTCCCCGTCATCGGAATGGCGACCAGGTGGTCGCAGCTCTCCCGCGTCAGGCGGCGCAGGCCCTCCCCTTCCGCGCCCATCACCAGCACCGTGGGCAGGGTCAGGTCGACCTGGTACAACGACGCGTCGGTGTCACCCGCGAGTCCGACGATCCAGAGGCCCTGTTCGCGCAGGGTCCGCAGGGTCCTTGCCAGGTTGACCACGGAAATCAGAGGCACGGTCTCCGCCGCGCCCGAGGCGGCCTTCGCCGCAGCCGGCGTCAGCGCGGCACTGCGATCCCGGGGCACGATCACCGCGCTGGCCCCTGCCGCGTCGGCGCTGCGCAGGCAGGCGCCCAGGTTGTGGGGATCGGTCACGCCATCCAGGGCAAGGAAGAGATCTGCCCCACCGGCGACCAGATCGGCGAGCTCCGTCTCGGTTGCTCGGCGACGCGGCAGGGTCCAGGCCAGCACACCCTGGTGGCGCAGGTCGCCCTGTCCGCGATCGAGGCGATCCCGGCGCACCCGCTCGACGCTGATCCCCAGACCCTCGGCGCGGGCGATGATGGCGCCCAGGCGCCGATCCGCCGAATCCGCGGCCACCTGCAGGCGCTTGACCCTTTCAGGGGCATTTGCGAGCAGCGACTCCACCGCATGCAGACCGCCAACGATCTCGTTCTGGCTCACGAATCGGAATCCCGACGCCTCCTGCGGCCCGAGCGCCGGCGGTCGGATTCGGTGCTGGTGTCCTTCTCCGAGGGGGCCTCAGCGGGGGGCTCCTGCGCATCCGCCCCGGACTTCGACGAGGGCCTGATCAGCATGGCCACCTCGCCCTGGGGTTGTACCCGACGCCGGCGCCGGCGCGTCGGCTCCGGTACGGGAGGGGATTCCACGGGCTCCGTCGGGCGCGTTGCTGCCGGTGTCGGCGCCGGCGCCGGCGTTGCCGCGGCGGAGGGAGGGGAATCGACCGCTTCCGGACTCGGACTGCGGCGCCGCCGCGGCTTGGGCTTGGTTCCGGAAACAGGCGCGGAACCGGCCTCGGACTTCACTGGATCCGGTGCCTTCGGGGGCTGCGACCGCGCTTCTGCCCCCTTCTTCGACCCATCGGACTCGTCGCGTGCGGGTGACCCTGGCTTGCGCCCCCGTCGGCCTTGACGTCGCGGCTTGCGCCCTTCTTCCGACTCGCGCCTGGTGCCGGTCTTGCGGCTGGGCTTGCCGCCCGACCCACCGGGCTCCGCGGCGCGCCCTTCCTCATCCACCAGACGCAGGTCGATCTTGCGATCGTCGAGGCTCACCCGGGTCACCTGCACCTTGAGCCGATCGCCGATGCGGAAGGTCCTGCCGCCACGCTCCCCGGTCAGGCGGTGGCGGATGGGATCGAAGTGATAGAAGTCGTTGTCGAGGCTGGTCACGTGCACCAGGCCGTCGATGAAGACATCGACGATCTCGACGAACAGGCCGAATCCCGTGACCCCCGAGACCACCCCATCGAAGACGTCGCCGACCTTGTCCTCCATGTACTCGGCCTTCAGCCAGGCAATGGCATCACGGGTCGCATCGTCGGCACGACGTTCGGCCATGGAACAGTGCTCACCCAGGCTCTCCATGTCACTGTGCGAGTACGCGAACCCTGCGGCCTTGCCGGTGCGCAGTACGTGGCGGATGCCGCGGTGTACGAGCAGGTCGGGGTAACGACGGATCGGCGACGTGAAATGGGCATAGTCGTTCAGGGCCAGACCGAAGTGGCCACTGAGACCGGGACCGTAGACGGCCTGGCTCAGCGAGCGCAGCACCACCGTCTGGATCAACTGCTTGTCCGGGCGATCGGCCGCCGCGCGAAGCACCGCGGAATAGTCCGAGGGCGTGGGCTCATCTCCACCGCCCAGCGTCAGACCGACCCCGGACAGAAAGTCCCGCAGGTCGTCGATCTTCTGGGGCGGGGGCTGGTCATGAATGCGGTACAGCGCCGGCACCTTGTGCTTCTTCAGGAACTTGGCGGCGGACACGTTCGCCGCGATCATGCATTCCTCGACCAACCGGTGGGCATCGGTGCGCTCCACCGGCACGATGCGCTCGATCTTGCGCTCCGGACCGAATTCGATCCGGGTCTCCGTGGAGTCGAAGTCGATCGCGCCGCGGCGATTGCGCGCAGCGTTGAGCACCTTGAACACCGCGTGCAGGCGCTCGAGGTGCGGCAGCAGCCTCGCGTGCTGCTTACGCAGGGTCTCGTCGCCATCGACCAGCATCGCCGCCACCTGGGTGTAGGTCAGGCGCGCGTGGGAGCGCATCACCCCCTCATGGAAGGCGAAGTTGCGCAGGGCGCCGCGCTTGCCAATCTCCATCTCGCAGACCATGCACAGGCGCTCGACATCGGGATTCAGCGAACACAGGCCGTTGGACAGCACCTCCGGCAGCATCGGGATCACCTGCTTCGGGAAATACACCGAAGTGCCCCGGTTGCGCGCCTCCTTGTCCAGCGCCCCGTCCCTGTCCACGTAGTGCGAGACGTCCGCGATCGCCACCCAGAGCCGCCAGCCCCCGTCCGTTTCCTCGCAGTACAGTGCGTCGTCGAAGTCGCGGGCATCCTCACCGTCGATGGTGACCAGCGGCTTCTTGCGCAGATCCAGCCGCCCCTTCCGGGCCGTCGTCGGAACCTCCGCGCCGAATCGGTCGGCGGCGGCGGTCACCTCGTCGGGCCACTGGAACGGGAGTCCGTGGGCGCGGATCGCGATGTCGATCTCCATGCCTGGCGCCATGTGCTCGCCGAGGACCTCCACCACCTCCCCGCGCAGGCGGGCCTTGCGCGAGGCCTGCGGGCGAATGCGCACCACCACGATCTGGTCGTCGCCGGCGGCGCCCAGGCCATCGGGCGGAATCAGGATGTCGTGGGTGATCCGCTTGTTGTCCGGCGTGACGACGCCAACGCCATCCTCGATCCGGATGCGTCCGACCACCTGCTCGGAACCGCGTTCGAGGATCTCGATGATGCCGCCCTCGCGCCGCCCGCGATGATCCACGCCCATCACCCGCCCGAGGACGCGATCGCCGTGCAACACGCCGCGCATCTGCCGCGGCGACAGGAACAGGTCGTCGCTCTGGTCGTCGGGGACCAGGAAGCCGAAGCCGTCGGGATGGCCGATGACCCGGCCGCGCAGCAGATCGGCCTGCTCCACCGGCAGGTAGGCGCCACGGCGGTTGCACAGCAACTGGCCGTCGCGCTCCATCGCCCGCAGGCGCCTGCGCAGGGCCTCGGTCTGTTCCTCACTCGTGATGCCGAGGCGTTCCGCGATCTCCTCGAACTCCAGCGGATTGCCGGCCTCGACCACGCTCTCCAGGATCAATTCGCGGCTGGCGATCGGATTGTCGTACTTCTTTGCCTCGCGCTCGAAATTGGGATCGACCGGCGGCCGGTTGCTACGTTTTCTGGGCATTCACTTCACTCGTTTAGGAGCCCCACCGCGGCTGCGGCCTTGGTCGGCTCCTTTCACGGAGCCAGGGGCGTTCGGATACATTGACACTTCTGCCGGAGGACTCTATATTGCGCGCTCCTGAAGCGCAGGACCGCAAGGTCCATCCTCATGCCGAGGTGGCGGAATTGGTAGACGCGCTAGCTTCAGGTGCTAGTGGGCGTAAGCTCGTGGAGGTTCAAGTCCTCTCCTCGGCACCATCTCTTCCCTCCCTTCCTCGTTCAGTCTCCGGCCTGGCCGCGCGACGCCGCCGAAGCGTAAGCGCGCGGTGCACTGCTGCTGCGGCTGGCCCCGGGTGGCGGGCCGAGCCATCCTGACTCGCCCGGCTTCGATCAGCCCGCAAACGGATCACGCAGCACGATGGTCTCGTCCCGGTCCGGTCCCGTGGAGATCATGTCGATGGGCAGACCCACCACACTACTCAGGCGCTCCAGGTAACGCTGGGCGTTGGCGGGCAGCTTGTCGTACTGACGGATCCCCAGGGTGGATTCCTGCCAGCCCGGCATCTCTTCGTAGATGGGCTCACAGGCCGAATAGGCCTCGGCCCCCGCCGGCGGGATGTCCATCACCTCGCCGTTGCAGCGATAACCGACACAGATCTGCAGGTTCTCCAGCCCGTCAAGCACGTCGAGCTTGGTGATGCACAGACCGCTGATGCTGTTGATCGCACCGGCACGGCGCAGCGCCACCGCATCGAACCAGCCGCAGCGGCGTGCCCGACCCGTGGTGGATCCGAATTCGTTGCCGCGGCGCGCCATGTGCTCACCCATGCTATCGAAGAGCTCGGTCGGGAACGGCCCGGCTCCGACGCGGGTGGTGTAGGCCTTGGTAATGCCCAGGATGTAGTCGAGATCACGCGGGCCGACGCCGGAACCCGTGGCGGCGCCACCTGCCGTCGTGTTCGATGAAGTGACGAACGGGTAGGTGCCGTGGTCGATGTCGAGCAGGGTGCCCTGGGCACCCTCGAACATCACGTCGGCGCCCTGTGCGCGCAGCACGTGCAGCCTGCCGCTGACGTCCGTGACCAGCGGGCGCAGACGCTCCGCCTGGGCGAGACTTTCGTCGAGTACCGCCTGAAAGTCGATGGTGTCGGCCTGAAAGTAGTTCTTCAGCACGTAGTTGTGGTAATCCAGCACCTCGCCCAGCTTGGCGGCGAAGCGCTCCCGATGGAACAGGTCGCTGAGGCGCAGGCCGCGGCGGGCGACCTTGTCTTCGTAGGCGGGGCCAATGCCCCGGCCGGTAGTGCCGATGGCAGCCGCGCCCCGGGCACGTTCGCGGGCGTGGTCCAGCGCCACGTGGTGGGGCAGGATCAGCTGACAGGATTCGGACAGACGCAGGCGCTCCGCCACGGGCACCCCACGCGCCTCCAGCATGTCCATCTCCTCCAGCAGCGCGGAGGGAGACAGCACCACGCCATTACCGACCAGACACTCGACGCCGGCCCTCAGGATTCCGGAAGGAATCAGGTGCAGCACCGTTTTCTGGCCACCGATGACGAGCGTGTGGCCGGCGTTGTGACCACCCTGAAAGCGAACCACCGCCGCGGCATTCTCGGTCAGCAGGTCGACGACCTTCCCCTTGCCCTCATCGCCCCACTGACTCCCCAGAATTACTACGAATCGTCCCATTTGCCTACGGCTCCTCGACATTCCATTCATGGCCATGCTTCTGCAAGCGTGGGCCCTGCGTTAGTACTTCTCCGGACTCACCCGCAAGCAGGCGGCGCACCCGGACCCCCCGGGCACGCAGATCCGCGATTGCGGATTCCAGACCGGCATCCCCCTCCGCCGGTGCCAGCACACATTCGCGCCGCGGCTCCGTCCATGCCGGAACCAGGCGCAGCAATTGCCTCAGGTCGGTACTGAAGCCGGTCGCTGCCCGGGCCCGGCCGAAGACGCGACCAATCTCATTGTAGCGGCCACCCCGCGCGATTTCCTGGCCGGAGCCGGGCACGAAGGCGGCGAAGACCAGGCCGGTGTGATAGGAGTACCCGCGCAGTTCACCCAGGTCGACGTGAACATCCAGTTCAGGATGCGACGCCTGCAGGCGTTCGATCACGGCGGACAGGTGCTCCAGCGCGGCGGAGACCTGTATGGGCGCGGCCGCCAGCAGGCCGCGGGCCTGGACCAGAACCTCGGGGCCACCGTTGAGCTCCACCAGCGCACGAAGTTGCTGTGCCACTTCGGCATCCAGCTGCCATGCCGCGAGCGTCTCGTCGATCTCCGGGATGGCCTTGCGCTGCAACAGATCGAAGAAGACCCGTTCCCGGCCCTTGTCGAAACCGGCCATCCGGGCCAGCGAGCGGTAGATGCCCACATGGCCGAGATCGATGCTGGCACCCCGCACGCCGCATCGGTCCAGGGTCGCGAGCATCAGCCGAATGATTTCCACGTCGCTGTCGAGACCATCGTGCCCGAACAGCTCGGCCCCGGCCTGCAGCGGGCTGCGCGAGCCGGACCACTCGTCTCCGCGGGTTCGCAGCACGCTTCCGACGTAGCAAAGCCGTGCCGTCCCCTCCTCGCGCAGACGATGGGCGTCGATGCGCGCCACCTGCGGCGTGAGGTCCGCCCGCAGGCCCATGAGCTTGCCGGTAAGCTGATCCGTGAGCTTGAAGGTCTGCAGGTCCAGCTCGCGCCCGGTGCCGGTCAGAAGGGAATCCAGGTACTCCGCCATCGGCGGAATGACCAGGTCATAGCCCCAGACATCGAACTGATCGAGAATCGCTCGGCGCAGGGCCTCCAGGCGCCGCGCGGCGACGGGCAGGGCCTCCTCGAGTCCATCCGGAAGCAGCCACCGGTTCACGTCGGTCATCGTTTTTCCTGTATCAACAGTGCTTCACTCAGCCACGCACCCAGGCCAGCAGGGCAAGACCGAGCAGCATCGAGACGAGCCCGAACAGCCGCAACGTACCTTCCGGCAGCCGGGCGAGTTCCAGCAGGGTCTCCCGGTAACGGCGCGGCACCAGAAACGGCAGGAGTCCCTCAAAGACAAGCAGCAGCGCGAACGCTGCTGCCAAATCCGACCAAGCCACTCAGCGAGCCGTTACGGGCTCTGTGCCTCGGTCACCCCGGCCGGATCCTTGAAGTACCGGAAGAAGTCCGACGATGGATCCATCACGTAGGTGCTGCTCTCGCCCGTGAGCGAATTGCGGTAGGCCATCAGGCTGCGGTAGAAGCCGAAGAAGTCCTCATCCGCCCCGAAGGCCTCACCCAGGATATCAGTGGCGCGCGCATCGCCGACACCGCGGATCTCCTCGGACTGCCGATAGGCATCCGCCAGGATGACGGTCCGTTCACGGTCGGCGCGCGAGCGGATGCGTTCCGCCTCCTCCTGGCCGCGGGCCCGGAAGTCCTGGGCAACCCGCTGCCGTTCGGCGCGCATGCGATTGTACACCGATTCCGACACCTCGTCCGGAAGGTCGATGCGTCGGATCCTTACATCGACCAGGGTCACCCCCAGTTCGCGCGCGGTCTCCAGGGCCTCCTGACGCACGGCACCCATGATGGTCAGGCGCTCACCGGCGACCACCTCGTCCAGTTCGTACCGCGCGAATTCGTTCCGCATGCCATCGCGAAGGATCTGCGCAAGGCGCTCCTCGGCGTTGCGTTCGTCGCCACGGGTGGCCCGGAAGAACTGCCCGACGTCGTCGATGCGCCACTTGGCGTAGAAGTCCACGATGACGTTCTTGGCCTCGCTGGTCAGGAAGCGGTCCGGCGGAATGTTGAGCGTCATGATCCGGGCCTCGAAGAAGCGCACGTTGTTGATCAACGGGAACTTCAGGTGCAGACCCGGCTCGAGATCGACCTTGCGGATCTCACCCAGCGAGAAGAGGATGACGCGTTCGCGCTCGTCCACCGTGTAGGTGGACAGGACGATCAAGATGACCGCGACGACCGCGGCGATACCTGCTATGCGAAACATCAGCGCACCTCCCGCGCACGCGGATCAGGCCGTGGGGCAGCCGGTTGATTCATGCCCGCGCTGGGCGTACTGGTTCCAAAGGCGCTGCGACTGCCCTGCAGAGGCTCCGGGGTCGTGCCGGGCAATGCCCCGGTTCCGGACCCGCCCAGCAATTGATCCAGCGGCAGCATCATCAGGTTGTTGGTCTGACTGACGTCCAGCATCACCTTGTTCGAGCTCTGGAGGACCGTCTCGATCGTCTCGATGTACAGACGTTGCCGGGTCACGCTCGGGGCGACCTGGTATTCGGCGAGGAGTTGCGAGAAGCGGGAGGCATCACCCTCGGCCCGTGCAATCGTCTGCTCCCGATAGGCCTCGGCCTCTTCCAGGATGCGGGCGGCCTGACCGCGGGCACGCGGGATCAGACCGTTGGCATAGGCCTCCGCCTCGTTGCGAAAGCGCGCCTCGTCCTCACGGGCCCGGATGGCATCGGCGAAGGCCTCCTGCACCGGCTCCGGCGGCTGCGCCTGCTGCATGGACACGGCCGTGACGATCAGTCCGGCGCCGTAGGAGTCCAGGGCCTGCTGCAGGGTCTGGCGCGCACTGACCGCGATCTCGCCACGACCCTCACCCAGGATGAAGTCCAGGTCGCTCTTGCCCACCCGCTCGCGGATGGCCGATTCCATCAACTGCTGCACGGTGACATCCGGGTTGCGCACGTTGAACTTGTAGTCGACCACGTCCAGCACGCGGTACTGCACGGCGATGTCCACGTCGATGATATTTTCGTCCGCGGTCAGCATCAGCGCCCGATTCTGCAAGGTGCGGATATTGTCGACATTCTCGACCTCCACGCGCTCGAACGGGAATGGCAGGTGCCAGTGCGGTCCCGGCGCGGAGACCTTCTGGAAGGCGCCGAAGCGCAGCACCACGCCGCGCTCGCCCTCGCTGACGATGTAGAAACCCGTGGCCAGCCACACCACGAGGGCGATGATGATCGCCAGGCTGACCACCGCCTTGGAGTTGCGGCTCATGCCCGAGCCGCTGTCGCCGCCGGAACTGCCGCCGCTGCCGCCGCCACCGAACAGGCTGTTGATCTGTTGGGTGACCTTGCGCATCATCTCTTCGAGGTCGGGCGGACGCTGCCCGCCACCACCGCTCCCGCCGCCGCGTTGACCGCCGCTCCAGGGATCGCGCTGGTTGTTTCCCGGTTCATTCCAGGGCATTGAGTCTGACTCCCACTATCGGTACAGCCGTATGAACGTGGAACGCGCGTTTGGTTCGGCAGGCATTTCACGCAGGGGCCGGCATTTTAGGCACCACCCCCCCACCTAGCAAGCCCACGGCACCTCAACTTCCCCCTTCGAACAAGCCTGCGGGGCTTCAGCCCACGTAACTCACGTACTCGGGATGATACATCTGCGCCTCGACCCAGGCCCCCAGGTCAGCCGGACACTCGATGCCCGCCAGCTCCTCGGCGAAGGCGACCTCGGCAACCGCAACGGCGATTCGCGCCGAAACCTCGCGCACTCTCGAAAGCGCCGGGAACAGGCTCCCCTGCGCAAGATCCGCATCGTGCACCGTCTCGGCAAGAACACGGGCCGCGACCATGAACATGCCGTCAGTGACCCGGGAGGCCTGCACCGCGACCGCGCCGAGGCCCACGCCAGGAAAGATGTAGGAGTTGTTGCCCTGACGGGGCACGAAGCGCCGTCCGTCCAGATCCAATGGATCGAAGGGGCTGCCGGAGGCAAACAGCGCCTGGCCGCCGGACCAGGCGTAGGCCTGCTCAGCCGTGCACTCCGCCCGGGACGTGGGGTTGGAGAGTGCAAACACGATCGGGCGGTCGTTCAGGCGTGTCATGGTCTCGATGACCTCACGGCTGAATGCACCCGGTACCGCGCCGACGCCGATGATGGCGGTTGGACGCAGCGCCTCGACCGCCTCGAGGAAGCTGTCGACCGGCGGATGCTCATGGGCATAGGGACGCTTGTGTTCGGCCAACGCCAGCCGGCCCCGTACCACCAGCCCCCTGGAGTCGACCATCCAGGCGCGGCGCCGCGCAGCGGCCTCCTCCATGCCCTCCGCGACCAGTGCGGAGACCAGCAGGTCGGCGATCCCCGTCGCCGCCTCGCCGGCGCCCAGGAACAGGAAGGTCTGGTCGCGCATGGGGCGATTGGTGACCCGAAGCGCAGACAGGACCCCCGCCAGGGTCACTGCGGCTGTACCCTGAATGTCGTCGTTGAAACAGGGGCAGCAGTCCCGGTAGGCCTGTAACACACGAAAGGCGTTGTGGTTCGCAAAGTCCTCGAACTGCACCAGTACGCCCGGGAAGACCTCCTGCGTGGCATCGAGAAACTCCGCCATCAGTTCGTCGTACTCGGCCCCGGTCAGCCGCCGCCGGCGCAGTCCAAGGTAGAGCGGATCCTCGAGCAGCGACTCGTTGTTGGTCCCGATGTCGAACATCACCGGCAGGCAACGGCGCGGATGCACCCCGGCGCAGGCCGTGTACAGGGCCAGCTTGCCGATGGGTATTCCCATGCCATTGGCGCCGAGATCGCCGAGGCCCAGGATCCGCTCACCATCCGTGACCACGATGATGCGCGCGTCCCGGTACGGCCAGTTACGCAACAGGGAGGCCACCTGGCCGCGATTCTCGGCCGATACGTACAAGCCTCGCGGGCTTCGGTAGATGTGGCCATATTGCTGGCAGGCCACGCCGACGGTCGGTGTGTAGATCACCGGCATCATCTCGTCGGGATTTTCCATGATGACCCGGTAGAAGAGCGCCTCGTTCCGGTCCTGCAGGCTCTGGAGCATGATGAAACGCTCCAGTGGGGTGTCGACGCGCCGGAAGTTCTCCAGCACCCTTGCCACCTGTTCCTCCTGGGTGGACACATGCGGCGGCAGAAGGCCGGACAGCCCCAGCACATCGCGTTCGCGCGCAGTGAAGGCCGAACCCTTGTTCAGAGAGGGGTCCCGCAACAGCGCCATGCCGCGCGGGAACCATTCGGGGAGGGGGCCAGGCAGAGCCTCGCCAAGTAGCTGCTGCGGCATCGCGGAATTCCCTCGGCGCAATGGCAATGAATGGGCGGAAGCCATATCTGCGTGACACATACGGGGCGGCTTCGGCCAGGCAGTATCCGGCGCCTCTTCAGGCGCGTCAACCGACCCGCAGGGCAGCCATGCTCAGCCGCCGCCATTGGACCCGAACCGCTCCAGCAGCTGTCCGATCAGGGGATCCAAAGCGCCCTGCTGCCATGCGGCGGCGATCAGGATCGCGACCACGATCAGGACCAGGCAGGTCTTCCAGCGCTGTTTCTTCTCGGCATAGGGGTCATCCAGGGAGCGCTCGGCCCCCTTTGGAAGCGCCGCCACGCCGGTCAGCGAGACACCGAACGGCAGATTGATCCTGGCCCGGGTATTGACCGCCCACCCGTTCGCGTCCAGCAATGGCGCCAGGTTGCGCTGGCGCAGCTTGAGCCAGGCCAACAGCATCGAGGGCCCGGAGATGGCCAGCAGCACACCCAGCACGACCAGTGGGAACTGCCACCAGGAGAGAGTGAACAATCCCGCAACGACGGCGGCGAGGGCAGTACCAATGGCGCCGATTGCCAGACCGATCGCCGCGAAGATCCCGGCAAACCTGGCAATATCAAACGGTGTCTGCTCGGTGCCCCCCTGGCGGGACTTGGCCCGCGCGACGGCACCGGTGACCCCCGACATGGCCTCCTCCTCCACCGCCTGGTCGCGGGAGGCCGCGAACTTCTGGATCTGCTCCTGGAGGGTCCGGACGATGCGCTTGTAGGGCGACCAGAACGCCTGGCGTACGCTGATCGGGTGCTCGACGAGCTTGACCACCGTCGCATCCCAATCGCGGCCATGGCGATCATAGAAAATCCCGTTCCGGCCGACCATCAGGTTGTCGGCATCCCCGTCGGTGACGCCGGCAACGATGGTCATCGGTGGCCCCCCCCTGCGCTCGCAGTGGCAATAGACCAGATAGGTGCCACTGAAGTGAGCGAGCGCACTGTGCCGGATCATGTCGTCCACACGCAGGCACAGCTCGCAGCTGCGGCGGTCGAGATACAGGGTACCGGCCTGGAAGATCGCCTTGCTGCGGGTGCTGTAGAAGTCCCGCAGCGACACGAAGTTGTTGAGCAACGTGAAGAGATCCCGATGGTAACGCGCCAGACGCTCCACCGCGTCGATCGACTCGACCTGCGCCTCCACGGCCCTGTCCTGCTCGATCAGGCGGGCGATCGCCTCGCGCGCATCACCGTCCAGCAAGGCGCGGATGCGCGCCGCCCCCAGGGATGCCACGCGATCGCCGGCCTTGTCCGCCAGCCAAGCTCGATAGGGGGCCAGACGGGCACAGATCGTCTCCCAATCCTCCAGGCTCAGGCCCTCGCGCGCGCCCAGGAGCGGGCTGACGACTTCCCTGCGTAGGCGCTCGACGCGTTCCGCCCAGACCGGATTCACCCCATCGCCCAGCGGCAGCGGACGTCCCGCTGCCACCTCGGCCAGCGGCAGTGCCGCAACGGGCGCGGCCGAAACAGCGATTTCCCCGGGAGCCAGCGCTGCGTAGACCGCTGCGTCGGGATTCAATGCACCGGTCGCGCGGCCATCGAAGGTGGCCAGGCGACAGCGCATGAAGTAATCATCGACCTTGGCGCGCACCGATTCGAGTACCTCTGCGGCCACCGCGGTGGTCTCCCCAAGGGGCAGAATCTCGTCCGCGTTCGCCTGCCCGATCTGCCACCAGTCGAGAAAGGCCCGGGCCTCATCGAAGAAGGCCTCCAGCTTCTCCCGTGAGACTCCGGGTTCACCGCTGCGGTCGGTGTCCGGGCCGAACCGCTCCATGATCTCTCCGATCACCGAACGGGTCGCTTCATCCCCAGTCAGGCCGGGGGGTACGATGCCGTCGCCATTGAAACAATGGACATTGAAGATGGCGCCCTTGTCGGCGCTCTCATCCACGGAGACGGCGTCCGCCCCGGACCTGCGCAGGAGGGCGAGGATCTGCCGGGCCGAGGCCAGAAGCCGGGCACCCTCCGGCGTCGAGTCGTCGATCGCGTTCAGAGGCAGCGTGGCGCCACCGTCGATGAGGATGGCCGGGTCTTTCAGCATCGAACAGGCCCAGGACACCGCGGCGAGGATCTCCGGTACCCGGATGTGTCCGTCGCCGTCGGCGTCGAGCAGCTCCAGCGTGCGCGGATCGAATTCCAGACCAGAGGTCGGACAGCTCAGCACCGACCAGAGCTTGGGATCAAGGTCCCCAAGGTGCATGAGATCCGCGCCGGTATCCAGACGGACCTGATCAAAGCCGCCCGAGCGAAAGAAACGCCAGCGCTGCGGTGCACGCCCCCTATCAGCCATGACAACCCCCTCCGTCGACCGCTACGGGTTCAGGTCCGGACGGTCTTGCCGGCCCGAGCCATGGTGCACGAGACGGTGGACCATGCGGTCGTGAGGAATCCGGCGGCATCCTGGCGCACCAAGGGTACAAGGCTGGACCCGTCGTGCAAAGAAGCGAACAATGACCACGGTGGCAAAGACCGGATGAGGAGGGACCATGGCACAGTCGGGCGACCCGGAGAAACGGGCTGCAGCGAGGACTGTTTCCCTGGTGTTGGGTTCCGGCGGGGCCCGTGGCCTGGCCCACATCGGTGTCATCGAGGAGCTGGAGGCGCACGGCTACGAGATCCGGGCGATCGCAGGCAGTTCGATGGGAGCCCTGGTCGGGGGCATCTATGCCCTGGGCGAACTGACGACCTACCGGGACTGGGTCGAGGGCCTCAGCCAGGCCGACGTCTTCAGCCTCCTCGACTGGTCGTTTTCCGGTGGCGGCATGATCCGCGGCGACAAGCTCATCCGCAAACTGAAGGCCCTCGTCGGCGAGAGTGACATCGAGGAGCTGCCGATCAGTTACACCGCCGTGGCCGTGGACATCGAACGGAGCCGGGAGATCTGGATGAGCGATGGTTCCCTGTTCGATGCGATCCGTGCCTCCATCGCCATCCCTGCGGTATTCGCGCCGCACCGGTATCGCGGACGGATGCTGGTGGACGGAGGTCTGCTCAACCCGGTCCCGGTCGCCCCGACCCTGCGCACCCTGACCGACCTGACCATCGTGGTGGATGTGAATGGACCGGCCCCGACGGCGGTCGAGGCCCCGAAGGAAGAAGAGGACCACGATGACGACGGTCTGTTGCGGCGGATGATGGACTACGTGGACTCCCTGGGCCTGAACGGAGCACATGCCGCGGAAGGAATGGCGCTGTCGGAGATCCTGATGCGCTCGCTGGAGACCATGCAGAGCGCCCTTACCCGGCACCATCTGGCGGTCTTTCGTCCTGACCTCGTCATCAGCATCCCGAAGAACGCGTGCATGGTGCATGAATTCCATAAGGCCCGGCCCGTGATCGAACTGGGCCGCAAGGCGACCCGCGAACGGCTGCAATCCTTCCATGACGGGAGTGCCGGCACACCCTACTGAGCAGCGCCGAAATCAGGACCCGAGACGCCGGCGGCTCGCGATATACTCGCACTGGTCGCGTCCACCCCCGCAGACCAGGCTAGTGGGCCATGCGGAAAGTTCGGTGACTATGGAGCACAGCCAGAAGGGCCGGAGCAAGGCGGGCAAGTGCAGGAATAGTGGGCCTATTTCAAAC
>JAWLFM010000114.1:0-4065 GCA_041685565.1 Thioalkalivibrio sp.
TAAAGGTAGGGTTCGTGCGGCTGGATCGAGGGAATCGGTTCGATGTCTCCACCGGGTCGCGACTTGACCTGCTCGATGTAACGCTGCAGATCCGAGGTATCGCCCTGGCAGCCCGGAAGTGCCAGGGCGAGGACGACCAGGAAGAATGGGGACCAGGGGAACGAACCGCTGCGGGTCATGGCCATCAGGTCCCCTCCAGATAGCGATAGGTGCGCGCCACGGCATCCATCAGGAGACCCGTGTCCTCGCTTCCGGGACGAATGTAGACGTCATGAATCGTGACGATGCGAGGCATTGCCGAGACACCGCTTACGAATTTCGCCAGTTGCTCATAGTCTCCGCGTACCCGCAACTGGATCGGCACTTCGGCGTAGAACGTGCGATTGGCCTCGGGACGGGGCTGAAACAACTCGATCTCCAGCCCCACCGAGAGCGCGGTCTGGGAAATGTCCACCAGAAGGCTCGGGATCTCTGCAGTACTGGGGAGAAGTTGCAGCAGGGAGGCGAACATGCGCTCCATCTCCTCCAACTGTTCCTCCAGGGCCGGGAGATTTGCGGCGCGCCGCTGCTTTTCCTCGAATTCGACGCGCAGCTGCCCTTCCCTGGCCTCGCCCCGCTCGAGCTCGACCAACTGGTCCTTGATGAAATACCAGTAACCCGCGCCGAGGATTGCCGCGATAATGACCACGATGATCGCGCCCTTGACGATCAAGGGCGCCTCGCCGAGATTGCGGAAGTCGACTTCGTTGAGCGATTTCAGATCCATCAGGAAGCACCCTCGGTATCGTCCTCAGCGCCCGGCCGTGTCTGAAACACCTCCAGTCGAAAATCACGCACCTGAAGCCGCCCCTCCTCGCGGGTCTCGATGATCTGCAATGTCGAATCGCGCAGCCAGGGCGATGCGTCGACCCGCCGCATCAGGGCCGAAATGCGCGCATTGGACTCCGCGCGGCCCGCGAGACGGATACGTTCGCCTTCCTGACGCAACTCCTGGAAGAAGGTACCCTCCGGCAGGGTAAGGACCATCTGGTCGAACAGGTATACCGCCTCCGGGCGGCTCGCCTGCAGGGTCTGGATCACTTCGATGCGGTCGATCAGATCCTGACGCTGGCGGTCGAGGGTGCGAATCCTGGCGATCTGCTGGTCCAGAATCCGGATCTCGGACTGCAGCATCTGATTGCGCGATTCCTGGTGCTCGATGCGGCTGTTCATGTAGGCGTAGCCGGCCAGGACCAATGCCGCTCCAACCAGGGCCGCCACCCCCGCCATTGCATAGAACTGTTTCTGTCGCTGAGCTCGGCGCTGTGCACGCCATGGCAACAGGTTGATGTAGATCATCCCACGAACCCCCGCATGGCTAACCCGCAGGCCGTCAGGGTGGCCGGCGCGTCATTCTGAAAGCGCTGCTGGTTGACCCGGCGCGCCAGGGGCACGCCACGAAAGGGATTCGCGATCATCACCGGTATTCCGGCGGCCTCTTCGAGCATCTCGTCGATGCCCGGGATGGAGGCACAACCGCCGCCGAGAAAGATCTGGTCGATCGTGTCCTGGGGACGCGTGACGTAGAAGTACTGCAGCAACCGCTGCACCTGGTCCATCATGTTCTGCTTGAAGGGTTCAAGCACCGATGCCGCGTAATCCGGGGGCAACTCGCCGTGAATCTTGGCGTTGCCCGCCTGCTGCATGTCCATATCGTACCGGCGCATGATCTCCTCGGTGAGGAGCCGCCCGCCGAAATCCTGCTCGCGCGTGTAGATGACGCCCTGATCCTGGCTCATGACATAGACGCTGGTCACCTGCGAACCGACGTCCACCACCGCGACGATGGGCTTCTCCTCGCGATCGGGCAGCTGCTCCAGCAACAGACCGGCGGCATGCTCGACCGCGTAGGCCTCGACATCAACCACCTCGGGGGTCAGCCGCGCGGCCTCGGCGATCGCGATCCGCGATTCCACGTGCTCCCTGCGCGAGGCGACCACGAGGACATCCAGCAAGTCGGGGTTTGCGGCGTTCTTGCCGAGCACCTGGAAATCGATGCTCACATCCTCGATGTTGTACGGGATGTACTGGTCTGCCTCGACGGAGACCTGACCCTCGAGTTCGGACTCGCTCAGCTTGCTTGACAGGCGCAATGTGCGGGTGATGATCGTCGACGATGGCACCGCCATCGCACAATGTTTCAGGCGCGTCCCGGACCGCTTGACTGCTCGTTCCAGAGCGGCGCCGATCGCGCCGGCGTCGCGGCATTCCTTGTCCACGACCGCGCCGTCGGGCAATGGCTCGACGGCGAAGGACTCGACCTTGTAGCCGCTGCCGCTGCGCCCCAGTTCCAGCACCTTGATGGCGGCGGCACTGAAATCGACCCCGAGCAAAGCGTGGTGCTTGTTCCCCAGACCTAGCACACTGCCCCCCTGATGTTCGCGTGCTACAGAGCTTATACTATAGCCGCAACCAAGCGTTTATACGCATTTACCTTTGATCATAGTCCGCATGAACAGGTAGCTGCAAGTCGCTTTCCTGTCGAACCATTCCTTGCTCCCCGAGAAATCGCCAAGCCATGCCCCTGCTCGTACGCATCATCCTCGCCCTGTTGTCTCTCGCCGTTGGCGCGGGCATCGCATCCATCGCGGTCCTTTTGGGCCTGTATTTCTATTATGCACCCGGTCTTCCTGCGGTGGACACTCTGCGCGAAGTCCGTTTGCAGACACCCCTTCAAGTGTATACCCATGACCGCCGCCTGATCAGCGAATTCGCAGAACAGCGGCGCGAACCCGTATCCATAGCCGAGATGCCCGAGCGCCTCCTGCAGGCCTTTGTGGCGGCGGAAGACGAACGTTTCTACCGGCACCGCGGCGTGGATCCGGTGGGTCTGCTGCGCGCCGGCATCAACCTGTTCAGCACCGGCGAGCGCACCCAGGGCGGCAGCACCATCACCATGCAGCTTGCCCGCAACTTCTTTCTGACCCGGGAGCGCACCTATGAGCGCAAGATCCGCGAAATCTTCCTCGCGCTGCAGATCGAACGGGAGCTGTCCAAGGACCAGATCCTCGAACTGTACCTGAACAAGATCTATCTCGGGCAGCGCGCATATGGCATCGCCGCCGCGGCCTCGGTCTATTTCGGTCGCGACCTGGACGAACTCGACCTGGACCAGATGGCCATCCTGGCCGCACTGCCCAAGGCGCCCTCCACCACCAACCCCGTCACCAGCCCGGAGCGGGCACAGAATCGCCGCAACTACGTGCTGCGGCGCATGCTCGAACTCGGGTTGATATCCGAGGAGGAGCATGCCGCCGCAGTGGCCCGTCCCGTGCTATCCCAGATCCATGTCAGCGCAACCGAGGTGGACGCGCACTGGGTCGCGGAGGCCGCCCGCCAGACCGTGTTCAACCTCTGGGGCGAGGACGCCTATGTCCGTGGCCTGCGCGTTTACACCACGATTGACACGTCCGCCCAGGAAGCCGCGAATGCCGCACTGCGGGAGGGCTTGCTGGAGTACGACCAGCGCCACGGCTACCGCGGCCCCGAACTCTCGCTGGACGAGGTCGTCGTGGGCGATCCGGAGGATCGGCGAAGCGCGCTGGCGAGCATCGGCGTCCACGGCCAAATGCTGTTCCCGGCGCTGGTGCTGGAGTCGGGTGAGAATGGCGTCGTCGTCGATACGGCCGGTCTTGGCGAGAAGCGCCTGGAAGGCGACGACCTTGCCTGGGCGCGTCCGGACGGGACTCGCGTGTCCGACTGGCTCAAACGCGGTGATGTGGTACGCATTCAGCCGACAGCGGCTGGCGACTGGCGCCTGAGCCAGATACCCGAGGTCGCCGGGGCACTGGTCGCCCAGGCACCCGAGGACGGCGCCATTCTGGCATGGGCTGGCGGCTTCGACTTCTTCGAGAATCGATTCGATCGGGTCCTGCAGGCAGAGCGGCAGCCCGGCTCCGCCTTCAAACCCCTGATCTATGCGCTGGCCCTGCAGGATGGCATGACCCCGACCAGCACCCTCGTCGATGCGCCACTGGTCTTCAGCGACCCTGCCCTGGAGGCGGAATGGCGGCCCGAGAATTACTC
>JAWLFM010000114.1:4165-8080 GCA_041685565.1 Thioalkalivibrio sp.
TCGAGCCCGGCATCGCCTGGCAGATGAGCCAGATGCTTGGCGGCGTGATCCGCTCCGGCACGGGTCGCCGGGCAATGGAACTCGGCCGCACGGACCTTGGCGGAAAGACCGGCACCACCAACTCCTACCGGGACGCCTGGTTCGCCGGCTTCAACGGCGAACTCGCGGCCACCGCCTGGATCGGCTTCGACGACAATCAAGAACTTGGATCCCGGGAGACGGGAGGCCGTGCAGCGCTGCCGATCTGGATGGGATTCATGCAAAGGGCGCTTGCCGGCAGGCCAGAGGCGCCCATACCGCGCCCGGAGGGCCTGATCGACGTCGCACTGCTGCCGGAAACCGGGGAACGAACCACCGACGACGATCCGCGCGGGCAGCGCGAATGGCTGCTGCCCGAGCAGATCCCGGAGCGCAGCGCCCGCATCCCTGCGAACCCGGACGCTGACGCGGAGGACGGCCGGAACGACACCCGGAACCACACACAGCCCGAATTCATCTTCTGAGCCAATGCGATGGCGATACCCGAATCCAGATCCCGCCAGCGCCTGGCCGAGGAGGCAGCCCGCATCATTCTCGATGAGGGTGTGCGCGACTATGGCCTGGCCAAGCGCAAGGCCGCCGACCATCTCGGGATGACCGGGCGGCCGGACCTGCCAACGAACACGGAAGTGGAGGCCGCCGTGCTGCAGCGCAGCCGGCTGTTCGCAGACCGCGAAAGCCGGGAGGAGTATGTGAACCGCCTGCGGGCCGCGACCCTGGTGATGGAACGCCTCGAGCACCTGGAACCGCGGCTCGTCGGCCCCCTGCTGTTGGGCATCCTGGAGCCGCAGCCGGTCCTCAATCTGCACGCCTTCGCGGAGACCGTGGAAGAGGTGATCATCGATCTAAGCGAACGTGGCATCCAGTGCCGCAGCGGCGAGCGCCACTACCGGAGCGGAGGGGCCGGCATCCGCGCCCCGTTCCTGTCCTTCCGTGGCCCCGAGGGCGTGGATGTCGAACTGACGGTCTTCCCGCGGGACGGCATCCGCCAGGCACCTCCGTCGCCCATCGACGGCCGGCCGATGCGCCGCCTGAACCTGGCGGGCGTACGCGAACTGCTTGCAGAGGCCGAGGCCGGCCTCGACATGCCGGCCTGAACGACCCATCGAACCGGTAACAACGGGAGGCGCAATCCGCCCGCCCTGACCCGGGCGGGACACGGGATCAGCGGTGGCGGTATGCGTGCACCGTCTCCACCAGCGTGGCGACACGGTCCGGGTCGATGCCGGGATGGATACCATGGCCCAGATTGAAGACGTGCCCGGTCCTGCCCTTGAAGCCGTCGAGCACACGCCGCGCCTCGGCCCGCACCACGTCGTCCCCGGCATAGAGCACGGATGGATCCATGTTGCCCTGCAGCGCGACCCGGTCGCCGACCCGCGCCTCGGCCTCGGCGATCTCGATGGTCCAGTCGAGGCCCAGCGCATCGGCGCCGGTGTCCGCCTGCCACTCCAGCCAGGATCCACCACCCTTGGTGAACAGGATGACCGGCACCCGCCGACCCTCGTGCTCCCGCGTCAGTTCGTCCACGATGCGCTGCATGTAGGCCAGCGAGAACTCGCGGTAGAGTCGCGGCGAAAGCGATCCGCCCCAGGTGTCGAAGATCATCACCGCCTGGGCACCGGCATGGATCTGGGCGTTGAGATAGCTCGCCACCGCCGCCGAGACCTTCTGCAACAGGGCATGCATCGCCTGCGGCTCCCCGTAGAGCAGGCGCTTGGTCTCGGCGAAGTCGCGGGAGGTCGCACCCTCCACCATGTAGGTGGCCAGGGTCCAGGGGCTGCCGGCGAAGCCGATCAGCGGCACGCGGCCGGCGAGCTCGCGCCGGATCAGGCGCACGGCGTCCATCACGTAGCGCAGCTCCTGTTCCGGATCGGGAATCGGCAGACGCTCGATGTCCGCCAGCGAGCGCACCGGATCACGGAACCGCGGCCCTTCCCCGGTCTCGAAATACAGGCCGAGCCCCATGGCGTCTGGAACGGTAAGGATATCCGAGAACAGGATCGCCGCGTCCAGCGGGAAGCGCGCGAGCGGCTGCAGGGTCACTTCACAGGCCAGATCCGGATTCTGGCAGAGATCCAGAAAACTGCCGGCCCGCGACCGTGTCGCGCGGTACTCCGGCAGGTACCGCCCCGCCTGGCGCATGATCCAGATTGGCGTACGGTCCACGGGTTCACGCAGCAGGGCGCGCAGGAATCGGTCATTCACCAGCGGTGTCGTCATATTCATCCAAGTGGACGTGGGGGTTGACCATCGGGAACCGGGCGGGGTGACGTCACCCCGTTCAACCGCCGCGCTGGGCGAGCACGTCCCGAACCGCCCGACTGACCTCCGCCATGTCGGCCCGCCCGCTCAGTCTCGGCTTGAGCAGGGCCATGACCCGACCCATGTCCTTCGGGCCCGCGGCGCCGGACTCCTCGACCGCGGTCTCGATCAGCGCCGCCACCGCGTCCGCGCCCAGCGGCTCCGGCATGAATTCCCGAATGATTGCGACCTCGGCCTCCTCGCGGGAGGCCAGGTCTTCGCGTTGGCCCCTGCGGTACTGCTCAATGGAGTCCCGGCGCTGTTTCAGCATCCGGTTGAGGATCGCGAGGATCGCCGCATGGTCCGGTTCGCGGCGTTCATCGACTTCGAACTGCTTGATTTCCGACTGGATCAGCCGAAGGGTACCCAGGCGCTCGCGGTCGCGAGCACGCATCGCGTCCTTCACCGCTTCCGCGATGCGGGTCTTCAGCGCCATGAGGCGTACCTGGTACGGGGAAGAGGTCAGTACATCCGCACGCGGCGGGTGATGTCCCTGGAGTTGCGCTTGAGCTGACGCTTGACGGCTGCCGCCGCCTTGCGCTTGCGCTCGGTCGTCGGCTTTTCGTAGAACTCGCGGCGGCGCACCTCGGAGACCACACCGGCCTTTTCACAGGTGCGCTTGAAGCGGCGCAGGGCGACCTCGAAGGGCTCGTTTTCGCGTACTCGAACGTGGGGCATATCTTCTCCGTAACTGATCTTGAGTTCGGATCCTGGGCACACAGGATCCTGCTGGCTGCCGAGGCAGAACTCCCAATGATAGATCAAAGCAATCCAAAGAAAAACCCGCAGCGTGTCCTACGCATGCCAGGGCGGTCACGTTATCATGCCTTGGATGAAAACCCTGAACCTCGAACTCGGCGCCCGAAGCTATCCGATCCATATCGGAAGCGGTCTGCTGCAACAGCCTGAGCTTCTGCGTCCCCATCTCCACGGGCAGCGCCTGTTCGTGGTCAGCAACGAGACCGTGGCACCATTGCACGGCGAGGCCCTGCGTGCCCTGCTCGCCGGGCAGCCGATGACCTGGATGGACCTTCCCGACGGCGAGCAGTTCAAGACCCTGGCGACGGTGGAATCCATCCTGACCCGGATGCTCGAGGCCCGTCTGGACCGCGGCAGCACCCTGATCGCATTCGGGGGCGGCGTGGTCGGTGATATCGCCGGGTTCGCGGCGGCGATCTACCAGCGCGGCATCGACTTCATCCAGGTGCCGACCACGCTGTTGTCCCAGGTCGACTCGTCCGTGGGCGGCAAGACGGGCGTCAACCACCCGCTGGGCAAGAACATGATCGGCGCCTTCCATCAGCCCCGCGCGGTCATCATCGACACCGATACCCTGCGGACCCTGCCCCTGCGCGAACTGCGGGCGGGCGCAGCCGAGATCATCAAGTACGGGCTGATCCAGGATTCGGGGTTCTTCGCGTGGCTGGAGCAGCATATCGAGGCGCTGCTGAACCTGCAGCCCGAGATCCTCATCGAGGCCATCTACCGGTCCTGCGCCTGCAAGGCCGAGGTGGTGGCGGCCGACGAGCGCGAGTCCGGGCAGCGGGCCTTGCTGAACCTTGGCCACACCTT
>JAWLFM010000013.1:0-31187 GCA_041685565.1 Thioalkalivibrio sp.
TTTGGTTGCCGCAGCGGAGCCAGGCACCACCGAGTTCGACGCCCTGTCTTCCGGGATCCAGACCCTGTCGTCCGGATTTCACAACCCGCTGAACGACGCCGTTCGCACGACAGCGTATGTCATTGACGAGACTCAGCTCGAGGAGATCAACGGTGTCGCAAGCATGGATTCTCCCGATCCCGTGATCGAGGAGGATCGGACGCAGGACGACGGTAACACGTCCGATCCTGTGATTGAGGAGGATCAGACGCAGGACGACGGCACCACGTCCGATCCCGTGGTCGAGGAGGATCAGACGCAGGACGACGGCACTACGTCCGATCCTGTGATTGAGGAGGATGGGACGCAGGACGACGGCACCAGGTCGGATCCCGTGATCGAGGATGATGGAACGCAGGACGATGGTACGCCGGTTACGCTTTGGAGCAACGATGGGTGGCTGTTGTTCGACGGCGTGAGTGACGTCGTCACCACGAATTTGTCACTGCCTCGCCTGGCTGGCAGCAGCTTCACAGCGGAGGTCACCGTTCAGTACACGGGGGAGACGTCGCGCACCTGGACGCCGATCTTTGGCGCCAGCTACGCACCCGACTACACGGCTAGTGAGAGCTTCTTCATCGGGAAACACAAAGATACTGATCAACTCAACATCAACATAGGGGGCCTCGACTATTTTCTCGTAAGCAGCGATGGGCTTTTTGATGGCCGGGAACGCCACTTGGCTCTCGTGTTCGATGATGCTGCCAACGAGTTCCGTGTGTTCGTGGACCAGGAGCTACTTCACCGGCGCACGGGTGTCGCCGGGTCACTGTCCACAACGAGTGAGTTGCTCATCGGCGCGGTCGGCCATACGAAGGATGAGCGCTGGATGGGGTGGATAGGCCCCGCGCGTATCACCGACACAGCATTGGAACCCCACGAGTTCCTGGTCAGCGATGGCGACGACACGGCGCTCGAGCCCCGCCCGAACTCGGCTCCGACCCTTTCGGGTAGTCCGACGACTGCACTGGTGGTTGGGAATCCGTGGAGCTTCACCCCCACGGCATCCGACCCGGATGGCGACGTGCTGACCTTCGCCATTCAGGGCAAGCCGGGGTGGGCCAGCTTCGACACCGAAACGGGCCGCCTCTGGGGTACGCCGACTGCGGGGGGTAGCTACGACGACATCACCATCACGGTGAGCGACGACATGGCAGAGACCTCACTAGACCCCTTCACGCTCCAGGTCGACGAACCGACCCTCGGTACCGCTACCGTGTCGTGGGAGCCGCCCACCACGCGCACCGATGGCAGTACCCTGACAGACCTTGCCGGTTACCGTGTGTACTATGGCAAGGACGTGGCTTCGCTGACGCATACGGTGGAGATCACCAGCACCGGTCAGACCAGCCAGCACATCGAGAACCTGGACACAGGCACCTGGTACTTTGCAGTGACTGCCCTGGACAGCGAGGGTCTCGAAAGTTCGAAATCGGAGATCGGCAGCAAGGAGATCATGTAAGGACTGGCTGAAAACCCGATGTGGCTACTCAGTGAGCACTGGTAGGGTGCCAGTCGCCTGGGGGCCAGGGTTTCGGCGCAGGGCTGACGGCCGAGAGGCTCGCCTTCCATGAAGACAAGGAAGGCTGCCTTGTGCCGAAGCGGATACCCTCGGGAGCTTTCGTAAGGGTCTCGTTGGAAGGGGAGTATTGAGGCTTCGCGGGTACTGCTCGCTCAAGCTTTTGAAATGCTGCCGCTAACAGCCCCGCTCGTTTACCATCGGCCATCTTTGTCCGATCAGGTTTATCAGAGGAGTGTCGGATTCCGGCCTGCCCATACCACTCGGGAACCAGCTCATGACCTTGCAAAGTCGTAATCAAGATTCAAAGGCTGAAGAGCCCTGGCAGCTCGCCATGTTTCGCAAGGGACTAAAAAAGCGTCTTCGGCTTAAGGCACTCAAGGCGCTGCTCGATCCTATTGCATGCGACGAACGTTGCCTGCTGCTCACCTGTGGCGACAACAACGGCGCGATGAACCACTTCCTGCGGGAGCTGGGCGGCAAGTGGTCCTGGGCCGACCTCGAAGATCACTCGATTGCCGAGATGTCCGCCCTGTTGGGCGAACAGGTGGTTCACGCGGCTGAGGATGTCATCCCGTTTGCCAATTCAGCGTTCGATCGGATTGTCGTGATCGATGTCCATGAACACGTGGATGACCCACGGATTGTGAACGCGGAGTTGGCCAGAATCCTGAAGCCCGGCGCCCAGATGATCATCACGACCCCGAACGGCAACGAGAAAAAGCTCGCGGTCCGTATAAAGAACCTCGTCGGGATGTCGAAGGAAGCCTACGGACACAAGCGCATCGGCCTCACCGCAGACGAGATCGAAGCGCTGATGCGCGGTGACGGAATCCATCCGCGGAACACGACCTGGTTCTCCTACTTCTTCACCGAAATGCTGGAGCTAACGATCAACTTCATGTACGTGAAAGTGCTGCGCAAGGACGATCATGGACAGGGGGTGCAGACCCAAGCGCACTATCACGAGGATGACCATGATCACGCTGAGATCGCGCCCGCCACAGCCGAGCAACTCCGCAAGGTCAAGACCAGCTACCGCATCTACTCATTGATTTTCCCAGTCTACTGGGTGCTCTCGCAGCTTGATCGCCTGGTGCCTTTCAAGGAGGGGTATTGCGTGGTCGTCGAGGGAACGCGCAAAGCATGACGACGGATCGGTGCAAGGTCCTTGTCACTGGCGCCGGAGGGTTCGTCGGCAGCCATCTGGTCCGGGATCGGCTCGCCCGAGGGAACGCCGTAATCGCGACCGATGTCGATCTGCAGCGGCTTGAGGCGCTGAACCTCGAAGGAGATCTCAGCCGGGAGCGCCTGGACATACTGGACTCCGAAAGACTCTCCCAGTTACTGAACGGCGTCGACACCGTGTTTCATCTCGCGGCCGCACACCTCGATGTCCTCAAGGGTGAAGACTATTTCCACGAGGTGAACGTCGATGCCACCCGGATGCTCGCGCGCCGTTCCGCTCAAGCGGGCGTGCGTCGCTTCGTCCACTGCAGCACCGTCGGCGTCTATGGCCCGCTGGAAAACCTGCCGGCCGACGAGACGACCCTGCCCAAACCTGACATCGCCTATGAGCGCAGCAAGCTCGAAGGCGAGGCCGCCATCCGCAGCGTGATCGAGGAGACCGGGCTCGAGGCCGTGATTCTGCGCCCGGCATGGGTCTACGGTCCCCTGTGCCCCCGCACCCAGAAGCTGATCCGCACCGTAGCGCGCAAGCGATTCTTTTTCGTTGGCGACGGTTCCAACCGGCGGCATCCCATCTACATCACCGATATGCTGGAGGCCTTTCAACTGGCCGCGGTCCAGCCTGCACCGAGTGGCGAAATCGTGATCATCGCCGGGCCGGATACCGTTTCGGTGAAGGAGTTGATCCGGCTGATCATCGACGAGCTCGGCATGGGTTACGCGCCACCGCGCCTGCCCACCTGGTTTATGGGAGCCGCCTGCCTGGCCGTCGAAAAGGGAGCCGGCCTGGTTGGACGCGAACCACCGTTCTCGCGCCGTAGCCTGAAGTTCTTCTCGGAGAGTTCCGCTTTCAATATCGCGAAGGCGGAGCAGCTGTTGGGTTTCCGCCCGAAGGTCAACACCCGCGAGGGTCTTCGGCTGACCATCCGCGAATACAGCGCGCAGGGTATCCTCTAGCCACCCTCCGGCCTCGGCCCAGGAAAAAATCTAATGTGCGGCATCGCAGGCGCCATCGGACCGGACGCGGACGCGCTCACACGGCGAATAACCGCGTGCCTCGTTCACCGTGGCCCTGACGACGACGGCTTTCACTCTGCCCTTGGTGCCGCACTGAGCTTCCGGCGCCTGAGCATCATCGATCTTGAGGGCGGCGCTCAGCCAATCCTGAACGAAACCGGCGACATCGCGCTGGTCTGTAACGGCGAGATCTACAACAGCCCGGAACTGCGCCGACGCCTGATCGACGCCGGACACCGCTTCCGCAGCTGTTCCGACGTCGAGGTGATTCTCCACCTCTATGAGGACCACGGCGAGGACTGCGCCCGTCACCTGCGCGGCATGTTCGCCTTCGCGATCTGGGACACGCGCAACCGCTCGCTGCTGCTGGGCAAGGACCACATGGGCCAGAAGCCCCTGTTCTTCTACCGGGACGGCGAGCGCTTCCTGTTCGCCTCGGAGATCCAGGCGTTGATGGCGAGTGGCGCGGTGCACCGCAGGCTCGACCCGAACTCGCTTTGGCACTACCTGTCGCTGAGAAGCATGCCGGACGAGTGCTCCCTGGTTGCCGGGGTCTACAAACTGCCCGCGGCCCACACGCTCCTGCGCAGCGCGGACGGAAATATCCGCACCTGCCGTTACTGGACCCCCGATTTCCGCGCGAAACGCAAGCTCCGGGAAAACGAGGCCGAGGAAGCGTTGGATGAATGCTTGCGCGAGGCGGTCGCATCGCACCTGCTGAGCGACGTCCCGGTGGGCACTTTCCTGAGCGGCGGCATCGACTCGACCACGATCGGCGCGATGATGGCGCGCACGTTGTCCGGGCCGGTTCCGGCGTTCTCCATCGGAGTCGACGAAGCCAGCTTCGACGAGCTTGATGCCGCCGAACAGGTCGCACACGCCGAGGGCATGGTGTTCCACGGCGAGCGCGTGAAAGCCAACGTCGCATCGATGCTGCCGATGATGGTGCACCACCTCGGCGAACCCGCGGATCCCTATGCGGTTGGCGTGTATCTCGTGTCCCGGCTGGCGGCTCGACACGTGAAGGTCGCGCTCTCCGGCGACGGTGGTGACGAGTCCTTTGCTGGCTACGATCGCTACGTCGGCCAACGTCTGGTGGATTACTACTGCATGCTCCCCGCGGCCCTGCGCCGGAAGGTCATGCCGCGCCTGATCGCCGCGGTGCCCGAGACTTTTCGCTACAAGAGCCTCGCCCAGCGCCTCGCCTGGTTGCAGTCGATGTCCGAGGTCCGAGGCGGCGAGCGTTACGCCAGGGCCCTCGGTGTGCTGCGCTTCACCCCCGAGGAACGCGCCGAACTCTTTCATCCCGAGGTCGCGCAATCCCTTACAGACCCCGACACGTTGGGCAAGGTGCTGCGCTATTTCGACGCCCCCAACGTCGATTCGCTGACCGACCGCATGCTCCACACCGACCTGATGCTCCGGGTGCCGGACCACAATCTGGTGATGGGCGACCGCATGTCCATGGCCTGCTCGCTCGAAGTGCGCTCGCCGTTCGTCGATCCGCGGCTAGTGGAGTTCGCGGCCTCGCTACCTGCCGACATGAAGCTCAAGGGGCGCAAGCTCAAATACCTGCTGCGGCGCGTGGCAGGGCGCTATCTGCCCCCAGAGATCATCCGCCGGCCCAAGCAGGGTTTCGGATTCCCGGTGGGTCTATGGATGCGACGCGACCTGAAGGCCCTCGTGGAAGAGCGCCTCAGCAATTCACATCTGGTGGCCGCGGGCATATTCCGCCCCGAGCCGATCGCCAGGATCATGAGCGAGCACATGGAGGGCCGAGTCGATCACAGCTACCGGCTGTGGCTGCTGCTGAACCTCGAGATTTGGCACGAGATCTACATCGAGGGGCGCAGCGTGGAAATGGTCAATGACGGCATCCAGCAGTTGGTGGCAAGGTGATTGATCACGGGCATTCCATCGCGGCCATTCGCAAGCTCTGCATGCCCCCTCGAGCGCGGCTGTAGGAGGCCAGCCCTTTGGCCGATGGGGCCTTCACGGCCCCGGCACATCGTGGAGGAGGCTCGCCTCCCATGAGGGAGGCCGGACCAATAGCCCGTTGCGTACGCTCGGGTAGGGGCGGGGCCTGTGTGCTGATCACGAGACGATCAATGCCTGGATATGGCTGCACATCCGTGGATCGATTGTGTCAGTGCTTTCCCGCTCCCCCCGATCCGCGCAAGGCCTCGAACAATCCGCGGAAGGATCCGATCACCGCCCCTGGATTCCCCCGCAACAGCTCGCGCACGGTCATGCGCACGGCAATCACAGGCGCACCCACCAGTCCAAATCCGAGCTTCTGCACGGGTGTTCCGTGGCGGCGCAGGAATCGGAGCCAGTGCTTGGCCTTCGAGCGCGCATAGACGGCTGTGTATTCCCCGCCCTCGAAGGTGTGGTTGACTGCGTGGTAGGCGACGGCTTTGGGGATGTACAAAGCCTTGTAGCCAAGCGCCTGCAGCCGGAGCGAGAAATCGAGATCTTCCGGCCCGAACGGGTCGAAGATCGAATCGAACCCACCAAGCTGCTGGAACAGATCGGCGCGGACCATCATGGCGCCGCCGCAGGAGATGCAGGGGGCTACCGAATCGCACTGACCGCGGTCGATCTCCTTGAATCCCACCGGGTCGGTGCGGCCCGTCCAGAAATTGATCTGGCAGCCCCCGCCGTCGTTGATCCGTTTGGGCTCATCAAGATACAGGAGCTTCGCCTGCGTCTGTCCGATCCGGTCATCGTCCCCAAACGGCGCCAGCAGGGCTTCGGCGAAACCGGGCTCAAGCACCATGTCGTTGTCCAGGAAAAGAAGGTGCGTCGGATCGAAGCGCTCGATCGCGAGTTTCGCCCCGGCATTGCGCCCCGAGGCCACGCCCAGATTCTCCGGATGATGATGGGCGTACACTTCGGGAAACTCTTTTTTCACGGCTTCGTCGGTGCCGTCGGACGAGCCGTTGTCCCACAGCACCACCGGAAACCGCCGGCGCTCCTCCGGGCTCATGCTGCGTAGCGCTCGCAGGGTGGTCTCACGCTGGTTCAGCGTCAGCATGACCACCACGACTCGTGGCTGCACCTCAGTATTTGGCATGATCATTCTATTTCCATTCAACGAAAGGCGTGATCACCGTGCATGACGCACGCATGCATTCGCCCCTCTCCCGCTTGCGGGCCCGAAGGGCGGAGGGCGGGATGCCCGAAGTACTGGTGCCGTGGGTGAGGGCCGGGCCGCGCCCCCACCCCAACCTTCCCCCACAAGTGGTGGAGGGAGCTTTTTGATGCCGAGAGTGACCCGGGCCATGATCGTCAACGTGAAAGCATCGGGGTTGGTCCTTGTCAGGAGTTTTCGGCTCGCCATCCGGCAACGATTCCCGGCAGCAACCCCATCACGTAGGCCCTTCCATTGGCAGCCATTTCATCGTCTTTTCGAAGCTTGCCGAGCAGCCAGCGCTTCAGCGAGCGCAGCAGGTGAATTGACGCGCGAAGCGCGATGAAAAGATCGCCGCGCCGCAAATGGAGGCCATAAAATCCTCCTTGGCTCAGCCCATAGTCACGGTATTGCAATGAGCGCTGGTCGGGGTCGCGCCAGCCCTGATGGGTCACGACCAGGTGCGGCGCGTACCGGATCGTTACACGCGCACGCAGGGCCCGGTAGGCGAACTCGGCGTCCTCTGCCGTGCGCATGCAGGCGGCCTCCTGGAATGGACCAAGTCTGTGTGCCACGGACGTCGCGATCGCCATGTTGCCGCCGCTCAGTCGATCGAAGCGCAGGGAGGGCTTGCGCTGTTCAACCGGTTCGTCCGAAGTGACCACGGAGAGCACTGGCTCGTCGCCGCCCGCCTCGACGCGGCCGGTGAGGATCGCATTTGGCCGCTGCGAGAGCTCGCGCAGGATTCCCTCGACCCAGTTTGCCGCCGGCACGCAGTCATCGTCGGTGATCGCCGTGTATTCGGTGCGTACGCGGGATAGGCCGTCGTTGAGCCCGGCGGACCGACCCGTTCGATGCGATGGGATCCAGGTGACCGGCATCCCCGCTCCCGTGTACTCGGCCGCCATCGAGGCCAGTTCGTCGCGTCGGCCTTGGTCGACAACGATCACCTCGGCTGGCCGCACAGAGCCGCAAGCCAAGGCCTCGAGCGTGCCGCGCAGCATGCTGCGTCCGAGTGTCGGTATCACTACCGTAAGTTGATCCGCCTGTCCATTGGCCTGGCGGCTGGATGCCGGTCGCGCCGCGGCTGTCGAAGGCCCCTCACTGCCAGAGTCCTTCGACAGGCTCAGAGCGAACGGTGGTGTCTGCTTCGTTGGCGGCTCAACAGCCATCATTTTGCTCGCCCGCGGCGTTCAGAGGTGAGACCCGCGAGCAAGTTGCCGTAAGCATCGCAGACCACGTCGACGGCGTGGTGTGTCCGGGCATCCTCTCGCGCGGCGCTGCCCAGCCTATCGCGGTATCCCGGGTCGTCCAGCAAGGAGCGCAACGCTTCCGCGAGTCTTGCAGGCGACGACGGCGGCACGGCCACGGCATTCTCGCCATCGCGAACGATGTCGGCCAAGCCCCCCACGCGGGTGCTTATGGCCGCCAGACCGCAGGCCATCGCCTCCACCAGTGAGAGCCCGAAAGCCTCATCATGGGTCGGGAAGACGAAGATGTCGGCGGCACGAAGCCAGTCCTCAACGTTGTCCACCGCACCGGTGAAGCGCACCGACTTCGAGAGGTTGTGGGTCTCGACACTCTCTCGCAACTCCTCTTCGCAGGCCTGCTGGTCACCCCCGCCTTCACCGACTAGCACCAGGCAGGCGTCGCGGTAGTGACCAGTGATCAGCCGCCAGGCCTCGAGCAGTTCACGAAGACCCTTGTAGCGGACCAGTCGGCCCGTGTAGATCACCACAGGTCCATCGGGCAGTGCCTGCTGCCTGCGCAGAGCCGACCGCTCTTCGGCAGTAGCCGGGCGAAAGCGTTCGAGGTCGACCCCGTTCGGGATGTGCACGACTTGGTCTGCAGTCACCCCGGCAGTGATGAACTCGTCGCGCATTTCCCAGGAAAGGCAGACGAACCGATCGGCTCGCCGAAGCAACGCATTCCTGCGTGCTAGGAAGAATCTGGCCAGGCCGCCTTCGGGTGACAGCCCCAGAGAACGGAGACCCGTGCGGAAGTATTCTCCGGACATTTCCCCGCTGCTGTCTGCCTTCAGCACGGTGGGCTTTCGGGTCACGATCGCCGCAAGCATCGCGGAGACCCCGAGTAGGCGGAATCCGGACACCAGCACGACGTCGTAGTCGCGCCATCTCGCCAGAAGCAGAAGCAACACGGGCGGCAAGAGCAGCCACTTGCGTAACCGTCCAGGACCCGCCGGGGACAAACGGCGGATCCGTACTGACCCCTCGGATTCGTGCCGGGGGAGACCGCGGCGCGAGCGCCGCGTCAGAAGCGTGACCGTGCATCGCCGCTGTGCGAGCCCGGCGGAGAGCAGAGCCGCCTGTCGTTCGCCCCCACCGATCTCGGGCCGATAGGTCTCCGTGAGCATGTAGACACGGGGCGCTGGCGCAGCGCTGGTCATGGTCACCGCAGTCCGAGTCGACGGCTGAAGGTTCTGAGCCAAAGGGTCATCAGATCCTTCGGGCCTGGCTGGCGATAGAGCCGGCTGCCGGCGGGTCGCGGCTCCTGCGGCGTAAAGGTCGCCTGTCCGCGGGACAGATCGATAATGGCTTCGGCAAAGAGTGACAACCCAAGCGCCTCGGTATCCCGCTCGACCGCGGTATATCCGCGGTTGCCGATCTCCACTTCCCCGCGCTTAACGATTTCGCCGGTGTCGATGCCCTTGTTCACACGCTGGATCGTCACGCCTGCGACCCGTTCGCCGTTGTAGATCTCCCAGAAGGTCGTTTTCTTGCCCCGGTACTCGGGCACGCGCCCGTGGTGGATGCCCAAGGCCCCCAGCCGCGGGATCTCGAAGAGTTCCGGGCGCAGCACGGGCGCGCCATAGATCACACCGATATCAGGTGCAAGGGCACGGACCCGAGCCAGCACCTCCAGCGCGTGGATATCGGGAACCGTCTGCACCTTGCGCATTGCCTGCCGGAGCCGCCGTTCAAAACGAACTCCTTCGACGGGGTTGCGCAGAAAACGTCGCAGCCAGTCGAACCCCTCGACGAGAAGCACCGGCAACGCAAAGAAGCCCCGCCTGCGCCAGAGATTGCCGAGGCGGTAGCGCCAGCCCTGGCCCGGTCCTTCACAGAATCCGCCGATCAACTCCATTTCCGGATGCTCCGCGATCAACACCAGAAAGCGCTGCGCCCCGGGCTGCAGGTACGCGCCGCCGAACAGCACCACCCGGATTTTCGCTCCTCTTGTTGCGCTGGTCGTCATGCGGTTTCGAACAGCCGGTCCTTCACGCGCTTGAGAACGGGCTCGAGCCTGTGCGCGATCGGAATCCACCAGCGGTGCGCTTCCAGCACCTTGCGTCCGGGGAAGTCGGCACGCTGGCGAAGCAGGGCCTCCGGTTCGCTACAGACCCGATCGAGCAGCGCCGCGGTGAGGATCGGTCTTCGCTGCGCGGGCGAGAGCAGGCTAGTCTGGCTCCGGTGGCACTCCAGCGCACGGCGTTTGTGCGCTGCGGCCGACTCACTGAACGTCGTGTACAGGTCCTCGTGGCGAAGGTGGCTGCGCACATCGCCACTCGGGAGGAGCCGCCACTGGCTGTATACGAAATACTCCCAGACCTCGATCTGGATCCCTTGCGCGGATTGCAGCCCCGTCACCGCACGATTCACGGCGAGGTGGTCTGGATGCCGATCGTACCGGAACGGGACGAACACGTGGGCCGGCTGCAACTCGCGAATGCGCGCCTCCAGCGCCGATTGCAGCAGCCCACTGTTGCTGTCGAGCGTTCCATCCGGGAAGCCGAGGAACTCCACAGCGGTGTCAGCCACGCCGAGTTCAGTCAGTGCCAGACGTGCCTCCTTCTGGCGTCGACCGACAAGCCCCTCTATGGCATCGTCACCAGGCGGCAGCGGTGGCGAGCGGCTGCCGTCGCTGGCGAAAATCACATGCACCCGCTGCGCCGGATCGCGTTGCGCCAGGAGCATGCCACAACCAAGGCTTTCGTCGTCCATGTGCGGCGCGACGACCAGCCAAGGACCGGGCGCGGCCGCGAGTTGCCGCAACGGATCTCTCATCCCGGCAAGCGGCCCGTGTCAACATCGCGTATCCGGCCCGCGACCGCATCCTCGAGCACCGCCAGCGTGTTTCTTGCACAGCGCTCCCAGGAGAACATCACGGAGCGCTTCAGGCCCGCCTCACTCAGTTGAACAGCGAGCGCGGGGTCGCTTAGAACCCGTTGCACGGTCGCCGCGATCTCGTCGGCGTCGGCCGGGTTCACCAGCAGCGCGGCATCCCCGGCGAGCTCCAGGAGGCCATTCGCGCGCGAGGTCACGAGGGGTGTCCCGCAGGTCATCGCCTCGGTGATCGGGATCGGAAACGCCTCCTGGTTCGACGGGTACAGAAACAGATCGGCGGCGCTGTAGATGGCCGGAAGGTCGGCCTGTTCCAGCCAGCCCGGGAAGATTACATCCCGGCCCCAGCCCGACTCCGGAATTCCGAAGTCGTCGCGGAAGCGTTCGCAGCCCTTGCCACCGATAACCAGCTTGTGCGGCAGCGTACCGTGCACCTTCGCGTAGGCCTGCAGCAGACCAGGCAGGTTCTTGCGCTCCGCACCGCCGATCTTCGACAGCGTCAGAACGAATCGCTCCGGCAGGCCATAGCGCTCGCGCACGGCCTGCAGTTTCGCGGGGTCCGTGACCCGCCGGAAATGCGGGGCGGGTCCGAAATAGACGGTCTGGATCCGCCCTTCGGCGAACCCGAACACCCGCTGGAAATCCTCAGTGGTCAGTCTGGAGACGGAAATGATGCCGGCCGCCTTGCGCAGATACAGGGGCATGAACAGCCGGATATACAGGCGGTCGAGCCGTCCGTAGAACTGTGCGGCGTCGGGCAGGTACCAGTCGGCGCCGTGCAGCACCATCACGGCTGGGGGTCCGGAGAGCAGCGGCACGGTGAACTTGGGATTCAGCAGCACGTCGGCGTCGAACCGCCTGCAGGCCCGCGGCACGATGAGTTGGTCCCAGAGCGCCTTGCTCCGGCCCGGCAGCACATGTTCCGAAACTTTTTCGTGTGATCCGAACGAGCCCACGAGGTGGGCGCTGCGGTACAGGAGCAGGAAGTCGTGGTCTGTCTTCTGCTCCAGCAATGCTCCCACCAGGTTTCGCGTGTAGACGCTGATGCCTCCGTGCTCATCCAGCGTCCGGAGCATGACTGCGATGCGCATTATTCCTTGACCGCGGTGACCGAGAATTTGTAGGCCCAGTGCAGCGCGAGGCGTTCTGGCAGCAGGTTATACACAGGCTGGAAACCCCAGCGGTACAGATGGACCTTCATGCCTCGTTTGGCAACGGGAAGCGCGCGATGGTGTTCGCGGGCCGTCTCCACGACGCGGAATCCCTTGAACATCTCCAGGATCTGCGGCTCGGTGTAGAACTCGTTGACCGGCGGATCCTCCTCATGCGCCTCGATGGGTTCGCGGCCCAGCCTGTGGATCAGGTACATCCACGAGGGCCGCCGATAGAAGTGCGAGATGATCGCGCGGCCGCCGGGTTTCAGCACGCGATGGACCTCGGCGATGGCCTTCGGCGTGTCGCCGGTCGCGTGGAGCACGCCGTTCGACCAGACGGCGTCGAAGCTCTCGTCCGGGAAGTCCAGCGCCAACGCGTTTCCGACGCGCACATCCTCGGCGTTCACTCCGGCTATTTCGAAATGCGCGCGGGTCATCCGCACCGCCGACTCGGTCAGGTCGATGGCCGTAACCCGAACACCACGCTTCAGAAACTCGAAGCTGTCGAAGCCCATGCCGCAACCGATTTCGAGAAGGTGCTTGCCCTTCAACAACGCCGCCTCCCGTTCGATGCGGTCCATGATCCAGGGGAATTTGTAGGGGTTCATCCAGGGCCGGATGTGGTCGAAGAATTCCTTGCTGCCCGGCGCAAGCGTCGGATCCGAAACATACTGCAGCCCCAGGGTATTGCGATCCCAATAGGCGCGGACCGCAGCGACGGTGGTGTCGATTTCCGAGCTCATACCGAATCACTCCCCGAACTGGGCTCTTCGAGCCGATTTGCGATCGGTCGCCCCGGCACGCCGGCGACCACCGAATAGGGTGCAACATCCGTCGTGACCACTGCACCCGCTGCGATTACGCTCCCACGCCCGATATGCACACCATCGATTACAATGACACCTGCCCCGAGCCAACAGTCCTCCTCGATGACGACGCCCATTCGCGGTATTGGCTGGGCCGCAATGGGTATATCGGTGCGGCCGCGGGCCGTGTAACGGCCGCCGCCGACATAACACATCGCTGCCAGCATGCTATCGGCACCAATCCGGAGTTCTGTAGAGGCGTAAAGGATGCATCCCGCCCCAATATTGACCCGCGGACCGATGGCGAGCGCCCCATCCTTGCCGGAAACGATGCAGCCGCGGCTGATCAATGCGTCCGTGCCGATGCTGAACTCGCCATGGTCACCACCCTGCGCTTCGAGCTGCCAGTGTTCGACGCCCACCACCGCGGCTCCGATATCCATCTTGCCCGGGTGTCGCAGAGTGATGTGACGGCCCCACACCACCCGACCCCCGACCGAGCGGAAGAGACTGCGCCATAGCAACCGGCGCAACGCCAACCCGAGGGCACCGGGTGTTCCGGACAGCCAGGCGCCGATGAATTCGTGTTTCAGAAGTTGCGGCCACGAGCGCGCGCCAACCACTAAATCCATGTAGGCGCCGATGGCGCCCCCGCCGGACTGGTTTGCAGCACGGGCAGCAGCGACAAAGTCATCATCCGTTCCCTTCATCGTTGCCCCTTGCTCCCATCGTCTGTGAACACATCTCCCCCGAACCCCGGGTCCCGTTTCTCTCCTATGCTGCACTTTGCGATCAAGTGCCAACCGATGGCTTGGAACCAGGTCTCAGGGAGTACTCGGCGCACGATTCCAAGCGCCGTGTTGAACAGCATCACCCTCGGCCCACTGCGCTGGCTCGTCCTGGCGGGCAGCCGCTCATAACGGACCTCGCTGGTGCCGAACGGAGCAAGCAGTGCCTCGAACTCCGCTCTCGAGTGTGTTCGGAAACCCGGTGCATCGGCGTGGCCGAGAGGCAGACCCGCGATCCTGTGCGCCATATACATCGCAGAATGCCGGTTGTACACCATCAGAATCGCCGTTCCATCGGGGCGCAGGATGCGCCGAATTTCCTCCACGAGGGCTTTCTCGTCGCGAACGAAGGAAAGGACGCCGTGACAGAACACAAGGTCGAAACTCGCTTGCACGAAAGGCAGCTGGGCCGCGTCGGCACGCATCAGACTGGCATTGAGACCCGAGACGCGCAGGTAGTCGCCCGCCATCGCCAAAGCGCGAGCGGAGAGATCCAGCCCCATGACACGCGCGCCGGCCCGCGCAAACCGAACCAGATCCAGTCCGGCACCGCAGCCCAGATCCAGCACGTCTCGCGCGCGCCAAAACTCGAAATCGACGAGATCAGACAAATAGTCGAGCCGGCCGTAGCGGTAAGCGTCCATCGCGGCATAGAATCCCAACGATCCCGGCGGGTCTTGCGACAAGACGGTGTCATGAATCCGGAGATCCCAATAGGCGCTGATCTCGCTGTTCGTAGGAGTAGTATGCGCTGGGCGGCGAGGAGTCATACTGCATTCTAACCGTGCCGATAGACATGTAACCATCGGCCAGAGTCGAGCGTGAATGTGTTTGCGTTCGGGAGAGCTGTGGGAAGCAAATGAGTAAGCTCAAAGAGATTTATCGATCCATGCGGCGCTGGCTGATCCACTCCACCCGGCGACCGCGCGTCGGTCACGTTCAGTTGGGCGACCTAAACCGGTTGACACCCATAAGCCGTGACTGGGGTTTTGATCGCGGACAGGCGATCGATCGCCTTTACATCGAGCGATTTATCACAGCCTATTCAGACGACATCCGGGGCGAAGTCCTGGAAGTGTCTGACAACGAATATACGATTCGCTTTGGCGGTTCGAAGGTCGCCCGCAGCGACATCCTCCATCCGGACGATGGCAATCCGCGTGCCACTATCGTCGCCGACCTCGCGGTTCCGAATCCCGGCCTCGAAGGGCGTTTCGACTGCATCATCTGCACCCAAACTCTGCAGTTGATCTATGAAGTCCGTAGTGCGGTCACGCAGATCCATCGCTGGCTGAAGCCCGGCGGTGTGGCGCTGGTGTCCGTTCCCGGTATCAGCCAGATCAGCCGAGAGGACATGAAACAGACTGGGGATTACTGGCGTTTCACCGGCGCCGCGGTGCGCAGAATGTTTGCCGAGGAGTTTGGCGAGGGCGCTGCGGAGATCGAGGTGCTCGGGAACGTGCTTGCTGCGACGGCCTTCCTTCACGGCATCGCGGCCGAAGAATTCGACGAATCCGATCTGCTCGAAAAGGACCCGCAGTTCCAGATGCTCACGACCGTGTGGGCAAGGAAGCACAAGGGATCGTGATGCGTTATCCCAGTCGCAAGGTTCTGCGGCGAGCGCTGCGGCCACTGGAACGCAGGTTTTTCCCCGGCGCCATCGTGCTGGGTTACCACCGGGTATCGGACGACGCGTGGGACCCGTTGGGTTTGCAGGTCAAGCCTCCGCACTTCACCGCGCAGCTGGCCGTGTTGAAACGTCTGCGCACGGTGATCAGCCTCAGGGAGCTCACGGAACGCAAGGCTGCCGGAGAGACGCTGGACCAGTATGCGGTAGTGACCTTCGACGATGGCTACAGCGACTTCGCCGACACCGTGACGCCGATTGCCGGCAAGGCCGGCGTTCCGGTCACAGTGTTTGTCGCCAGCGGACCTACCGGGCATCAATTCTGGTGGGAGGAAATGACCGTGCTGCTCACGCCTGGTTCACAGGGGACGCCGTCTCTCGACCTCCGGTTGGACGCTTCAGAGACCCTGCGTTTCGGCCAGTTGGATCAACCGCGCGCTCGGGCTGCAGCAGTCGACGCTATCGGGTCACGGCTGGCTTGCGCCGACCGGGAGACAGTCGACGCGGTCCTCGAACAGTTGCGTTCGTGGGCCGGCCCGGACTTCGGGCCATCGCCTGCGGGGGTTCCAATGGATGCCGCGGCGCTGCGGGAACTGGCGCGGGCTCCGCACGTGGAAATCGGAGGGCATACGGTCTCGCATTGCTGCCTGGAGCGGCTGGGCCTGGAGGAACAGCGCAGAGAGATCGCGCAAAACAAGGCCGATCTGGAGAACATGTGTGGCGTTCCCGTGCACGTCTTCTCCTATCCGAATGGGTCGCTTTCGGGTCGAACCCCGGGACTGGTGCAGGCGGTTGGGTACTCCGGCGCTTGCGCCAGCGGCGACGGAGTCGTTTCAGCACGCACCGACCCCTTTCGAATCCCACGCCTCTGGGTGCCGGATATCGCAGGTCCGGATTTTCGCCGGTGGCTCGGGAAATGGGTTGCTGAGGGGAGTGCGTGACCGGATACCAGCAGGCCAGCGAGGTTGCGCCATGCTGAACGGGAACATGGCTGACGGAGTGCGCGAGTCGTGACGTTGGCGCACCGGGCCGGTGGAGCGCTGCTCTGGCGAGGCCTCGCAATCGGCGGCGAAAACATCATCTTTCTGGTCCGGCTGGTGATTCTCGCCAGGCTGCTGGTGCCCGAGGACTTCGGGTTGGTCGCGATTGGCCTGGTCGCGCTGGCGATTGCGATGAGCCTGACCGAATTCGGCATTATCGCTGCGCTGATCCAGCAGCCAGCCCCCAACAAGCGTCACCTGGACACAGCGTGGACCATCAACCTGGTCCGCGGCGTCGTCGTCACCGTCTTTCTTTTCATCACGGCGCCCTGGATTGCCGGTGCGTTTGGTGACGAACGCGCCACCGACATCATTCGGGCGCTGGCGCTGACTGCGCTCTTCCATTCGTCGGCCAGCATCGAGGTGGCGAGGCTGAACCGAGAACTTCAGTTCCGTGGGCTGGCTGCCATCGGGCTCTCCGGAGCCGTGGTCAATACCCTTGTCGCGGTTGTCCTCGCGTCGACCTATGGGGTGTGGGCCTTGGTCTGGGGCTCACTCGCGGGGGCGGCGGTCCATGCGCTCATATCGTACTTCGTCGCACCTTACCGCCCGGCCCTGCACTTCTCGCCCGAATCGTCGGCCAAGCTGTTGCGCTTCGGTCGTTGGATCTTTCTGGTGAGCGTGCTCGGCATCGCGGGCGACGCCATCGTTCGCTGGATGATCGCTGCGCACATGAGTGTCGTGGAGCTGGGTGTCTACTTCATGGCGGCGCGGCTGGCTTTCCTGCCGACGCAACTCCTCTATGGCCTGGTCAGCGAGATCGCGTTTCCCGTGTATTCGCTGCTCCAGGAGAACCCTGCGAAGGCGGCGGTTGCGTTCCGCAGCCTTCTGATCTCGGTCGCTGCGCTGCTGATGCCCATCGCGATTGTCTTCGCCTGGCTTGCGCCCGCGATCGTCGAGCACCTGCTTGGCGATCAGTGGCGTGCGGCGGCGAGCGTGATGCAGCTGCTGATTCTGAGCAGCGTCATAGGCCTGCTAGGCGAAGGCATGACGCCGGTGTTGAAGGGCATTGGCCAACCGGCCGGTATCGCCGCCATGGAGTCGGTGCAGGTCGCGGTGTTCGTACTGGTCGGCGGGCCCTTGATCGGCGAGTTTGGCCTGGTTGGAGCTGGGATAGCGCTCATGAGCGGGGTCTTCGTCAGCCAGCTTCTGGCTCTACGCTATGCGCGGAAAGTCTTTGTCCGCCCCTTCGCGGGCCTTGCAGCCCCGATGGCAACGATTGGTGCCGCTGCGCTGCTCGCCACCGCAGCCGCCGCCGTCACCGTCGAAGTGCTGCCCGGGCTAGTCGGTCTGATCGTGGGTGTGGTCCTGGCAGGGCTGGCGGCAACCATCGTGCTCCTTTGGACGGATCGGGTGTTCGGCCTTGGCATCGTGCGGACCTTGATCGAGCCGTTCCCGCGGCTGCGGGTCTGGCTTGAGGCCATCGGGGTGACGATCTGAGTACGGATAAGGCTGAGGGTGGAGCATGACCAGGACTAGGAGCTCCGGCTGGAGTGGCAGGGTTTGGTACCAGGGCGACCCATGAACACCCCTTTCCTGTCCGAGGCGGGTGAGATCCCTGCAGGCGCGCCGAGCCGTTTCGGTAGCGATGGGACGTGGCCGCTGGTCTCCGTCATCATCCCCTTCCTGGATCCGCCCGATGCGTTCCTGCGCGAGGCGGTGGCAAGCGTCACGTGCCAGGACTATCGGCCGATCGAGCTCATCCTGGCGAACGACGGTTCGAGTCCGGCCACGGTTAGCTTCGCGCGTTCCCTGCTAGAGCAGACGGATCTGCCGGGATGTTGGGTGGAACATCCGGGGGGAGGGAACCGCGGCTGCAGCGCCACCCGGAACCTCGGTGCGGCGGCAGCCCGCGGCGAGTTCATCGCCTTCATCGACGCCGATGACACGTGGGCCGATGGGAAGGTGGCCGAACAGGTCGAACTCCTGAGTCGGGATCCGACGCTGGCGCTGGTGTTCGGGTCATCGCTGTACTGGTACAGCTGGTCTCGCGATGCCGCCGGTGGGCAGCAGGACGTGGTGCGCAGTTACGGTGCCGAGAATCTGCGACGGATCAAGCCCCCAGGTTTCATAGCCGACTTCCTTCGCGGGCGGATCATCGCTCCCAGCATGTCGAACCTGATGGTTCGCCGAGACGCCTTCATGGCCTGCGGCGGCTTCGAGGAGTGTTTCCGGGGGATGTACGAGGACCAGGCCTTCCTGGTCAAACTTGGTCTTGGACATGCGGTCTGCGCTGCGCCCCGCTGCTGGGATCGATACCGGCAACATCCCGAGTCGATGACGGCCCAGGCCGATGCGGCCGGTGCGGAGTTGGCCGCGCGCCGAGACTTCCTCGCGTGGGTGCAATCACACTGCCGAGCGCAGTCAGTCATGGACCCCGGGCTCTGGGAGGCGCTCAACAAGGAAGTCTGGCTGGCCGGTCAGGGCCGAGCCTCAGGCGCGGCCCCGCAGCGTCGAAGTCTCCGCTGGTTGAGGAAATGGTACCTGCGGGTCGAGGAACTCGTCATTCCCGATCGATTGAGGTACCGCCTGTGGGGCCAATGCTGATTCTCTCGCATGGATGTTCCCGGGTGAGGCTGGGTCACCAATGGCTCGGTTCTAGGGCAACGCTGAGCAAGTCGATCCCAATGATGGTTCGACAGGCTCACCACGAACGGAATCATTTACTTGCCGTTCGTCACCAACCTTTGGAATTACGTTTACGAGCGCTTCCCCAGGCCTGCGAGTCAATGTCGGGCGACCCAAAGACGCCAAGCGTGAGTTGATTATCGGCTTGTCCAGGAAGGCTGGCGGGGATCTTCACCAGGTCCCCTGCCCAGGCAACGCAACGATGGCCTCAACTGTCAACCCCTTCGCCGCAGGAACACCGCCCCGAACGTATAGCGATGCTGCGGATCCTGCGGCAGGGCGAGATACCTTTTCCCGTTGTCGTGAAAAAAGCGCCCTCCCACGGGTTCGAGCGCGTCGCAGGAAGCCAAGTGCCGCCGCACATCCTCGGGAGACCGGATCAGGTGCTCGGGGCCAGAGTTCGAACCGCTGCTCGAAAGAAATACCGCGGGTGCGCCGTAGTCGAAGGTCAGCGACAGAACGCCGCCGGGCTTCAGTACCCGGGCGATCTCGCGTAGCGCCCTCTGCCTGAGGTCCGCTTCAAGGTGTTCAAACACGCAGATCGAATACGCGTGATCAAAAAACCCATCCGGGAAGTCTAGGCTGGCGATATCCATCGTATACGAATGCAGGTTCCAGCCCATTGCCTCGGCTGTCTTGCGTCCCGCTGCCACCAGTTCTGGGTTGAGGTCAATCGAATGCGTTTCCGCGCCAAGCGAGGCCAGATAGTTGCTGAACAGGGATCCGGTACCGCCGGCATCGAGAACCCGCGAGGGTGGTTGGAGTTTCGGGCCGTGCCGAATGGTCCAGTAGGCTTCCCAGTAAAGGAACCACGAGTGACGGACATCATCGGTGATTCCGGGAACGGGTTGATAATGTTCTCCACCGCGATTCAGGAGATCGTTGGGGCTGATGCCTCCCCGTCCGTATCGCACTCTCCGGATCAGGGCTCGTATCCCGGCCCTGGATATCTGGAACCGCGGGGCTGGCAGCGTTCCCAGCCAGGATGTGACCGGAAGCCCGCGTCGCTCAATGTTCTGCGCCAAAGCATCCAACTCGCGAACGAAGGCCTGGCCTTCTTCGGTCAGGAGGTCGTCTCGGTCCATCGTCGTGTTCGGGGGCCGCAATGCTTCCATACGTGTCTCAGCGTTTGCGTTGCTTGTACTTCAGGTACAGAGCCGGTGCCAGTGTCAGAAACGCATTCTGGGCAAAGCCTCGCCAATCGTCGCGAGGCCGGGTCAGCCGGCCAAGGCAGCGGAGGCGGACTAGCAGCGAGGGGCTTGCGAGACAGGCGCTGTCTTCGGCGTCGGCCATCGATGCCGCCACGGCTGCGCGCACGGCGTCCAGGTCCTGAACCTGAATCAGGCCAAGCCCCTCGGCTTTGTCGAGATCAGCAAGCCGACTCTCCATCTGCCGCCGCGCCTGCGCAACACCCCGCAACAACCAGGACCGAAGGTTCTCGACGGACCGTAGCCGTTCGGGATCGCTCGTCAAGCTCCCCTCCCACCGTCGGACGCGCACCAGGGCTTCGTCGATGTAACGGACATCTCCGAGAAGGCTGGCCCGAAACGGCAGAACGACGTCCTCGTTGATGGACGGGTCCAGCGGGCCGAAGGTCTCCACGACGTCGTGCCGGACTGCGAGCGTCGCGCCGGGCGCATAGCTATCCACTTTCGCGAACCAGTGGCGGGCGTCTGCGCCGGGCGGCGGGTGGTCCACCCGCCGCCTTCGGCCGGCGCGGCCCTCCCGGTCCATGTACGCATAATCGGAAAACACCGCGCTGACACGTGGATCCGCGCGAAAGACCTCGAGGATCCGGCGGACGCGATCGGGTTCGGCGACATCGTCACCGTCGAAGAAGACGATGACCTGCCCCTTGGCCAATGGGAAGACGTCGTTCAAGTGCGCGCTCTTGCTGCCGCTATTCGTCTCTCGACGGCGGAGCGTGATCCGGTGCGGGCCTTGGTAGGCATCGACCTCCCGCTGCAGCACGGTGAAAGTGGTGTCCTGCGAGTCGTCGTCGGATACGATGACTTCCATCGGTCCGCACTGCTGATCCAGAACGCTCCGCACCGCGGCCACGATCTGATCCGCGCAGTTATACGAGAGCAGGATCGCCGACGCGAAAGGAGGCGCTGTGGACATCCGTCTTCAACTCCTTTGGCCGCCGTCGGCTGCCCGCTGGTTGTCATTTCACCAGGGCTTCAAGTGAAGCCACCCTAATCCCCAGTCCGCTTCGCCATCGAACGCATACCAAGGTGCCGCCTCATCGAGGTCTACACTGGTCCCCCTGCTCCTCGGACGGCGCGATCTCGGTGTAGCGACCCATGGCCTTTGACCAGTGGAAAGCCCTGGGTCCGCTGCACATTGCTTGACCCGGGGCGGGCTCTTCCTGGCGTCTCGGGTGCCGCCCGCAACGGAGCCAACTAGAGCGTCATTGGCCTGCAATCGAGCGGTCCCCGATCGAAAGAGTCAGCGTGCCTGTCATTAGCGACTGCGTTTGCCGGATCGATCTCCCATGTCAAAAGATTGGCCGCAGGGTTCCGGCGGGTCGCCAACCCGTCGAGCGCGGTAAGCGTCTCTTCGTGCCTGAAATGTTGCTGGTCAACGATCACTAGGGTGGGACCACATTCCCGGGCGACCCTGAGGACGGATTCGATGCTCGCGATCACCTGACGGCCCGTCCGGGGGTCGAGTCCGAATTCCGCCCCGGTGTCGGTTTCCAGCATTACGCTACGGTTCAGTTCAAAGCTGAAATCACCTAAGTAGTACGCCGCCTTGACCCCGCTGGAGGTCAGGACAACGGGATAGTTGTTCATCGCTTGTCTGATCCCGTCGCGGGCAGAGGGCCAATCGGCCACGCTGCCGTAGTGGCCGAACACGCTTGTGGCACCCGGGCTCTCCGCCATGCGGGCAGCGTCACGGGCAATCGGTTGATTGATTGCAAAGAGGATCAGAGTGCCAGCTACTATGGCCCCCAGCGTCGGTGCAATTAGCGGGTGTCCAGCCTGCCATCCGGAAAGCTCTCTGATTCTTTGGCCAAGAAAACCGATTAAGAGTTGCAGCCCTGTCGTTATGCCTGCGGCCATTGGGATGAAAAGGAAGGGCAGTGCATAAAGTAAAAAGCGCTCCCCCTTATGGGCCGCGACACTCAACACTATCAGGCTGGATATGAAAACGACCAGGAAATATACGGAAGGGCGTGGCCAGTGTGCGATGGAAAGCACTGCAAGGATGGCCATCATTGGCCATAGTACCGGATACCACATCTTCAGCGTGTGGTGATAAAAGAACGGTTCATGCGCGCGCGCCTGCGCCCACAGTGGAACGGATTGCAGAGCCTGTAGCTTGCCCTCGATGTCAAGGATCAAAGCGCCGAGCGCGAGCGCCGCCAGCACGATGCTGATTAGAAAGCCTGCTGCCCAGAGGTTGCGGCGCCGGAACCACCCGTACCAATCGGGCGCCAGAATAGTGGCAGCACCCAAAACGACGCCGAGCAGGCCAACCTGGGTAAGGACCTGCAGGTGATTCGAGAACCAAAGCAGGACCATGGCCAAGCCAGCGAACGACAGCATCTGCCATGTCGCCAAGCGTCGCCAGTGGGCCGTTAGAATGAAGACCAAGGCCGCGAAAAGAAAGAAGATCAGGGCGTGCAGGGAGTAGAATCGTACGATCTGGGCCATCTCGATTACGGCCGGGTTGGCGGCGACAAGAAGGCCGGCAAACAATCCAACTGCCGGATGCATTGCTATACCGGCGAATACCGTAACCAGGAAGACCAGCAACACAGAAGCCGCCACGGAAATGCCGCGTGCGCACTCGAGAGAGGGCCCGCAGATATTCGCGCTCAGACCCACCAGTTTGGTGAACAGTGGGGCCCGCAGGTATTCGCCATCCAGAATTCGCAGCTCCCCGATGGTTCTCCACGACTCTGCGGCGAGCATGTGATACATCTCATCGTAGAGCGGTAGATGATCGATGTAGATGCTGGCGAGGTACCCATGAAGCATGGCCAGAACAAGCCCGAACAGGATAGAGGTCTGGACTACAGAACTGGTGTCGTCTCCGGATGCCGCAGTTTGAACCGCTGCCATCAGTTCTCCTCCCGCGCGATGTCGGGGGTCGAAATGTCCTGAGGCAGAGGCCGATCCAGCAGTCCGGCCGCATCAGAGGCGATGGATTCGCCTCGAATCGGGTCGGTCAGCCAGTCCGTCCGTCGGAGCAGCAGATCGTCCAGGGTCTGTACCGCCTCCTGTTGCACGAGGTGCTTCAGCGCCATCGTCGCCGCGGTGGCGCGTCCGTTAAGCGCCCGGCGAGCATCGTGGAACAGGTCGTCTACGCTTGGCCCGGGCCGAGGTGTGTCGCCGTAGCCGGGCAAGCCGCCGCGGTTACGCCAGGCCATGGCCAGTCCATCTGCGGCAACGCGCCGTGCCGTGGTGTACTTGGCACCGGCCAGGCTGAACAACCCATGGGGCCCGCCATGTCGACCGTGATCATGCATCACCTCCCGTTTGGCCAACTCCGTCGAACCGGGCCGGCGACTCGGCAACAGACCGGCGAAGACCCGCAGCACGTGATCCCGGGTCACCCGTAGCCCCGGGGCGGCCCGGTTGAGATCCTTGAGAAAAGTTTCCAATTGCTCATTGGTCGGTTGGGGGCGATCCGCAGCCCCGGACCAGGCCCAATGGGAGGTTCCGGCGAAGATGCGCCCTTGGAGCGGGTACATGAAATACATCGGTCCGCCCGGTGGTTCCACGGCCAATGCGGCTTCAGACAGCGGTTCACGGTCGAGCAATATGTTGAACGCAAGGGACGGTTCAAACAGGCTCGGCAGATCCCGATCGAATTGTCCGCCAAGCGCCCGCGACCAGGGGCCGGTGCAGTTGTACACCACCGGTGCATCGAGCCGCACCGTCTCGCCGCTGATGCGGTCCAGGGCCTCGACTCCCTGCACCACGCCTTCCTCCATACGAAGGGCCTCCGCGCTGGTGTAATTCAGCGCGATCGCCCCGGCGGCACACGCCCAGTGCAGCATTTCGATCAACACCCGCTGCGAGTTAGGCATCACGACGTCGTGCCAGAGTCCTGCACCTTGCAGGCCGTCGCGCGGGGCTGTCGGGTAACGATCCAGCGTTTGCCGCGCAGACAGCACCTGACCGCCGGGGAGATGGCGATCCGGACTAACCCCCGCATTGCGGCGGAACGAGAGCCCGTCATTCATCTTCAACGCAAAGCGAAAAACGGGCGATCGTTTCATGCCCCTGCCGTACAGCGGCATCAGGCAAGGCAGCGGCGTGACCAAATCGGGAAAGTGGCGGCAGAACCAGCGGCGCTCCGCGACCGAATCGAAGAAGCGTGGCAGATCGAGGGTCTGGAGGTATCGCAAACCTCCATGAAGGATGCGCAGCGAGTTCCAGCTCGTCGCGCCACCGAAGTCATCGCGCTCGACGAGCACGACATCCAGGCCCCGACGGGCTGCCTCGAGCGTCATCGCCACCCCGTAGATGCCGGCGCCGATCACGATCAGATCATGCAATTGCGAGACCGCCTGTTCAGGGTCGCGCCGGATCATTGCACCCTCCACCGAGTGCGCCAATCCTCGAATACCATCATCGACCAGAGGATGTGGCTGTGATTCGCCCGGTCGGCCAAGTGCTCGGCCTTCAGCCGCTCCACTGTGCCCACGTTGAAGAGACCGGCTGCTTGCAGCCGGGTCGACGAGAGTAGCTCCTCCATACGCGGTCGCAGGTCGGTCTTGAGCCAGTGTTTGATCGGCACGCTGAAGCCCTCCTTGGGCCTGTAGACGCAGTCGCGGGGCACGTGCCGGGACGCAACCTGCTTCAGGAGTATCTTCGTCCGCCCTCGTGCAACCTTTAGCCGGGGAGGTATCTGAAACGCCAGCTCCACCAGTTCCCTGTCTAGGAAGGGCACGCGTGCCTCCAGCGATGCCGCCATCGACATGCGATCCACCTTCACCAGGCAGTTGTCGACCAGGTAGCTTCTCAGGTCGATATACAGTGTGCGATTGAGATCGTCGCGTCCGCGCGCCTGCCTCGCCAGGCGCTCGATGTGCTCGCCCACCGGCGTCGGCATCTCTCGCAGTGCCTCTTCCGTGAACAACTGGTTGCGCATCGACTCGCCCACGAAGAGTCGCCAGCGGGCGTGTCCCAGTGCCGCGGGGTAGTCGAGCCCCTCGACGAACCGCTTGGCCTTGTTGATCAGCCCCTTCTTTTTGCGCGTCGGGTTCACCGCGCGAATGAACGGCTCGAGTACGCCCCGCCGCAGTGCCGGCGGCACCCGCTGCCATTGCCGAGCCTTCTCCTGCGCCAGGTAGGTCTCATAGCCGCCGAACAACTCGTCACCGCCGTCCCCAGACAGTGCCACGGTCACGTGTTCACGCGCGTGGCGCGAGACCAGGTACGTGGGAAAGATCGAGAAGTCGCCGATCGGGTCGTCCATGAAGGGCATCAGGTGGTCGAAGAGTTCCGCGGCCTGTGGCTGAATGACCTCAAACCGGTGATCAACACCCAGGTGATTGGCGACGCGTTGCGCCCACGGCAGTTCATTGTAGGTCGGGTCATCGAAGCCGATGCTAAACGTGTGGGCGCGTTCCATGCCCGCGACGATCAACGAACTGTCCACGCCGCCCGAGAGAAACGCACCTAGTGGCACGTCGCTCACCAGTTGTCTCCGCACCGATCGGTGCAGCTGATCGTCGATCCGGTCCAGCCAGTCACCGTCGCTGAGTTGAGGCATGCCGTCTTGAGGGGGAGCGGGCACGTCCCAGTAGTGCCGGTGCGACGCACGGCCGGCCGCCAGGTCCACGTCGAGCATGCAGCCCGGCTCAAGCTTGCGGATGTCCCGCAGCAGTGTGCCGGGGCCGGGGACATACTCCCACGCAAGAAACTGCCCGAGCATGTCCACGTCCAGTCGGCGCTGCACAAGGCCCGATGTCAGCAGTGCCTTGACCTCAGACCCGAAGACCAGGCGCTGTCGATCCAGCGAGAAGAAGAGTGGCTTGATGCCCAGGTGATCGCGCGCCAGAATCAGGCGACGCTGAGTCATGTCGTGCAGTGCGATCGCGAACATGCCGTTCATCCGATCTACAAACCCGAGCCCGCATTCTTCCCAGAGATGAACGATGACCTCGGTATCGGAATGCGTGGCAAAGCGGTGGCCGAGTGCCTCCAGCTCTTGGCGCAATTCGCGATAGTTGTAGATTTCGCCGTTGAACACCACGCGGACGGTGCGGTTCTTATTGAAAATGGGCTGCTGGCCGCCTGCCACGTCGATCACTGCGAGACGTCGCATCCCGATCGCGACGCCGTCACGCACCTCCCCGCCATAGCCATCCGGCCCGCGATGCACGAGGGTGTCGCACATCGCGCGCAGTTGCTCCGCATCGGGCCGATGCTGCGGGTCAAACGATGCGATGCCTGCAATACCGCACATGGGAGAAGTTTCCTGAAGCGAAGAGGATCAGTGGGTTAGCAGCACGAGGAAATCATGCACCTTCTGCTCGTACACAGGGCGACTGTACGCCGTGCTGTAAAGCTTGCGTGCGGCCTGCACCCGCTGCCCAGCTGTCTCCGGATCCGTAACCGCCCGAAGCAATCCCTGAGCCATTGAGTCAGGTTCCGGCTCGACGAGGAAACAGACGTCTTCGTTCAGCACCTGCGTATGCGACCAGATGTTGGTGGCCACCAGCGGTTTTCCGGAGGCCAGCTGTTCGTAGACCTTCAGCGGGGTGTTGGTACCCTCGCTGCGCGGCGACACGAGCACATCGGCCGACTCCAGAAGCCGCATCGCCGCAGACTTGCTTACCCGCCCGGTGAACACGCACCGTTCTCCGGCATTCACGTCTCGGGCCAATCGCTGCAGCTCTTCGATCTGGTCAGGTCGTCCCCCGACCAGCAGTAGCTGGGCGCCGGGCTGTCGTTTCAGCACCAGCGCGAACGCCCGCACCAGAATGTCCAGGCCCTGGTACGCTTCGAAGGTACCTGCGTACACCACGCGTGGACCCGAAGCGGATGGAATATGCGTAGGCTCGGAGTCTTCCGGAGAGGCTTCTGTGCCTTCGCCCGCGAGGCGCACCTCGTCGAAGATCGAATTCTCGATCAGAAAGAGGCGCTGGGGATCAACGCCCGCTTCGAGCGCATAGTCCCGCAGATCGGGGCAGATGGTGATCACCGCCTCGCTGGTCTTGAGCGCGCTGCGCTCCAGCCACCGGAACGTGCCGATCACCAGCCGGTTTCGGGTGAAGCCGAAGTTCGTGAGCTGCTGAGGCAGGCTCGAGTGCATGTCGTAGGCCAGCCGGAACCGGAAGACCGGGTTCAGGAACCGGCACCAGAACACCGACTCTTCGTGAGCGTGCACGTAGTCGTAGCGACGCCGCAACAGCAGGCCGATCGTCCACAGCAGCATGAAGATGTCCAGGAAGAGCTTCTGCGGCGAAGGACCAATGCGGATCGGGCCGAGGAAACGGAACCTCGGGATGCGGACGACACGTATATTGGGCACATCGATGTCCTCACCCTCACCGTAACAGAGGAGGTCCACCTGCACCCCCAGTTTGCTCATCACCAAGGACCGGTAATAGACACTGAACGGCGTGCCGCGAGCGGCGAAGAAGGGTTGCGGGGCGATGACAAGGGCTTTCATGCCGCGGCCCCGGCGGTCGCGCGCCGCTTGCGCCACTGCATGGCCAATTGGTTGCGTACGAAGCCGACCATACCGGCGCAGCGGCCAAAAATCTCGGGCTGTGCCCGTCGGACCTGAAGCGTCTGCTGTACGGAAGCGGCTGGTGCGTTGCCTGTGACGTCCGCAGCCAGTACGAATCCGTAACTGAGCGGTTGCCCGACCTGTGCAGCGAAGGGAAACGGGTCGGTTCCAGGCAGAATGGGTACCCCATGCTGACGTGCGATCCTGAACAAGGACGGCTCGGGGGCAATGCCAAGGCGACTTCCGTTATCGCCAACAAACAGCCGGGAGGCCCGGGGTGATTCGAGTAGGCCCCCCACCAGGCGCCCGCGACCGCCTATCCACTTGCCGAAACCCCAGGGCAACACCGGCAAGGCATCGGCATCGGCGACCTGGTCGAGAACGGTGCCGATTGTCAGCCCGTCCACAAACGTGGCCAAGGTCCCCAGTGCCAGCACCTCCAGCCGTTCGGCCGTGACGATCTGTCGACCAGCGATCAGCAGCAATGGTGCGGCGTTCTCCGTCTCAAGTCGCAACGACATCGGCTCGCCGGTCCTTAGAACCCGCCAGCGGCCCAGTCGTTGTCCGTCTTCCTCCGCAATGCGCTGGAAGCCATCTGTCCCCTGCGACTCCGTGAGCATCAGCACTCCCGGAACCGCTGGCGACAGGCCCTGGCGTCGCGCTTCGGAATCGCGGTTCTGCGATGCGTGGTCGAGCATGGCGGCAACGTCGAACACATCGTGGATGTGAACGTGACCGTCGACAAACGCCATCTGCTTCGAGGCCTCTGTCTGAAACCGCTCGCGCATCGGTTGTTCTTCGCTGTGGAGGTCTTCCGGCCTCATCGAAATACGGACTTCTGCTGAGCTAATGTATCGTGAAAAAATCTGCAGTAGCCATGCGACCTCAACCCTTCATAATAGTCTCCCTCCCGCGCTTGCGGGTGAGGGCTGGGGGGCGCGACTTAAGAAATTCCCAATGGTGCCGCCAAAGTGGAAAGCAATAAACGGGCCTGAATCGTCTGTGGTGTCCAGCATCGCGTTCGCGTTATGGAGTGCGGGAGCTTGCTCCCGCGGCAGGAGTCAAGTCTCCCGCAGGGCAAAGCGGCGGCAAGCCGCCGCATTCCATAGTGCGGTTGCGCTCTCATCCGTGCGTAGCGCGGATCGTGAGGATGGTCAACTGGCGCCGAACGGGAAGATGACTGGGCTGCCGGCGGTTCATGCTGTAACACTCGAGAGGAGCGGCTCTTGGATCTATCAGTCATCGTTCCCCTATTCAACGAGGAGGAGAATGTCTTCCCCCTCTACCGGTCAATTGTAGCCGCATTGGACCCGCTCGCGGTGGACTACGAGCTGATCCTTGTCGATGACGGCAGCAGTGATGCAACGGTGGCGAGGGCAAGGCAGCTGGCGGAGCAGGACAAACGTCTGAGGCTAATCATCCTGCGCAGGAATTATGGACAGACGCCGGCGATGGCCGCCGGTATCGATCATGCGAGTGGGCAAATCCTGGTCACGATGGATGGGGACCTGCAGAACGATCCAGCTGACATCCCGATACTGGTCGAGCAGATCCACGCCGGCTACGACATCGTCGTCGGATGGCGCCACGAGCGGCAGGACAAGCTCATTACTCGCCGGATCCCCTCGTTGATTGCGAACTGGTTGATCGGCAAGGTAACTGGAGTACCGATTCGGGACAACGGCTGCTCACTCAAGGCGTACCGGGGCGACGTCATCAAGGAGGTGCCCCTGTATTCCGAAATGCACCGATTCATCCCGGCCATGGCATCGATCGCGGGCGCGCGCATCGTCGAGGTCAGGGTGCGTCATCACCCTCGCCGCTTCGGCTCGTCCAAGTACGGGTTAACGAGAATCTACAAGGTGCTGATTGACCTGCTGGCCATCGAGACGCTGATTGTCTCGGCCCAGCGGCCGATGACCTTCTTCGGCACGCTGGCGGCACCGATACTGCTGCTCGCCATCGCGAGCATCGGATCCAGCATCTACCTGACCGGCGTTGCGGATATCAACGCACTCCCACTCGGTGGCATGGGCGTGCTTCTGGGAGCGCTGGTCTTCTTTCTCGTGCTCAGCGGCGCGCTGGCCGAACTGTTGCTGCGTATTGGCGACCCCGGCCCGCGCCGCCTGCCGATCATTACCGCACACCAAAATCTTCCGCAGCCGGTACTGGAGCCGCAGGCGCACAGCGGGGAGCGCGAAACGGATGCTTGAAGGCATGCTGTCGGTGGTGATGCCCGTTACCCGGAGCAACGGCGAGTTCGCCGATCTGTTCGAGGCCTATGACCAGGCGCTTTCCCGGGCAACCTGTGAATACGAATGGCTCTTCGTGCTGGAGGGTGACCGACCCGGGATCCGCGAGTACCTGGAGGGGTTCCGGGAACAGGGGCATCCCGTCCGCATCTTCCAGTTGGCGAGATCCTTCGGAGAGGCAGCCGCGTTGACCGTCGGCTTCGAACACGCCCGTGGCGACCAGCTGCTCACGTTGCCCGACCGGTTCCAGGTGGAGCCGGAAAGTATCCATGAGATCCTCGCCGGCTTGGAGGGCTGCGATATGGTCGTCACACGGCGCTGGCCCAGAACAGACTCCCGTTTCAGCCGGATCAAGACCGCCGTGTTCAACCGGCTGGTTGCCTTCAGGGGTGGGAGCCGGTTCCACGATCTCGGGTGCAGCGTGCGTATTTTCCGGAGGGCGGTGGCCGAGGAAGTTCCGCTCTATGGCGATCAGGAGATCTTTTTCCCGCTACTTGCCCGGCAGCAGGGGTTCCTTGTGAAGGAGATCGATCTGCCGCAGGCCCAGCGTGCCCCGTACGTGCGCCGTCACAGGTTCGGCACCTATCTGCGCCGGTTCCTGGATGTGGTAAGCGTTTGGTTTATCACGAAGTTCACGCGCAAGCCGCTTCGCTTCTTCGGTGTGGTGGGCACCAGCATTGCCGCGCTGGGTTTGGCGATTTTGTTGATCATTATCATCGAGCGGCTGTTCTTCGGTGTTTCGCTTGCCGACCGGCCGGCGCTGTTGCTGTCCTCCCTGCTGGTCGTACTGGGTGTGCAGGTAGTGAGTATCGGTTTGGTTGCCGAGCTCGTGATCTTCACTCACGGGAGGGAGCTCAAGGAGTACCAGGTTCGCGAGATCGTGAACGGGCGGGCTAAGCCCGCCATCGCACGCAGTTCTCCGCGCGGCCAGGAGCGCCGGGATTCCGTCACTGCCCCGGACCAATTTCGTCAACGCGGTGACAGAATTGGGCGTCGCGCGAACCCAGGGAAGCACTGATCAAGGCTTGCGACCTCTTCGCAAGCGTGGCGCAGTTTTTGCATCCAGCCTGCCCCAGGCATCTGCCAATTTTCCTGTACGATGGGTGACCGATCCTGCATGTACGAAGCCTTCTACAACCTGAACACCGACCCCTTCCGCCTCAGCGCCGATCACCGGTTCTGTTTCAACCACCCGAGTTACATCCGAGCCAAGG
>JAWLFM010000115.1:0-8020 GCA_041685565.1 Thioalkalivibrio sp.
GATCTCGGCCGAGGCGCCGTCCTCCATCAAGTACAGCAGCGACACGATCGAATCGGTGGGGAAGTAGACGTAGCCACCGCTGTCACCGGACTCGCACAGCACCTGGCCCAGCATCAGCGTGACGGGTTCGAGCAGCGGAAACAGGCGTGCCTGAGCCTCCGCGGGCAATACGCCCAGGATGTGATTTTCGATCGGTTCGATGGATTGCGACATCAATATGTCAGTCCCTGGTGGCAGGTGGGCCATGCAGAAGCTTCGGTACGAGATCGCCGCGCCAGCGCCGCCTCGGGCAGGTTTGCGATCGCTTGGCCATTTCCGCGCTCGCCCGCCTTGCTTCGGCACGTCTGGCTTTGCCCCATCGTCACCGAACTTCGCGCATGGTCCACGAGGGCGCATTCACGGCGTCGTGGAATGCCCGTATCTGGAACGGTCACGACAGCGAGTATATCGGTATTGTGGGACGTTACACGGATCTCACGCGTCACAACATGCGGGCGTTTACCCACCGCCTGCAGGCCCGCTTTTCCCGTAAGACGGCCCAGCCGCGTGCGGTTTAATCCGGGAATTCGGAGGAAGAGGAGGCCTGCGTCGGTGCGCTGGGCTTCACCGTGGTGAACAAGGTATGCATCCAGGGCATCGCACTCATCGCCATCCGCAACCATGAAGGACCGGAATCCGGGCCTCGGGTGCGTTTTCCGAGCAGAATGCCCACGCCGACAGCCGAACCCAACAGTGCCGGCGACGTAAGCCGCTCGCGGATGCTGTGGCCCAGCATCGTGCCCTGCTTGCGGACCGAGCGGTGGCGCGCGAGCAGGCGCCGCTCGGCATCGTTGATGCGTGCCGCCAGCGGCTCGGAGGACGGTGCGTGGCGGGTCATGATGACTTCTCCGTGTCGGGCGTCAGGCTCCGCACGGTGGCGGGGAACTGCAGATGCGGGAGTTGGCGGCGGATCGCCCAGCCCAGGATCACGGCGAGCAGCAGATTGGCGCTCACCGCCAGCAGTAGCGCCACGCTGGGACTGGTGACACCGTGGTTGATGAGCGTCAGGATGATCGCCGCCAGCAGGCCCAGCCACGCACTGAGCAGCAAACCGCCGACCATCAGGCCCAGGATGACCATCCAGACGAGGCTTTCGCCCGCCTGGCGAGTCTCCAACGCGGCGAGACCCACCTGGTCATGGAACAGCCCCCGCAACTCGCGGGCCAGGGTACGGACATCCTGCAGCACCCCGGGACGCTGGTCCGAGGTGCCAGTAGAGGTGGAGGATGCGTCCATGAAGGCGGCCTCTAGCGACCGCTCAACAGGCGGCTCAACAAAAAGCCTCCTGCGATGGCGATACCGACCGATGTCACCGGGTTCTTATTGATGTATTCCCGCGCATTCTCCATCCATTCCTCTTGCAGGTCTTGCAACTGCGCACCTTTCTCGCCGATTGCATCTGCGGCCTTATGGGTGGCATCGGCCATCTTGTCCACCGTTTCGTGGGCCCCTTCGGCTGCGCGCTCGACCTGTTCGTGCTTGCCTTGCCCGTTTCCGGGGTTTCCGGGGTTTCCGGGGGACTTCGATTGCACTGACTGGGTGTGTTCCATGATCTGCTTCCTATCGGTTACATGTGCCAGGATTGACGAGGTCAGAGTAGCGGCCCCAGGCATCGATGGTCTGTGCGGTGACGCACTGTCTACGCTCATTCTTCAACATCGGGTCCTCTGCGGCCGCGGCGTTCACTCAATAGCGTCCTGAAGGGCTCGGTGGGCGGCCGCATGGCGAGCCCTCAGCGCGACGCGATCGCTGTCGATCGCAGTGGCCTCAAGGGCGCCCGCCAGCACATCGTTGTAGCCACGAACGCGGCATCCTCCGGCGACTCCCTCGCGGACCGCCATTATTCACTCGGCGGGTTCTCCAGGTGGGTACGCACGTGGTCGCGAACCCGATCCGGGTCGGGCATGCCCGCAACCACGAATTCGGGATCGTCCCCGGTGGTGAAGATCGCGATGCGCCCGACCCGGAAGATGCGGTCGAAGAAGTTCTGGTACACCCGCACTGCACGGACCTGGCCGACATCCAGTTCGACGTGACTCTTGCTCAGCAGTCCTCGCTCCAGGTGGACCTGGTCACCGGTGATGCGCAGCCGCGTGTGCCGCGTCTTCACGAACCAGTAGAGCAGGATCACGATGCCGAGGCCCGTGGCGGCCAGCAGCATCGCCGGGGGGAAGCCGCCCATCTCGGCGACTTCCTCTCGGTACATCAGCAGGGCCAGTACCGGCGCGAAGATCAGCACCCAGACGCCGATGTACCCCAAGGGCCGGTTGCGGAACATCGCCGGGTGGTCATCGTAGGCGGGCAGGTCTTCGTTGGTCATTGCGATCTCCTTGTGGGTGTGAGGCTTCCTCGGGATGGCGTGACGGCGGGCCGGACCGTGTGGCGCCGGCATGCCTGGCTTGCGTCTCGGTACCGGGTGCGCGAAGCGAGGGTGGATCGCGGTGCGACAATGGTCTGATCAAGGCCCCGGACACGACCAAGGTGCGTGGAGCCCAGCGCACCTGAGGGCGTCCCGGACGGCTGAGTGCCGCGTCCTGTGCGCCCGCTACTTGATCTGCATGTCGTTCTCGACCGACCTTACGCCCTCGACGCCGCGTGCAATCTCGACGGCCTTGTTGATGTCGGCCTGGGAGCTGACGAAGCCGCTCAATTGCACCCGGCCCTTGAAGGTTTCGACATTGACCTCGAAGCCGCTCAGGGTGGGGTCGTTGAACAACGCTGCCTTCACCTTGGTGGTGATGACCGAGTCATCGACGTATTCGCCGAAACTTTCCTGGGTGTCCGTGGAGGCGCAACCCGCCATGAACAGGGCCAGAAGGACGGTGAGGAAGAAGGCGGGAAAATGCCTGAGCTGTGTCATTTCTTGTTCTCCAGAGGGGTATGGATCAGGTCAGTGGCGACCGGATCAGTGTGGCGCAAAGGTCGGCAGCTGCTTCCGCGGTGCCGGGCAGGTCATGCCGTTCGATGGCTCGCTAGATTCGGCCGGCCAGCAGCAACACGAGTAGTACGATCAGCACGATCCCGATGATCCCGGATGGTGCGTAACCCCAACCCCGACTATGGGGCCAGGCGGGGATCACGCCGATCAAGAGCAGGATGAGGACGATGAGCAGGATGGTTCCCAGTGTCATGGCGTTTCTCGCAGTGTGATGAGTGGTAGTGGCCGAGCCCTTCGCGGCAGGTCTCTACAGCAAAAAGTGTCGCGCAGCGGAGGATGGGTCGTCTGTACGATGCCGCACACACAGCGGGCCGCCTTTGGGGGCAGGGTTCCGGCGAATCGACTCCGGCGCCCACGGAGGGGAAGCGGCGGAGGGCGACGCGCCAGGCCGGATTCCGGGTGTGGCCGCCGTCCGCGAAGTCGTGCCCGGTCCGTGCACCCCACCCTCCGGGGGCTCTGTGCGCCAGCAGACAGACTGCCGAGTCGGCCTTGCCCACACTGATCACCTTTATCCCAGAGGTATCCGATGAAGTCCTTCCACGGAATCACGTTCACCCCCTTGGCGGCGATCGTGCTACTGAGCTTGAGTGCTTGCGCAGGCATGTCCACGCAGGACAGGAACACGGCGATTGGCGCCGGAGCCGGAGCCGTCGGTGGTGCAGTCCTCACGGGAGGCAGCGCGGTCGGAACCGTCGGCGGGGCCGCCGTTGGCGGCATCATCGGCCACGAAGTCAGTGGCGATTGAGTTTCTTCAGCAGAGGCCCCTGCCGGTCCCAGCCGGCGGGGCAAGCGCGAAGCGTTGAGTGCATCCGCCGTGTGCGCAGAGGCGCCAGCGCCCGCATTCGGCCCAGAACCAGGAGACAGCATGAATACCAACGACGTCGGAAACACTGCCGATGAAGCCATCGCCCCCATGGACCCGAGCGCCGACAGAGAATCCCGCACGGGCGCCAATCTCTCTGGCAGCGCGCTTGCCACCATCTGGCGGGGTCAGAAACAGCTGCGGCAGCAAGTCCTGACCGCGAGCTCGCCGGGCGCTTCTCTGCGGAACGGTAACCGTTCCGCATCCCGCGACGCAGGAGCTGCTCGAAGCCTTCAATGGGCAAGGGGTGGCTGATACCACCCACCGGGTCGCATCGAACCGCGGCTGGTATTGCAACTGGAACTATTCCTCAAGCCACGTCTGACCCAGTCCGCCTTCCAGTCCGCCCCCTGCGTCCAGCGCTGCCTGCATGGAAGGGTCGAAGAAACGCACACGGTTGCGACCGGCCGATTTTGCCTTGTACAGCGCCAGATCGGCCTGTCGGAGCAACTGTTCCACCGTCTCGCCCGGGCCGAACAGGCGCGCGCCGATACTGACCGTGGAATGGAACCCGAACTGGCCCAGATCGACGGGCCGTGCAATGTCCTGCCTCAGTTTTTCACTGATGGTCTGCGCGAGCACCGTCGCGCCTTCCCGCGTCAGGCCCAGACCGTCCAGGATCACCACGAACTCGTCGCCTCCCATGCGCGCCACCGTGTCGCCCTCGCGCAGGCCCGTGCGGAGGCGGTGCCCCACCTCGACGAGCAGTTGATCGCCTGCGTTGTGACCCCGGGTATCGTTGAGCCCCTTGAAGTCGTCCAGATCGAGAAACAGGATGGCGCCGTAGTGGCCATGGCGGGCAGCCGCCGCGAGCGTCTGGGTGAGACGGTCCAGCAGCAGACGCCGGTTGGGGAGGTGGGTCAGCGGGTCGAAATAGGCCAGCCGATGGATCTCGGCGGCGGCCTCGCAGCGCTCGGTGATATCGAAGAACGCGATGCGCATGGTTGGCCCTGTGCGGACACGATCCCGCACCACGCATTCCAGTTGAGCCGGGAATTCCAAGCCGGCGGCGTTCCTGAGCAGCAGTTCGCAATTGAGCGGAGGGTGGGCCGCCCCAGCCCATGCGATGGTGGCGTGCTCCCGCCATCGCTCCAGGTCGGTGGGGGCAATGAAGTCCTCGAATTGACGTTGAAGCATCCCTGCCTGCGTGAGCCCCAGGATCCGGGTAGCAAGCAGATTGCCGTCGGCTACCCTGCCATCGGGCGAAAGGGTCACGTAGGCCACCGGCGCGGATTCGAATAGATCTACATAGCGGTCACGCGACTCTTCCAGTTCACCTTGTGCCTGCCGAAGCGCCTCGTTCTGCATCTGCAGTTCGATCTGGTGAACCTGGAGTTCGTGCAGCAGGGTTTCCGCCGACGCGGCGGTCGGCATGGGTGCCGCATCCGCGAGGCGAGCCTCGGCCTTGCGTCGCAATGCACCCTTCATCTCGCGCGCGTGCCTCATGTCGTTGGTCCCCTAGGGTTCGGGAGTCGTTGCCCTGCATCGTCGCCTGCATGTGCAAGAGGATTGTTCCGCGGCAGATATGGCGTGGAACACATGGCTGCGCTCGCCGCTCGCCGCGCCGGGTCGAACTCCCATGCCACCACCTTGGCACCGATGGCGCAGGAGGTATGTGCGCTACCGAACGGGCAGCGCCTCAGTGGGTATCGCCTCGGGCCTCTTGGCCGCGGCGCGGCGACAGCCGAGCCACGGGCAGCCGGGGCGCAGTCCACTGTCGCTGCAACGGGTGCGGTTGTTGTAGCTCTCGCCCACGGAGATTGCCGGCCGTGCCCACGAAACCGGGCGCTCCACGTGAACACGCCGGGCCCGGGGCGCACGACCCGCGTCGGAAGACATGGCCGTCCTCCATGGGCACGACGCTCCCCGCGGCAATCCCATGTGTCATGGCCCACTTGTGCCTCGCACACCTGCCGACCGGCCTATGTGTCCTAGCGCACAGACCACGGCTGAGCGGAAAGCGAGTATCCAAATCAGCCTCGCCAAACGCGCGGTTTATGCCTGAACGGAATCGCGATTGTCCCTTGCGTGTGGGACAGACGCGGCCCTTTCGCGGCTCGGTGTACACACCCTGCGGGAACCACAATGCCCACACCAAATGTTCGCGACGACTCCGGCAATGTGGATGTCATCGCCGAGGCGCGGCGCCAGAAGGCGTTGCTCAAGACGGGCGCCTTGCAGAACGCGATCCTCACCAGTGCCAATTTTTCGCTCATCGCCACAGACGAGAAGGGCATCATCCAGCTATTCAATCCCGGTGCCGAACGCATGCTGGGCTACGCCGCCGCTGAAGTCGTGAATAGGATCAATCCCAGCGACATCCATGATCCGCAGGAAGTGGCGGCACGTGCCCGGGCATTAAGCCTTGAGCTCGCCACCTCCATCACCCCGGGCTTCGATGCATTGGCCTTCAAAGCGTCGCGCGGTATCGAGGACGTGTATGAATTGACCTTCATCCGCAAGGACGGCAGCCGTTTCCCGGCCATCGTGTCGATCACCGCTCTGCGCGACGACTATGACGATCTCATCGGCTATCTGCTGATTGGCACCGATAATTCCGTGCGCAAGCAGGTCGAAATGGAATTGCACCACGCCATGGCTGTTGCCGAACGGGCCAATCTCGCGAAATCGGATTTTCTGTCCAGCATGAGTCATGAACTGCGCACGCCACTCAATGCGATTCTCGGTTTTGCCCAACTCATGGAATCCGGTTCTCCCCTGCCGACGCCTTCCCAGCAGCGCAGCATCGGGCAGATTCTGAAAGCAGGCTGGTATCTGCTGGAACTGATCAATGAAGTCCTCGATCTGGCGTTGATCGAGTCCGGCAAGTTATCGCTGTCGCTGGAATCCGTCTCGTTGGCCGAGGTGATGCAGGAATGCGAGACCATGATCGAACCGCAGGCCTCAAAACGCGGCATCAGCGTGAGCTTTCCCAAGTTCGATGTCGGATACTTTGTCAAGGTGGACCGGACGCGGTTGAAGCAGGCGGTCATTAATCTGCTGACCAACGCGATCAAATACAACCGTGTGAACGGCACGGTTGCCGTGGTCTGTATCGTGGACACTCCCGAGCACATTCGCATTTGTGTAGAGGACAGCGGCGAGGGCTTGTCCCGGGAAAAGATCGCTCAGTTGTTCCAGCCCTTCAATCGGCTCGGACAGGAGATGGGCGGCCCGGAAGGCACTGGCATCGGCCTGGTGACGGCCAAGCGCCTGATCGAGCTGATGGGGGGTGCAATTGGTGTGGAAAGCACGGTCGGTAAGGGCAGCGTTTTCTGGCTCGAAGTGAGCCTGACGGATGAACGGCAGCATGTTGCGGACACGCCCGAATCGGTAACGGCCGCCCCAATGACACCACCAGAAGGCGCGCAATTGCGCACCGTTCTCTATGTCGAGGACAACCCGGCAAACCTGATGCTGGTCCAGGATCTGATCGCCCGCCAGCCTGATATCCACTTGCTGAGCGCGACCGACGGCCATCGGGGTATCGAGATTGCGCGCGCCTCTCTGCCGGACATGATTTTGATGGATATCAATTTGCCCAGTATCAGCGGTATCCAGGCGCTGAAGATCCTGCGCGAAGACAGCGCAACAGCGCACATTCCAGTGGTCGCGCTCAGCGGCAATGCAATACCCCGTGATATTCGCAAAGGCCTGGAAGCAGGATTCTTTCGTTATCTCACCAAGCCGATCAATGTCAATGAATTCATGAAAACGGTGGATGAGACACTTAAATTTTCCAAATCAGAAGCGGATCGCGCCAATCCCCGTGTAGAACGGACAGAAGCGATATGATGCTCAACGCTGCAGATATTCTTAACGCCAGTATTCTGATTGTTGACGATCAGGAAGCGAATGTGCAACTCATTGAGCAATTGCTCGGTGAGGCCGGTTACACGCGCGTTACCTCAACGATGCATTCACAAGAAGTATGCGCACGCCATCGCCAACATAATTATGATCTGATCCTGCTCGATCTGCAGATGCCGGGCATGGACGGATTTCAGGTAATGGAAAGCCTCAAGACAGATGATGCGGATAGTTACCTTCCGGTCATTGTGCTTACCGCCCAACCGGGTCACAAGCTGCGAGCATTGCAGGCCGGCGCGAAGGATTTTATCAGTAAACCGCTGGATCTTGTTGAGGTAAAAACCCGCATCCATAACATGCTCGAAGTGCGG